>SLJO01000161.1 GCA_007135095.1 Bacteroidales bacterium | reverse complement strand
CATTTAGAAACAGATTTAAATAACTAAAAGTTTGTTAAGAGCAAAGCAGGATCCAACATTGAATGCTTTGGATAGTGCAGACATTATAGATTTTGAATTATAAAATTTTATATATTTACCCGGGAAGGAGTTCCGGGTTACCGGAATTCTTTTTTATTTTAATCAATTAATAAGATATATCATGAGTAAAGTTTCTTATTTAACAGAAGAAGGTTTACATAAATTGAAATCTGAACTTGAACACCTCAGAGGTGTTGAGCGTCCCGAAATTTCCCGGCAAATAGCCGAAGCAAGGGATAAAGGAGACCTGTCAGAAAATGCTGAATACGAGGCTGCCAAGGAAGCTCAGGCAATGCTTGAGATGAAGATCGCAAAACTTGAAGATTCATTGGCAAATTCACGGATACTGGATGAATCCCTGATTGATATAAACCGCGTTCAAATTCTCAACAGGGTCAAAATCAAAAACAAAGCCAGCAACTCTATAATGGAATACCTGATTGTTTCTGAATCGGAAGCAGATATTAAAAACCGGAAAATATCCGTAAACACTCCCATAGCAAGAGGCCTGCTTGGTAAAAAGGTGGGCGAAGAGGTAGAGATCATGGTTCCATCGGGAAAAATCACCCTTGAGATAATGGATATTTCCAGGTAACGCTATAAACAGGTAAAATTATGGCAAGTGTTTTCAGTAAAATAGTCAAAGGGGAGATTCCCTCTCACAAAATTGCAGAGGATGATAATTATTATGCCTTTCTGGATATCAATCCCCTGGCAAAAGGGCACACCCTGGTAATACCCAAGCAGGAGATCGATTACCTGTTTGACCTGGATGACAATCTTCTTGCCGGCTTACAGGTGTTTTCCAAACGTATTGCCAGGGCTATAGAAAAAGTTGTTCCATGTAAACGCATTGGTATTGCAGTTCTGGGACTGGAAATACCCCATGCGCATATTCATCTTATACCCATCAACCGCCTGGATGATATTAATTTCGGCAGACCAAAACTGAAGTTCAGTGAGGAGGAATTAGCCGAAATTGCCAGCATGATAAGATCAAAGCTTGATTAAGAAATGATGGCCCACGGGAACTCCGTTCCCGGCTCCTCCCATTTATAAGAAAATCTATAAGGATCCTTCTTTTCCTGCGGCACCTTCAGTTTAAACCAGTTGTTGCATGACCCGGCAGGGAGTATTCTCAGAGTATCCGGAGTTCTGCACCTATTTTATCAATTACCTGGTCAGCCACCCTGAATTGAACCGGCAAGCTTTGCATGGCCTGCCTGAGGGTGAATCCCATTACCTGGCTCAACCAGGGTGAGTCCATAAGTTCGGGAATGTAATGATAAAGTATGTTGCGTGAATTGCTGAATGAAATAAGCTCTCCTATGGTATTATCAAGATGCAGTAAAGGGTTGCCGGTTTGATGCTCTATACCTGCAGCGGTAAAAAGTTCTTCCGACCTGTATGTGAAAATGTACTTTCCCGAACCAAGCCGGGCCTCTACATTTTCTTCTTTCTGTACCATGCTCAGAATTCCGGGATTTAACACCTGTTCCTCATAACTTCCGCCAACCGCCCCGAGCCGGGCATATGGCAATGTTACCAGGGCTGAGGTATTCGCGGGTATTTCAACGTTAAGCGTGAAAAGGTCATTTTCAAACTCCCAGGATGATTCTATTCTTCCATGCACTGAATTCACAATTGCCCTTGCGTGGGTTAACCCTCCCCCCGGAACCGGTTTGATGGCCAGGGTTTTATATCCCGGGGTAACAGGCCTGATTCCTGCCACTTCCTCGTAAAGCCATTCTCCGATTGCACCGTATGCATAGTGGTTAAATGAGTTCATATCCTCGCTCTGGAAAGTTCCGTCAGGTTTTATTCCATCCCACCTTTCCCATATAGTGGTTGCTCCCATTGTGACCGGATACAGCCATGAAGGGAAGTCTTCCCTGAGCAGAAGGTTGAAGGCTGTTTCACTATGCCCGTAGCGGCTCAGAACAGGGTTCAGGTGAGGAGTGCCAAGAAAGCCTGTGGTGAGATGTCCCCTGTTCTGGATTTCAGATACCAGATTTTCCACGGCAGCAGGCTCCAGCTCCTCAAGAAGCAGTTTAAAAGCAAGTGCCAAAAGGTATGATGTCTGGGTGTCTGACATCACCCTTACCCCGGGGGTGACATATTCCTGCCGGAAAGCGACTTTTATATTTTCCAGAAGCGCACTGTAGTTGTTTACATCGGCAGGTTTTTCAAGTATTCCGGCCGTCCTGCGCAGCAGATCAGTGGAATGGGCAAAAAACATTGT
Source organism: Bacteroidales bacterium (assembly GCA_007135095.1). GTDB lineage: Bacteria > Bacteroidota > Bacteroidia > Bacteroidales > PUMT01 > PXAP01. Next base: position 25,755 of record SLJO01000161.1, on the reverse strand, counting down.
GGCTATCATGTGGTAATCGGTATATGCCCCCGGGTAATGCGGATTGCTTGCGGTGCTGTAAGACAGCCAGTCGCCAAATGAGAAATCAACATCCCACAGGTACCTGTTCTCGTTTGTAGCCGCCCTGTTCCTTTGAAATTCTACCCATGCCTTCATGCTTTCATACTGCTGTTCCAGTATCCTGGTATCACCGAAATACCAGTAAACAGACCATGGTACTATGAGTGCAGCATCACCCCAACCGGCAGATCCATATGCTCCTTCACCCAGGACATTAGGCACCACATGCGGAACACTGCCGGCATCATTCTGATCTGCCTGCAGATCACCCAGCCACTTGGCAAGGAATCCTGCCGTATTCATGTTGATGTTGGCTGTATTGGCAAATACCTGTATATCGCCTGTCCATCCCATTCGTTCATCTCTCTGGGGACAGTCGGTGGGCACATCCAGGAAATTCCCCTTTTGTCCCCAGATTATATTATGCTGGAGCTGGTTGATCAGCGGGTGCGAGCTTTGAAAATGGCCTGTTGGTTCCATTTCAGAATGTATAACCACCCCGGTAATATTGTCGGGTGAAAGGTTGCCGGGATATCCGTCAACAGCAAGATATCTGAATCCCTGGAATGTAAAACGGGGTTCCCAGATTTCACTGCCGCCTCCTTTTAATATATAAGTGTTGGTTTGATCGGCCGATCTCAGGTTCCTGGTATAAAAATTCCCATCCCTGTCAAGCACCTCTGCATGCCTGAGGGTAACCCTGGTTCCGGCAGGACCCTGAACCCTGAGTTTTACCCAGCCTATCATGTTCTGTCCCATGTCCACTACCAGGTCGCCCCCGGGAGTGGTAAATATTTCAACCGGTTTTAATTCCTGAATTTTCCTGACTGGAGGTGCCTGCTGCGCAATAAGCCTGTCTGTTCCGTGACCGGCGGTAATTACTCCGTTCCACTGGCTGTCATCATACCCTGGCAGGGACCATCCGTTTTTTTCCATACGGGCATCATAATATTCACCATTATAGATATCTGAAAAGAGGATGGGGCCGGTTGATGATCTCCAGTTTGGGCCTGTGCCGAAAACCTGTTTGCTGCCATCTTCGTAAATAATTTCTATCTGGGCCAGCAATGCAAGTGTTTCGCCATAATAGTTGCGCTGGTCTCCCCAGCCTATAAACCCCCTGTACCAGCCATCTCCCAGGAATACGCCCACGCCATTCCTGCCCGGTTTAAGATACCTTGTAATATCATAGGTCTGATACTGCAGCCTGTTATTGTAGCTTGTCCACCCTGGAGTGAAAAGATCCTGTCCGACTCTTCTCCCGTTTATGTGCATTTCGTAAAGCCCGTGAGAGGTAACATAGGCCCTGGCAGAAACTATATTGCCCCCTGTTTCAAATTCTGACCGCAGCATCGGAGCAGGCTGGGGCTCTTCAGTATTCTCATCCAGATCAGGCTCTATCCATTCAGCCTGCCATTCATCGTTGCCAAGCAACCCCATTTCCCAATATGCAACCTCGCTCCAGGGTGATATGTTTTCCTGATTGTCCCAGATCCTGACCCTCCAATAATACCTGCGCCCTGATTCCAGTGGTGGTCCATCATAGTAATTATGGATCGATGCGTTTGAAGAATATTTTCCGGTATCCCATACAAGGTCACCTGTTTCAAGCGATTGCCGGCTGGTGGCAACCTGAATCTGCCAGGCTGACTGTTGTGTGTTTTGGCGGTCACTTTCTATGATCCATGATAACCGTGGATTAACCTGGTCAATTCCCACCGGATTTATATAATACCCGGTCCTGAGGCTTGTGGCTATCAGTGTTTCGGCTGAATGGACATGGCTGGTGGCAGAAATCAGCGTAATTACCGATATGGCTGATATCAGTAAAAGTTTGTGAGTGCAGGTTAAAGGGGTCATTTGCTTGAATTGGGTTAAGAAATATCGGTTCTCCGGGATGACAATTTACAAAAGGCTTTTTTCTTTAACAAATTTTAAGCACGGTGTATTCGCCGGGTGGTTTGAGAATAAAGTTTTATGATACTTTATGCATATTTATGATTGTTTAAATTGATCCTGTCAAAACATTTTTCATTAATATGATGTTTATATAAGTAGAAATTTAGATCATATATAAGTATGCGGAGAAATAGCAAATGTCCTATGTACACCCGGAAAAATACTGCTGGTATGATAACAAACAAAAACATAATATTGATTGTGATATCATTAATGATGGTTTTGCAATCTGCTGACGGATCCAGGAAAGACACTCCTGGTGCTGAAATAATGGATAATCTCAAATTCCACACTTTTTTCACAGAGCCCCAGAAAGTTTACCTGCATTTAGACAAAGCAGAATATAAAGCCGGGGAGGCAATCTGGTTCAAAGCCTATCTGCTTGACGGGATAAGGCACGATCCATTTACTGACTCAACCAATATTTATATTGAACTGATCCACTCTGATGGAAATATCATGGAAATGAGAGTACTGCTTGCTGAAAAGGGGTTTGCTGCCGGAGAAATCTATCTCGGCGACAATATGCCCGACGGCAATTATATTATCAGGGCATATACAGACTGGATGCTGAACTTCGGGGAAGAATATTATTATGCCCGCCATTTATACATTAATAACCCCGAATATGCCAATAGGATTCCCCGTGGCGAAGTTAGAAAGAACAGGAGGTTTAACCGGAAACTGAGCAGAATGGGCGGGGATCACCAGCCGGCTTCCTTCACTGAAGGGGTCCGGCATTTCTTCTGGGAACTGTTTAACTCTGAAGATCATCAGGTGGCCTTCTTCCCCGAAGGCGGCCACCTGGTTGAGGGCACTGCCAACCGTGTTGCTTTTAAAGTTGCCGATCTCCTCGGGTACGGACTTGATGCAGAAGGCGAGATCATTGACAGCAACGGAGAAACCGTTGCACCGGTTATGACCGGTTTCGCCGGGATAGGAGTTTTCGAAATAGTACCTGAAGAAAACACCACTTACACGGCACGTATCTCCGTCGACGGCGGAGGGTATAGAAACTATGAATTGCCTGAAGCCAGAACCGGGGGGTATTCGCTCAGGGCAGACAAGGACGGGAAACAGATCAGGGTCATTGTCTCATCTGCTGTAAATTCCGGCGTCCCGCCGGATTCCCGGGAGCTTTTGCTTTTAGGACATACCAGGGGAGAACCTTACTTTGCCCAAACTTTCGATCTTGAGGAGGGCATTAGGGAGATTATTATTGACAAGGCTTCTTTTCCTTCCGGTATTGCCCATTTCACGGTTTTTCAGGAACCTCACAGACCTGTTGCGGAAAGGCTCATATTTATTAACAGGGATGATGAACTGACTTTTTCCTCCGTTGTTCAGGCAGAACGGAAAGGCGACCGGCTGGATATGCAGTTAATAGTAAGGGATGGAACGGGAAATCCGGTGGAAGGAAATTTCTCGCTTTCCGCTGTTGCAGGCCGGCCCGGTATTGAAACACACAGAATGGATATGTTATCATATCTGTTATTCGATTCTGACTTGAAGGGGATGTCTGAAGAAATCCACGAACATTTTAAATCCGGGGCCGGCAGTGAAGAATTCATTGATCTTTTGCTCCTGACGCATGGATGGAGAAGGTTTGACTGGGATGATGTAATATCCGGAGAACTCCCTGATATCAGGGTGACTCCCTCCCGGGGGCTGAATGTACGGGGACAGCTTTTTGACCCCGCAAAGAATGAATCACTTACAAATTACCCTGTGCTGCTGGAAATAACCAATGGCTACGATGACCTTTTTTCAACAAGGACTGGCCGGGATGGAAATTTTGCTTTTACTGAGCTTTTTTATGAAGGCGTTATCACAGCTAAACTGTCAAGCCAGAGACTTCCTGCCAATCACCCTCCTGTATTTAAGCTGAACCTGAGGGGGGAAAGAAGATATGACTATGAGCCTGGCATTTATACAAGGGAAATGGCCATAACCAGCAGGGGTGATGACTGGAGCCGCCAGCGGAGACCCTCTAGAAGGGATCCATCCGAACGTGAAGTTGCCTCCCAGCTTTACGGTACACCGGATCAGACAATTTTTATTGATTACGATAAAACCACAGAAAGAGACCTGTATGAGGTTTTACGCCAGCGGGCAACAGGCCTGAGATTTGAAGGCGGCGAGATCATAATACGCGGCCGCACAAGCCTTGTAATGTCCAATGAGGCAAGATTCATGGTAGATGGCATATTTGTTGACCGGAGTACATTTTTAAATATGTATCCCAGGGATGTGGAGAGAATTGAGATATTCAGGGGTACAAGTGCTGCCATTTTCGGAATAAGGGGAGCCACAGGCGTTATCCTTGCATATACCAGGCGGCCGGGATATGATGGTTTCAAGGATGCTCTGGAATTTTCGATGCTCGGATATCATACACCAGCTCAATTCTATACTGATATTGTTGAAATTTCCGATAATCCCGCCCTGGCAGGAAATACGGGCAAAACAATCCACTGGGATCCGGAACTTGTATCGGGTGATGATGGAATAATCAATTTCCGAATTCCCCTGGTCGAGGGGATGGAAAGGATGGTGCTCACTATTGAAGGTGCCGGTTTTACAGGGGGGGTCGGTTCTGCTGAATTTACTGTTGAAATAGAGTAACATCCTGCCCATGCGGCGTATTCGTATTCGGTATTTCACTCTCATTAATGTCACATCAGCCTTTTTGCCAAATGAGGGATATACTGCATGTGAGACCGACGAAGTCAAACCCGCATGGTTTGTTCATGTTATTGTCTGCCGAAGGCTGATGGGGATTTCATGGGCAACATTTTGGATCAGGCGGGAAGCAGGGGGTGCTTTCTTTATTTCTGCTGTCTGGAATATGCACCCCTGACCTTTTGTTTCTCCAGAACCAGGCAGGTGCGGTTTGGGATGTAAAGTTTGAGAAAATGAAGGGAGTTAACCTTGCCATCCCATTCTGTTATATAATCCATGCTCTCGTCAATTCTTCCAAATCCCCCGTATTCATGCGAATCACTGTTAATCAGCAGGCGGAAGCGGCCCGGACCGGTCTTTAATCCGTAGCCGGAAAAAGATACAGCAGGGCTGAAATTGAAAACAAAGAGCAATGATCCCCGGGTGAATGCCATGACCTGGTCACCTTCGTTGGAGTGTATAAGATGCTGGTCATATGTGTAAAACTGCGGGTCCTTTGTAATAACTGAGATCATTGCCCTGTCAAAATCGCCAAGGTAGTGGTATCTGAGCATCCTATTTTCAAACAGGCTCCATTGCCTGCGTGCATAGAAGTAAGACCAGTTGTTTCCCTGGCGGGGAAAATCAATCCACTCAGGGTGGCCGAATTCATTTCCCATAAAATTCAAATACCCTCCCCAGGCCGTAGCGCAGGTTATCAGCCTTATCATCTTGTGCAGGGCTATCCCCCTGTCTATTATCAGCGACTGGATATTCTTATCCATGCAGTAATACATTTCCTTATCCATTAGCCTGAAGGCTATTGTTTTATCTCCCACCAGTGCCTGGTCATGTGATTCAGCGTAACTTATTGTTCTCTCTTCGCTGCGTTTTTTAGTAAGCTCATTGAAGATCTCCGCTGTGTTCCATTGCTCATCCGACCGTTCTTTAATGATCTTTATCCAGAAATCGGGTATGCCCATTGAAAGGCGGAAGTCGAATCCAATGCCTCCGTCTTTTACCGGGGCCGCAAGCGCTGGCATTCCGCTCATTTCCTCGGCAATACTGATGGCGTGGGGATTGACCTGGTGTATGAGCTTGTTGGCCATGGTAAGATAGGCAATGGCATCTTCGTCCTGTGCACCGTCAAAATACTGGTCGTAGCTTGTGAAGTCCCGTCCCAGTCCGTGATCCAGATAAAGCATGCTGGTAACCCCGTCAAAACGGAAACCGTCGAAACGGTATTCCTCCAGCCAGTATTTACAGTTTGATAAAAGGAAGTGCGCTACCTGAGGCTTTTTATAATTAAAGCATAATGAATCCCATGCCACATGCTCCCTTCTTGGTCCGGCATGAAAATACTGCCAGGGCGTTCCATCAAATTCCGCAAGCCCCTCATTCACATTTTTTACCGAATGTGAATGGACCAGGTCCATAATTACAGCTATTCCCATACCGTGTGCTTCATCAATAAGCTTTTTCAAATCGTAAGGCGTCCCAAAACGGGACGAAACGGCGAAGAAATTTGAAACATGATATCCGAAGGAGCCATAGTAAGGGTGTTCCTGTATGGCCATGAGCTGAATGGTATTATATCCTGCTTTTGCAATAACCGGCAGAACCTGTTGCCTGAACTCATCAAAAGTACCGGTTTTTTGTTCTTCGGTGGCCATCCCGATGTGTGCTTCGTATATCATTACTGGCTTGCCGGAATGATCCGGAGCCTGGTTTACCCATTGGTATGGCCTGGGCGGGTCCCATAGCTGAGCATTGAATATATATGTTTCCCTGTCCTGCAGAACCCTCCTTGCGTAAGCGGGTATACGATCTCCCCTGCCGCCGTTCCAGTGTACTGATAACCGGTACAGGTCTTCGTGCCTGAGCTGGTCCTGATCAATAATCAACTCCCAGCCACCGTTATCAGACCTGGAGAACAGAAATTCTTCGCGGTCCTGCCAGCCTGAAAAATCGCCGCTCAGGTATATCTTTTCAGCATTGGGAGCCCATTCCCTGAAAATAAGTTTGCTTCCGGTACGGTGGGCTCCGAAAAAGAGGTGTCCGTTGGCAAAATCTTTCAGCGGAAGGCCTCCGGTCAGCTCTTTCTCCATGTATGCTGCATAATGCTGCCTTCCGGTTATCCTGCTTTCAAAAGGTCTCAGCCAGGGATCTTTTTTAATGATTTTCGGAATCTGCATGGGTAGTATTTGTATGCCTCTTTTTATGTCCTGAATATTGTATTACAACATGTAATATAACGCATATTTTTTATTTTCCAATGGCTCAACCCTTTCATAACAACCCGTCAGCTCTTGTTTTTACTTTTCCCTGGCCTGGATTAAATATGAAAGGTTAATAAATTTAATAATCAATGAGTTATAGTTAACAGGCAACTGATATTCAGTGTTTCAAACACATGGAAACCGCATGGTTTGTACATGGGGATTTGATTTTTTATATAAAATGCAGGGTAATGCAGCGGACTTTTGTACCGGGTATTTATTATTTTTATCCTGTTAAAAGAAGGAGACAAATTTTTGTACGAGAAATACAAAATTTTGACTTACAGGATGAACCGCTTCGCTTTAACATAAAAATGTTTTCATCCGTCTGTTTGCAAACCGGCTGAAAAAATTTTCATATATATTTGGCCTTTAATATACGCACCGCCGGTCACCCCCAGAATTGGGAAACTTTTCATAAAATATATATACAGCTACATTTTGAAAGTACATACAGGAATCAGTCTGCAGCCTTTAAGAAACCCCGTAATTTCCATTGGAATATTCGATGGCGTTCACAAGGGGCATACAGCTGTTTTTAACAGGGTTCGCCAGAGGGCCAGGGAACTTAAAGGCGAATCGGCTATTGTAACATTCTGGCCACACCCGAGAATGGTTTTGGGGAAAAACAGCGATAAATTGAAATTCCTGACAAGTCAGGAGGAAAAAGTAGCCCTGATACGCCGGCATAAAATTGATCATCTGTTTGTATTACCTTTTACAAAAGAATTTTCTCAATTGCCGGCGTGCAGTTTTGTCAGGCAATATCTGGTTGATGGTGCCGGTCTGGCTCATCTTGTTTTTGGTTTTGATCACCATTTCGGCCGGAAGCGGGAGGGTAATTTCGAAAATCTTAAAACCTGTGCCGAAATATACGGCTTCAGCATCGAGCAGCTTGAACCTTTGACTGAGGGCGGCTTGAGGATAAGCTCATCGGCTATACGGCTGGCCCTGGCCCATGGAAATGTGAAGCTGGCATCACAATTGCTTTCATATCATTACAGCCTCCATGGAACAATTATTGGCGGAAGACAGGTGGGAAGGGCTATCGGTTATCCCACCGCAAATATCAGGCCCGGGGATATGAATAAACTTATTCCCTCTGATGGTGTTTATGCGGTGAAAGTCATGATGGGAGGGAAATCCTTCATGGGCATGATGAATATAGGCTACAGGCCAACCCTTAATGAAGAAAAGCAAAACAGGAGTCTTGAGGTTCACATAATTGACTTTGATGACAATGTTTACAACCGCGATATAACCATTAGTTTTACAGACCGGATCAGGGATGAGAAAAAATTCGAAACCCTTGACCAGCTTAAGCAGCAGCTTGCAAAAGACAAAGCTGAGGCTATCCGTATACTTTCAGATACCCGGCATAGCTGAAATCCAATTCCTTCATGCCGGGGAATTTATCCACGGTAAGTGTCACCAGGCCAATGCAATATGCTATTTATCAATATGCCCTGTAATCATTTTATTTTCCGGCCTGAAAAGTGTATAAATTGCATAAATTTTTATTATTATCTTTGTCATACCAGGGCATGAGCCCCTCAAGCGTCGTCCTGCGGCAGGAACATTATGATGAGCGGCTGTTCTTTTTTGACCCATGGCCTGCATATCCGGATAACAGGTATGTTCACAATATGAAATTTTAAACTTTACTCAGATAATATTATGGAAACAAAGATTGATGCCTTACCATACAAGATCAGGGATATCGGCCTGGCCGAATGGGGCCGGAAGGAAATTGAGCTGGCAGAAAAGGAGATGCCGGGACTTATGTCCCTGCGCGAAAAGTACTCGGATGAAAAACCTCTTAAAGGCGTCCGGGTAACCGGTTCGCTGCACATGACAATACAGACGGCGGTTTTAATTGAAACGCTCATTGAACTGGGTGCCGATGTGCGCTGGGCCAGTTGCAATATTTTTTCCACCCAGGACCATGCCGCCGCCGCCATGGCGGAAGCCGGGGTTCCTGTTTTTGCCTGGAAGGGTGAAACACTGCGTGAATACTGGTGGTGTACAGCCCAGGCACTCACATTTCCCGGAGGAAAGGGACCTAATCTGATAGTTGATGACGGAGGCGATGCCACCCTGCTTATCCATAAAGGTTATCAGGCGGAAAATGATTCTTCATCACTTGATACTGAACCTGAAAGTATTGAGGAAAAGGAGGTATTCAGGATACTCAGGGAATATCTTGAGAAGGATCCTGAAAAATGGCACCGTATGGCTAAAGGAATAAAAGGGGTATCTGAAGAAACCACTACCGGGGTAAGCCGCCTCTATCGGATGAATGCAGAGGGTACTTTGCTGTTTCCGGCAATCAATGTGAATGATTCGGTAACCAAATCAAAATTCGACAATCTTTACGGATGCCGGGAATCGCTGGCAGATGGGATTAAGCGTGCCACCGATATTATGCTCGCCGGCAAGGTTGTCGTCGTGCTTGGATATGGTGATGTGGGCAAAGGATGTGCCCATTCCATGAGAACGTATGGCTCAAGGGTGATTGTTTCTGAGATCGATCCTATATGCGCATTGCAGGCGGCCATGGAAGGGTTTGAAGTGACAACCATAGATGAGGCCCTGGAGGAAGGTAATATATTTGTTACTGCCACCGGTAATAAGGATGTGATAACTGTGGAACACATGGCCAAGATGAAGGATCAGGCCATTGTCTGCAATATCGGCCATTTCGATAATGAGATACAGGTTGATAAGCTGGAGGCCTACCCTGACATTGAGAAGGTTAATATTAAACCCCAGGTTGACAAATACATCTTCCCATGGGGGCATGCAATAATTTTGCTTGCCGAGGGAAGGCTCGTCAACCTCGGTTGTGCTACCGGGCATCCCTCTTTTGTAATGAGCAATTCTTTCACTAACCAGGTGCTTGCACAAATTGATCTTTGGAAGAATAAATATAAGACCGGGGTCTACCGGCTGCCAAAAGCACTTGATGAAGAAGTGGCAAGGCTGCATCTTGAAAAGATTGGTGTCAAGCTGACTAAGCTCACGAAGGATCAGGCCGACTATATCGGTGTACCGGTTGAGGGTCCCTACAAATCCGATCATTACAGGTATTGACTTCCCGGCACACAGATTGCCCGGTTAATAAGTAACCGGGCAGTAATTTCAAGAACAATTTCGTCGGGAACCGGGAATTTGTTCCAGATATAATGCGTTATTAATCAGTAATTATGGTTATTCCCCCCTCCCTCCAGCCAGGAGATAAAATAGGAATTGTGTCTCCATCGCGTCAAATTAAAAAAGGATCCCTGGATGCTGCAATAAATCTTTTTGAGAGCTGGGGAATCAAGGCAGTGACAGGACCGAATGTATATGCCGGGTATAACCAGTTCGGGGGAACCGATCAGGAGCGGGCAGCCGATTTTCAGCTTATGCTTGATGATGACGGTATAAAGGCAATAATGTGTTCCCGGGGCGGATATGGAACCGTTAGAATAATTGACAGTTTAGACTTCACCCGGTTTATAACCCACCCCAAATGGGTAGTAGGATACAGTGATATTACCGTGCTTCACAGTCACATAAATGCAAACTATGGCATTGAAACAATCCATGCCCCAATGCCTGCGGAATTATCTCCCGGAAGGAAACCTCCGGTATCTGCAAAATCGCTGGAACTGCTAAAAGCATTGTTGTTCGGAACTCTTCCGGCCTATTACCAGCCAAACCATACGCTCTCACGTAAGGGCAGGGCAGATGGAGTGCTCACGGGCGGTAACCTTTCAGTGCTCTACAGCCTGCTGGGATCAAATTCAGAAACCGACACGACAGGCAAGATCCTTTTTATCGAGGATGTAGGTGAATATCTATATCATGTTGACAGGATCATGGTATCACTTCTTCGCAGCGGAATTCTTGAAGGCATAGCAGGTCTCGTGGTGGGCGGCATGACAGATATGAATGATAACAACGTGCCATTCGGCAAAACTGCTGAAGAGATTATTGCCGGTGCAGTGGAAGAGTATGATTACCCTGTTTTTTTTGGTTTTCCTGCCGGGCACCAGCCGGAAAACCATCCCCTTGTTATAGGGCGGCATGCTGCTATTTCGGTCGGAGACAGTATAAGCAGCCTGGTTTTCCGTTAACAGGAACATATCCGCAGCCTCACCGGGCATTGTTACCGGCACAAAACTTTTACAGGCAGGTATTTATTTGTCCTTTTTGATGTAATTGATTGGTGCCACGGGGTATATGGTCAGGATTTTTTTGTATATTGTTTTCTCAAGGTGCTTCCCTTATGGCTGATCATAATAAACTTGGCAGGCGTGGTGAGGAAATTGCCGTCAGCCATTTGCTGGCAAATTCCTATGCCATTCTTGAAACGAACTGGAGATGCGGGCGCCTGGAAGTTGACATTATTGCCAGATTAAGGGATGAACTTATTTTGGCCGAGGTGAAAACCAGAATGGCTGGCTTTTTGGTTCCTCCGCTTGATGCCGTTAATAGCAGGAAGCAGAAAGTAATGATACGTGCCGCCAATGCATATATTTGCAGGACCAGATTAAATCTGGAGGTGCGATTTGATATTATAACAGTTGTTTTTACCGGCAAAGCATTTACTGTAAATCATATTGAAAATGCATTTTTTCCGAAGTTAAGCAGTTGATATGGATGCCGAGCGAATAAGAGAGTATTGCCTTTCAAAAACAGCCGTTACAGAGGAGTGTCCTTTTGACGATGTCACCCTGGCATTTAAGGTTATGGGAAAGATATTCGTGTTATTGGATTTGGACGGCGACCTTTCGTTAAATCTAAAATGCGATCCTCTCAGGGCCCTGGATCTCCGGGAAAGGTACCCTGCCGTCCAGCCGGGTTATCATATGAACAAGAAGCACTGGAATACAGTGTATCTGGACGGCAGTATGAGCGCAGACCATATCAGGCAGCTAATTGATCATTCCTATGATATGGTGGTCTCGAAGCTTAGCAGAAAGCTCAGGGGTGTACTGGATCGGTTGGAAAGGTGAAACCACTTCAGTGTTAAAGGTTAAGCAGGTTTACGGGATAAATACGTGAAAGCAGACGTTCCCTGGCAGTTGTCATTCTGCAAGCAAATTGCAGCCCCGTATATCTGAATGATCAAACCGGCCCAGTATTTCAAATTTGTCTTCCGGCAGCATCCTTCCCATATCGGATGTTTCCAGGAAGGCACAGGAGTCCATATTGGCAAGATCAATTATATTAACCCCGCCACTCCGTCCCCTGGCAAGATAGGAGAACGGGTTATAACTGTCTCTTATCATTACCTTCATCCAGGGTGGAGATGAAAATTTTCCCCCGCCCCGGGAATAGGCCTGGGATAGCATTTCTGTCATGCCGTACTCGGAATGGATTACCTTAGCGCCTGTATTTGATCTTAAAATCTGATGCAGTTCCTCCCTTGTCAGCTCCTTCCTTCTCCCTTTCATTCCGCCGGTTTCCATTATCCTGGTGGTTTTTACAGAGAAAGGGTGTTCTTCGACAAGTTCGAGCAGGGCAAAGCTTACTCCCAGCAAAATCGCATTTGTTTCTTCCTTTTCAAGCCTTGCAATGGTTCTTGCAAGCTTGCCGGTGTTATTGAGATAAAAACCGCTTTCCGGATGAGAACTCTTTTCAATAAGTTTCCCGGCCATATAAACCAGCGATGAATCAGTTCTTTCCAGATAGGAAGGGAGCAGGGCCAGTATGCAATAGTCTCTCGGGGGTCCGTAAAAACGTTCAAAACAGTTCCGAAAACTGGCCTGGTAAAGCCGGGGATCGTGAACATGGTGGCGGGATGGAATATCTCCCCCTGTTCCGCTGCTTCTAAAAACAAGACTGCTTTTTTTCCCGTCCATAATTATCCTGTGTGTTTTGAACAGTGAAACAGGCAGGCAGGGTATATCCATTATTCCCTTTATATTGGAGGTTCCGGCACCCAGAAGTTGAAGGTATTTTTTATAAACCCTGTTATGTTGTGACTGGGCACGGAAAAGTTCCATTGCAGCTTCTTCGAATTCAGATTCTGACGAAAGGCTGAATATTTTATTAATGAATTTTTTTCGATCTATGGTATGCATTATTGATCTGATCTTATTTTCCCTAAAATTACAATCAATCATTTAATATTAAAAACCATGGTATATTATATTTGCCAATATTATATGCGCATTGCTTTCAGGCCGGATATCCACACATCAGATAACCCGGGGGGTTAAATATATTTCTTGTAAGCACGGGTTTTGTTAACTTAATGAATAATGTCGGGCAGATATGCAACATTGTTTTATTTAATAAGTATAAATGGTGTGCATGAAAGGAGATCGTGGAACATATAAATTAAGCTGTCATTTTAATGCAGCATCAAATAACAGTCATTAAATCAGGATTTGGGGTATATGGAAGAACAGAGGGAAATTGAATTGCTGAGGCGGATAACCAGACTTGTAAAACAAAATAAGGAACTTCATGAACGGTTAAGAAAGCTGACCCTGTCAAACGATGCACTTGGAAAACTTGTTGAGAGGTATGAACGCCTGTCATCCCGCGCAGAGGAAGATTGTTCAGGTACTAATGAACCGGGAAATGTATTAAAGTATAAGATGGGGACTGTTCTCTTTGCAAATATACAGGGATTTGCAAAGCTAACAGACCAGATGGATACAGAGAGGATGATTGACGAGCTTGACAGCCTGTATTTCCGTTTTGATGCAATTGTGAGTAAATATAAGCTTAAAAAACTTAAGGCTATAGGCGATACATATATGTGTGCGGGCGGAGTTCCTGTTAAAAACAGCACCAATCCGATTGATGTGGTTATGGCTGCCCTGGAAATGCATCATTACCTTAAGGAACTGAAATTAAGTTCAAACAAGAACAGAGTATGGGATATTCAAATAGGAATACATACCGGTTCGGTTACGGCCAGATCAAACGGGAAAAAGAAGCTTTCATGGGACATGAAGGGAGATACTGTCAACATAGCAAGCAGGCTGAGTTCATCATGTGAAACCGGGATGATAAATATTTCTGCCAATACATACGAGCTTGTTAAGGAGTTTTTTATCTGCGATTATAACGGCAAAATACCGGTAAAATATCTTGGCGACCTTTCCATGTTTTATGTACGGGGCATTGTTCCCGAAATATCGGTCGATGGCCTCGGGCTGATACCCAATGACAAATTCGACATTAAGTTCAAACTGGTACAGTTCATTGATCTGCAGGAGATAATTTTAGATAAGCTTGAAAAGGAACTGCCGGGGCATTTGCATTATCATAACGTAAAGCATACCATAGATGTGGTAACTGAGGTTGAACTGATGGGATGGGCTGAAGGGGTGGGTGAAGAGGAGGTGTTATTATTGAAAACAGCTGCTCTTTTCCATGATTCAGGTCACATAAAGGGCTATGATAACCATGAACACCTTGGATGCCTGATGGCAAGGGAGTACCTGCCCGGGTATAATTTTTCTCCCCATCAAATAGAACGGATATGCGAACTGATTATGGCCACCAGGATGCCGCCCGAACCCGGCAACCTGCTTGAGAAAATAATGTGTGACTCCGACCTTGATTATCTCGGGCGCAGTGACTTTATTCCCGTATCCAATAATTTATATGAGGAACTCAGGGTACAGAATAAAATCGGCTCGCTCAATGACTGGAACAAGCTTCAGATCAAATTTATCTCAAAACATCAGTATTTCACCCGGACAGCCCAAAACCTGCGGGAGGTAAACAAACAAAAACAGATAGAGCGGATTAAGGGAATTATTGGCGAAGATTAGGGATCTGATCGTTCCACTTGGAAATCCCGGGAAAAGCTATAGAAGCTCCTACTGCTTCCGGACAAGAATCACCCAATCTTCACGTTCTTCTTCTTGAACCGGAGGAATACCGAGCGAGACCCTGCCTGGGCCACTTACCTCTATGACCTGTCCTCTTCGGACAACGGGTTCCTTTATGAGAGGAACACCGTAACCATCCTGTCCACTTAAATCATCAGGGAAGATCCTTAAAGGTTGTTGTGAATAGGTTCGGGGTACTTCGAGCACCCTGCCCCTTTGCAATTCACCCCCTTTTCGGGGATTGTACCATTCAATGGAATACGTTCCCATGTGATTTTCCAGGTTAAGAGTGGATGCTCCACCATTTGGAGAGTAAATTACATAAACCTCACCCGGTTTTGCAAAAACGAAGTCTTTCTCGCTTCTTGTCAAATTATTCGCATTTCTCATTTCCCAGAAAGATATTTTATTTTCACGGTAAAAATCCATTGCAATGCGGGTATAATCCCATAATGCATCACGGCTTCGCCAGTCTTCAGCAAACATGTCGTTATGTTCTTCCTGATTACCGAAATACCATTCGACACCAGCACCACCGGCAGCAATTGTACCCCAATACACAGCTCTTGCATCATCCTGATTGTAGTTATCATCCCAGTCATCAGTTGAAACACCCAAGGTTCCGCTGCCAGGTTCGTCAAGTGATACAACCCACTTGCGGCCTGATCCAGCTGAATAATTTACCCAGGTACTAACCCGTTCGAAGTTATCCCATGGCCGCATGTTCCATGACTGCATTGAAGCTCCTTCCATGTATTCAAATCCCAGTAGCGGCCCATATATTTCATCATATTGACTTCCAAGGGTATGTATAACTACCGGATGGTCATAAGGATCGATCCAGTGAAGGTATCTTGCATCTGCTTTAGCAAGTTCCATACTGGAATCGTTTAACTCACGAACAAGGCTGTGTTCCTCCCCAAGATTCCAGTTGAGTGCATGGTGATGCGCAAAACGCGCAATGAGTTCCTTGTAATATAACTTACGGTTAATTCCCAAAAAGCCTCCATCCAGTAACTGGTCATTTTCCTCTTCGTGTGTTTTAAAATGGATGAAAAGACCTAAGCTATCTGCATGCGAAAACACTATTTCCCATTGTGCCAGTTTAGAAACATCATACCGGTCACGCTCCATATGATTGATCCATGGCCATACATTTTTCCCATCTCCACCGGCAGTAAGGGGAATAAATGAGAAAGCATTCATACCCTTGCCAGACAAGTAATTTAGGGCACCGATAAGCCCTTTGCCTTTATCACCCTGCCAAACCGGATCCCCTTCGTTCCAGTCCCGCTTGTGAGCTTCAAATGATTTAAGCCAGACAGAACCGCGCCGATCTCTGGATTGTGTACTGCCCCACAACAATATATCATCGTAAGTATGATAAGCTTGCCCGGTTTGCAAATATGTTCCATCAAAATCCTCATATGCAAAAAGCGTTTCAGGTGCGTCAGCACCACCTTTCATAAACCACTCACCGTTGTCAAAACGCAGGAAATGTTCTCCAACATACCGTAACATACCTTTTCCACGATGATCACGGCCGCTTTTATCGGTGTCCAAAATATTTATTGTTCCTGTAGCACCATTAAATGAAAGTGGTTCACCAGCTGTGGGGCTAAGACTGACACCAATATTTTCGCCCCGGCGAAAGGAAGCAGTATAAGTCCAATTACCTGTTTGCCGGGGATTAAAATGCACACGCCACTTGTTCCCGGATTTAGCACTTGTTTCGGCTGCATTGCCGTCAGCAGCAAAATACCCGTGTACAACATAAGACTCTCTTCCACTTTCATGACGAAATGTAACAGTAAGCCGATAACCAAGAAATGGATTGTACTCGTCTGTTTCGCTAGCTTCCGGTCCATCAAATGTTATGGTTACCGGATGCCATTTTTTTTGTTCACCTGTTACCGTTCCCGAGGTTTGAGCATTGGTAATTTTTACTGTTAATATCAAAATAGAAATTGAACTGAGAAAAATTAACTTATTCATCGTCATAATATATTATTTACTGGCTTTAATGAAAAAATGAGTATTCCGGACAAAGTGTACAATGAATCCGGAATACTCAAAAAGTCATTATCCTTTATGCTGGCAAGATAAAAAAAACCTTCGTAACTGCACTCTTTGATGTTAATTATTTGAAGCTCTGATTCCGTTTTTCTGAAAAAACTGAACTCCGCTCAGAGCCAACATTTTACCTCAACTTTCGAATTAAGGAACTTAAACGTCACAGACGAAGATGGCTTCGCGCAGCCCGGTCAGCGGATCACGTGTCGGAATGAACTCGTGCCCGACATAGCCATTGTAGCCAATATCCAGCAACGACTGCATGATCGGTGCATATTGAAGTTCCTGGCAGCTATCGAGTTCCACTCGGCCCGGTACACCAGCGGTGTGGATGTGGCCAATCAAGTCCGTGCCGTATTCCCGGATTCGGCTTATAATGTCACCGTTCATGATCTGCACATGGTAGATATCGAAGAGTAGTTTCACGCGCGGGGAGCCGACCTGACGAATGATGTCTGCGCAATAGTCGATATCGTCACCCTGGTAGCCGGGATGCCCCCGAAAGGTATCGTCAGGCACCCGGCTGTTCAGATGCTCCATATATATGTCTACTCCATGGCGTTCGGCCAGGAGCGCAAGTTCCTTCAGTCCGGCAACAGTATTTTTCGCCCCTTCCTCAGGATGTATTAGATCGCTGGACGGGTCTTCCGCATTACGGTATTTGAAGCCGGTGAAAGCGATTACGGATGACACTTCGATGGGCGCTTTGGCGGCGGCTTCGATGACATTGCGGGTACGCCCGATCACTTCCTTGTGGTAGTTAGTATTATTAAGCCCCTTGACATATGGCTCGCCAGGCATACCGTTGGGGGCGATGGCGCAGTTTAGCCCGTATTTCGCAAGCGTTGGCCAGCCTTCGGGGTCAACGAGTTCGACACTAGTGCAGCCGATGTCGCGGGCCATGCGACAGGTGATATCGAGATCCCATTCTTCACCGAAAACCTGATATGGCCAGCTGACCAGGGAATGGTTGATACGGCCACGCAGAACGGGGGCCGGATGTGGGGCGGCCGCTCCCGCAGGTATACGGCATCCCCTTCCTGCAATGCCGGCGGCAGCGCCCAAGGAGACAATGCCCATCCCCCGCAAGATTTGACGACGGCTGATCGTGTTGTACAAACCCTCATTTTTTGTATTATTCATGACGTTAACTCTTTTCTTGAATTTTTAAACCAACCTGCACTTATAGCGAGGGGGCTTTCTTAGTTCTAAGCATCAAACAAATTAAGTTGTTTGATGTACTTCCTTCCATCTTGATTTTTTATATCGCTCTCTATTATTATAAACTACCCCGGGGAGAGCCCCGGGGTAGTTTATTTCTTAATCAGGCCTGAATGGATTTTGGTGCAACATAACTTAATGTTGAGTTGACGCGCTCGAAGCCTTATATTCTCAGTAATCTGTCTAAGCCCAGATTTTTTTCTTAAAAATTAAACAGGCCAGAGCAACTACTGCAACCAATGATAATAAAATTATTATTTTAGTATTGCCTGAAACTGTATTTTGCGTGACTGCGTTGGGTATGAATACTATTTCCATAAAAGAACTGTCCAACACCTCCAGATTATCAATGTCTGATCCTCCTCCGTCTTGTGCCATCAAAAAGTCAGGCCGATAAAAGATGTAAAAAACGAATGTCGCACAAAATCTTATTACTGTTTTCATACTTAAGTAAGTTTTTAATATAAAAAGTCAACCTCAGAAAAATTTCACTATTATTACTACCAACTTGATTTATTTATAATCCAACATATAATTATTCTTATTCCAATTTTTCTTTCACCACCGTGTAAAGGTAAGTAATATTCGGAGTGACATCAAAATAATCTGACAGATTGCAATTCAACGAATGGTTTTTTGAAAAACAGCAAAACGGTTCCATGAACATTTAAAGATACACGGCCCATCATAGCGGTGGCCATTTTCCCGGCTGCCATGAAGGAGCACACTCATGGCAGCACCGGTGCCCAGGCCGCCACAATCTGCCACACCGGCTCTTAATACTCTGCCATCCGGAGCCTGATCAGGAAAAACGGGGGCTGCATATTCTTGTCTTCTGCCGCAAGAGGAAGTAACGACACCGACACCAAATGCTCCCAGAGCAGCGATTGCAGCAGAATCGACTAAAAAATTCCGTCTATACCAATACCTATTATTATGTTGTCTCAGGTATGCCCAATTCAGCCATGGTTGCACGCATCCAGCTTAGCGATCTCTCAATCATGGGGCCGCCCTCACCCTCGCATTCCATACTCAAAACACCCGTAAAGCCCGTGTCACGAAGCAAAGCCAGGCAGCGCTTAATATTGTCCGCATTAACACCATCGCCAATCGCAGTATGACTCAAAGCAATTCCGGTGTCCTTTCCGCGCAACCGGGCGGCCAGCTCCTCCGAAACATCCTTGATATGCAAATGGTTTACCTTTTTGATAAACCTGCTTAAAAATTCAACCGGATCGCCTCCGGAAATAAATACGTTGCCGGTATCCATATTTAGTCCGAGATACTCGCTGTCGCAGAAATTCAGCATCCTCTCCATCATATCCGGATTGGTTGTGAAATATCCGTGCACTTCAATATTGATCTGCATCTTGTATACCTCTGCAACCTCAATAATCCGCTCAAACTCCCGCTTCATCATGTCCATGGACTCTTCATCCGTCATGCCCTCAGGTTTATGCAAGCCATCGGTTACGGCAATACGCGGACAGCCTGCATGTTTGGCCCATGGGATTGATTTTAAAACATATGGTGTGCCATAGTGGGGTCCATCCTTGCCGGAGAGAGGATAGGCCGCATCAATCTGTGAGAACTTAACTCCATATTTCTCCGCCATCTTGATTTTGAGCATTAACGGATCTTCATATAGCGCGACATGTGGCTGGTATCCTAAACCATGAATCCAGCTTACGCCATCTATAACTCCACACTCAATGTAATGAACATCATTTTTTTGCGCCCACTGGAGGGCGAATTCAAAGTTTTTAAACGATGTGTTAAAGGCATCTGTGTGGAATCCGATTTTCATTCCCTTTCCTCCTTTTGAGGTTGATCTGTCAGATTGTGCCGCACCGTAGGAAGGTGTCTCCCGTGCATGACTGGTCAACCCTCCAAGGAGAGTTCCTGCAGCAGCTGCCGCGGTGCCCTGTATAAAACTGCGCCGGTTGGATGTCGTCATATTTGCATCGATTATATTCATTTTTTTCTCCTTTTGATTTGTTTATGATGACAGCAAATACTGTCAGATGAAAGTATTGCCGGGAGCGTCCGGCCTTTTCCCAGATTCTCCTGACCAACTCGTTGCCTGTATCTCGCTTTTATTGGTATCATTGATCTATTTCCAGTCCTGCCGCCCAAAGTGTGCCGCGCCGGTATAGCTCGCCCACCTCATCGTTCAGCGCCTTCAAATCATGGCCGAGTACGCAGTGGAAGGTGCGCCCTTCGCCGGGCTTCAGCACGAAGGCCATGGGATAATCTTTCTGATCCACTTTGGATTTTGCTGTGGCCAGCACCTGGATCGGCACCGTGCCATCAAGACAGGTGTATAATTCATCATCAGTATCAAAATCGGCAAGGCCTTTCATAATTGGATGGTCGGCATCGGTAATCTGCACCCGGAAAGGCCCGCGCGGGTCGTGGCCGCGCAGTTCGGGATTCCAGGCCCGTCCGGCAATTTCAGCAAACTCTGTGTTTAACGCCCTTGTTTCCCAATTGATAAACGCACCGCACGCGAAATGGAAAAGTACCAGTCCCTTGCCGCTCTTAACCGCCTGTTTAAGATTCGCCAGAGCGTCGGCTGGAGCGGGCACCTGGTGGTTCTGGTAGTTCAGCACGATAACGTCGTAGGCGTTGAGTACCGGTTGAGCGAGGATGCGGGGATCTTCGATATAGCTCACCTCTAACCTCTTGTCCTTAGCCAGAATTTTGGCTAATGCGGGTGCGGTCTCCCGCCAGGGATGTCCCGGATATTCGTTCCCTGTCACCAGCAGAACTTTTTTCGCCCCACCTTTATTGGCTTTGATAACAGGCTCCGCAATTGGTGAAATATGCTTCTGTATTTTTGTAAGCCTTTGCTCTTCGATAACACGTAACACCTTTAACCGGCTCTCTTCACTTAACCTGGGAAACGCCGTAACCAATTCCTCTGCATCAAGTTCTGCCAGTAATCGTATAGCTGTTGCGTAAACTGCATGATTTTCACTGTTAATCATACTTAAGCAAAGTTCAGGCGCTGCTTCAGGATAATAAAACGAGATGCCGGAGAGACCTGCAATTTGCTTTGCAGGATCATTACTTTTTATCTCCGCCTGGTAAACTTCCAGGCTCTCCCTCTTTATTGAGGAGGCCTCTGTTTCACCGAGTGCGATTC
This sequence comes from Bacteroidales bacterium, assembly GCA_007135095.1. Taxonomy (GTDB): domain Bacteria; phylum Bacteroidota; class Bacteroidia; order Bacteroidales; family PUMT01; genus PXAP01. The sequence continues at coordinate 4,510 of SLJO01000161.1, read as the reverse complement.
TAATATCAGCCTCTTTAGCCTCTGTTTGTGGATTATCAAGCATTTTTTTCAGTGCTCTTTGCTCAGCATCGCCAGCCACTTTAGCCAGATGCTGTGCAAGCACAGTCCTGCCGGCCGGGGTTGTTTCTTTTGCTTCAATTGCCTCAAGTAATACCGAGGCCATCTGAACCCGCTGTTTTCTGTCACCGGTGGAAACAGGCACAAACTGCTCCAGCAGATAGTGAGGCTCGCGTGGCTGAAAACCATTGCCAGTAGCAACCACAGAAACCGCTTCGATAATATCATCTGGAACCGGCTCACCAGACACACATCCAAATGCAATCAGAACAAACGCCGTTATAATTGAACAGAATCTCTTTTTCATATTTATAATTTAAATTTCCTTTTTAAAGGGTATTAATTCTCTTGTTTAAAGATGCCAGGGGTTTCGCATGGTCCGCGAAAGCATTCTGTTAGCGAAATCATCACCAATAAATTGCTCCTTATTCCAGTCCCATGTCACCTTGCGTTTGACACGTGTAGCGATATCAGCAACCACGGAAAGCGTTGTTGATGCGTGGCATGCCTCCACCGGCGCAACCGGGTCGCGACGCGATTCAATGCAATCAACGAAGTTCTGCATGTGATCATTAGAGAGGTATAGATGCTCATCCGTGGGTTTAATCACAGTGCTCAGGATCGCGGGGTCAGATGCAATTATGCCGCCCCGTGTAACGTGCACCGAGCCTTTATCGCCTACAAAGCGGCAGCCGTGACCAATAGGCGAACTTTTATCATCGTAGAACTCCATAATCAATCCGGATGGTGCTTCAACTTTCACCTGCCAGAAAAAAGATACATCCGCATCGCCTTCAGGTTCAAACTGGGCGCTACCTTCCACCTGCAGCGGCGAATCTAAAAATTCCGGTGCCCCCCAGATTCCGATGTCCAAATGATGAACCCCCCAACTCTGGATCCAACCGGCACAGTAATCGGTAAAGAAATACCAATTATAATTGCAGAGATTTTTGCGGTAGGGTTTGTAGGGGGCAGGACCCAGCCACAAATCATAGTTTATGTCTGCCGGCACCTCACCCGGTTCCAGTTTTACAATTCTGTGTCCGCCGGGAACCGCTATAATCACTTTCTCCAATTTTCCCAGATAGCCGTTACGCGCCAGTTCGCAGGCTTGCCTGAATCTTGCATCAGAACGCTGCTGAATTCCTGCCTGCAGGATGCGTCCGTACCGCCGGGTTGCATCACACATGGCGCGTCCCTCGGCCACTGTCAGACTCAAAGCCTTTTCGCAGAAAACATCCTTGCCGTTTTTCATTGCATCAATTGACATTAGTGCATGCCAGTTTTCCGGCGAGGCAATGATCACTGCGTCAATGGAAGGGTCGGTCATAATTTTACGAAAGTCTTGTGTGGCAACGGTATCAGTTAATCCGTATTGCGTTTTAAACTCCTGCTGCCTCTGCTTAAGGGCATCTCCGCGTACATCGCAAAGTGCTACAATCTGTGTGTTTTTTATTCTTGAAAGTGAATTGGCAAGTTGCGAACCGCGATCACCCATACCAATTATCCCAAATGTAATACGGTTGTTGGCGCCAAAGGCACTTTGAGGGATAATCATCGGCGCCACGATCGCGGTGCCGGCAACGGCTGCCGTTTGCTTCAGAAACGAACGGCGATTAATCTTTTTCATCTCTTTCATTTTCTATCTCCTTATATTTATTGCTTATTATATTTCACTTTTTTAAGCAACTCAAGTTGCTATTTAAATTACAGTTTTTGAAATGGCGTATCCAAAAATGAAGATGACTATTCAAAAAGAGATCATACTCAGTAACTGCATATACCTTTGTTGGGTGAAATTAACAATTTCAGCGAATGTAGTTTTAATTCTTTTATAATGCAATAAATATATGGTTCGTGCTACCTCTTTAATCTGCAAGTTCCGGGTGATAGCAGGTAAATACCTTTGATTTTTCGTGCTGAGGTATAAAAATAGCCAGAAAACAATTACATTACAGGGTCTTGCAGGTACGGTTCATCGTACGAGATCGCATTGATCATGGGGTTGCATTATTGTGATTGTGCCCGGCCTGCCATTCTTCGAGTTGTTGTCTCATCGCATCGCGATCAAAGTCGTCTGGCTGATCGTAATCCTGGTTAGCTTCCAAATCCTCAATAGTGATGAAGGGTGTGGGGACCCCTCCTTCAGGTATCCCGGCCCCGGCAATCCACAGGATAGCATTGAGCATTACGGTACGGAAGTCGGGGTGACCCCATTCCCAATGAAAGTGCCCCCCGGTGTGCCCAAAACTGCGCCCAGGCATTTGGGTTCGCTCATAAAGCCACATGACGTGTTGAGACTCTCCGCGTTCAAGCACAGCTTCGCGAACATGCGGGTTATTCGAGTATGGCCCATCTTCACGCATTAGGGATGATGCCGGTGGCAGCGCCGACAAGATAGGCTGAATGTTATCGACATCGTCAGAAAAGCGCATATGATAGTACCATTCATCATAGAGTTCAAAGGGATTTACACCTTTGGTAACCTCATGCCTGGGAATATTCCCGAATTGGGCAGTCCAGAATGGATTAACGGACCAGCCGGTTTCAAAGTAACCGCCGATCCAATCAAGGAAGTAGTCGCCTGCTTTTCCCGAAGGAACTACGGTGGCATAATGAATGACACCCAACCCTATCCCTCGCTTCATATATTCATTTAGCGATTCCAGGTTTGGAATGACCATGTGACCAGGGCCTCCGTCGGAGAACATGACTATGGCATTGGCTTCTTCAAATGCATCATTGCTGTCCGGCCATCCTTCAGAATATACTTTGGTGACGATGTTACTGGTATTTTCTTCCAGCAAGCGGGCCAAAAGCATGCAACCTGCAAGGTGCTCATGGGAACCATAACCGTGGCTCCGGGTGCCTGCGACAAAGACCACTTTTTTCTTATTTTCCGCAACCTGCTGTTTATCTGCTGTCTTGATGGTTAGCATAGAACCGAATAAGACAGCCCCTGCGATCACGACGAATACTAAAGGCAGCACATATCGAAGTGCAATTTTCAACATGACACCTTAAGTCCAAATTCTGGTATTGTTACCCGCCGAGGACTTGGTAGAATGTATATGCGATACAGATCCATATGCTTAATCCATTTTGAACTATGGTATGACTACGTCAAACTAAAAATTGACATAATACTAGCTTCTGATGGCTGCTATTCCGGGAAGCTCACGTCCTTCCATATATTCAAGCATTGCTCCTCCCCCGGTGGAAACGAAGCTTACTTTTTCACTCAGGTTGTATTTGTTTATGGCAGCAACAGAATCTCCGCCTCCGATCAGGCTGAAGGCTCCATTTGCGGTAGCATCTGCAATTGCCATGGCGATACCTTTTGTTCCGGCTTCAAATTTTTCCATTTCGAATACGCCCATCGGGCCATTCCAGAGAATGGTTTTTGACTCATTGATAATTGCTGAAAATTCACTGACTGATTTCTTTCCAATATCCAGTCCAAGCCAGCCTTCAGGTACCTGATCAATTCCGGTTTCTTTTACAGAAGCATCGTTTCCGAATTTATCGGCAACTATATTGTCAGTAGGGAGAACAAGCCTGACGTTTTTGGATTTTGCCTTTTCAATCAGGTCCCGTGCTATATCAAGTTTGTCTTCTTCCACAATCGAATTGCCGATATTCCCCCCCATTGCTTTTATGAAAGTGTATGTCATCCCTCCGCCAATAATCAGGTTATCAACGCGGTCGAGAAGGTTCTCAATGATAAGTATTTTGTCTGATACCTTTGCACCTCCCATAATGGCTGTATAGGGCTTTTTTGGATCTTCGAGAACCTTGTCAATATTTTCAAGCTCCTTTTCAATAAGATAACCGAACATTTTATCTTCGGGAAAGTAATTTGCCACTATAGCAGTGGATGCATGCGCCCGGTGAGCCGTTCCGAAAGCATCGTTGATATAGACATCGGCAAGTGCTGCCAGCCCGGCAGCAAATTCCTCGCTGCCCTTGGTCTCTTCCTTGTGAAACCTGAGGTTTTCAAGCAGAAGTATTTCTCCTGGTTTCAGAGCTTTGGACATTTCCATGGGGATATTCCCTATGCAGTCGTCTGCAAATTTTACCGGGGCGCCTGTGAGTTTTGATAAGTGCCTGACCAGATGCTTAAGCGAAAACTTCTCTTCATACCCGGTTTTAGGCCTTCCCAGGTGCGACATGAGAATAACAGAGCCCCCGGAAGAAAGTACCTGCTTTATTGTGGGAATGGCTGCCCTGATACGGTTATCGTCGGTTATTTCATGGTTTTCGTTAAGGGGCACATTGAAGTCCACCCTTATAAGGGCTTTTTTCTTTTTAAAGTCAAAAGTTTCAATTGATTTCATACGAACAAACTATTGTTATCAAATTTATATTCAATTATTTACTAAGGCATGTAATTCATATTCGGTATTTCACTCGTATGGATCCCCCTGGTTTGTTCATGTCTTTTTGTGTCACT
>SLJO01000164.1 GCA_007135095.1 Bacteroidales bacterium | reverse complement strand
AATATGGAAATGTTAAGGTAAGGGATAAACTTTTTATCGCGGGTAATTTCAAATGAAGGTATGGTATTCTAATTTTACTGCAGCTGTATCACAATCCGGGAGAATAAAAATCCGGTTTCTGTCTGCGTCAAATTTGTATGATGCTTAAATGAAAAAGATGCATAAAGGCTTGACATATAGGCCTATGCCCATGTATTACTGTAATAAACTCTCGGTCAGTAAGCGGGCAAGGTATTCAAAAGCTTTTTCAGCTTCATTTATATTACCGAAATTTTCGATACAGGCAGCTACGATGACGGGTTGATTTCCGGCTTTATCAGGAATAATGATACCAGCGTTGCATGCGCTTTCGATCTGGGTCCCGGTTTTTTGTGCAAAACGGGTCCCTTCGGGAAGTCCGGCTTTAATGCGGCGATCGCCGGTAGTAATGCTTTCCATTATTTCCAGCAAAAACAGGGTGTTCTCCCTGGAAAGCAGCTCTCCGGTATACAGGCGTTCCAGCAACAGTCCCATTGACGCAAGTTGTGCCGAATTCAGTCCGCGTTTGTAATATCTTTCAAATGCTTCTTCTATTGATGATGCGCGCAGCTCACTTTTATCAACTGCCATCCTTTCCATAAGCCTTTCCACCCGTTCGGGCCGTGACCGGGTGCTATGGACATAAAGAATATCCGTATTGGTCAGGTTTGAAATGTTTTCGTGGAATTCGCTGTAGGCATCATACCGTACCTGCAGTATTGTGGTTATCGGATTGAAGCCCCGGGAAACCATTTTTTGCTGAATCTGTTTATTGAACTCTTCTTCCCCGATATGCCGCATCAGCATATCAGTTGCAGAACTGTCACTGTTTTTAATCATTTTTTCCAGCAGGGTTTCTATAGTGTATCTTGTACCTGGCTCCTGCCATAGCAGGTTGCCGGCTCCATCCACAAAATCCGATTCCCGGAGGGTAAGTTCATCATCAAGCGACAACTCGCCGGTTTCTGCTCTCTGGAGCACCGCTATTGCCAGCGGGACTTTTATGGTTGATGAAAGATACCAGTAATCTTCAGCATTATAACTCAAGGCATGATTATCACCCGGAAGTTTCACATAAACTCCCAGCCTGCCGGACATATTCTCATCTATCCTGGCTATTTGCTCTTCAAGCCTTGAAATCCATGCATTCTCATTTCCGGGATCCAGGCTATCTTCCGATTCCGGAGACCGGGTTTCTTCAAGTTCCGAAGCCCAGATATCCTCCGTTTTGGAAATCCAGGTGCCGCCGGGCACAATCAGGCCAATGCCTGCCAGAATTAAGATGGTTGTAAGTATATAGCCCTTGTTTTTCAGGTAAATGCTGTTGAAAAATATCATGCTGAAAGATTTTATTGAAACTTTTTGTTATCCCATACTGAAACATTTTTTTTGCCGGGCCCGGGATTTTTATTTTCCCTTTTACGTCAAAAGCAATACTTGTACCATTTTTTTTATTGAACTAAAGATTTATGTGTTAGGGTTTATGAGGGGTGCTTTCATTGCAATTTATTTTTAATATACTGGCCATAAGTAAGTACCCGCCAGATCCATTCTACAGGACCAAAGCGGAAGTAACTAAGCCATATATTACTGATGAGTATCTGCAGGCCAAAAATTGCAATTACTGCAATGGTAAGCATGGTTGAACCGAAATATTCACCGAGCCCGAGGCCGGCAGAATAGAAGAGAATTATTCCAATCAGCGACTGCAACAGGTAATTCGATAAAGCTGTTTTACCCACGGAATTAAAACTCCAGTCTAAAAATTTTCTTAACCCTGCCTGGTAAAGAAGGGCAAAGGTTGCTGCATATGCTGAGGTCAGACTGATATAACCAAAGGTGTTTAGTATTTCCGCTGAAGCAATTGTGTAGCTTTCATCCATCCGGGTACTGACATCCATTGCAAAATAAATATTCAGGGGCAGTCCTGCAAGAAATCCTGTTATTGCGGTATTCCTGAGAAAGACTCTGTTATTGTGGAGGTTATGGTTTATAATGTTTCTGCCGATCCAAAAACCTAAGACAAAAATTGCAAGTATCTTAATAATCCTGATGTCATATGCTATGATATATATTCTAATTAGAGGACCGATAGAATTGAACTTCAAAACAGTATTCCAGGAACCATCCCGGATAACCGCTGCAATATCTTCCATGCGGAAGGAATGATAGCCCGCTGAAGCCTGAGGAAGATTATTTGCCATCCATCTGTCGGAAACCCATTCATAAAGGATGTTAGTGTAACCTCCGTCAGTGACGTACAGATACCAGGCATGGAAACCAGGAATTAATAAAAGAAAAATTACCGACCATACCAGACCCCGGTCTGTTAAGCCTCTGAACAATAACAAAAGATAGCCGCAAAGAGCATAGAACACAAGTATATCGCTGAACCAGATTCCCCAGAGATGAACGGTTCCGATCAGCAGGAGAAAAAAAAGCCGCCTGCTGAAGTGCAGGATAAATGAGTGGTCGCCCGATGAGGCCCTGACTATTTGCATTGCAAAGCCAATACCAAACAACAATGCAAAGAGTGTGTAAAATTTACCGCTGAAAAGGACTATATGCAGACGATCGAAAAAAGCATCCATGCCTGCCAGCAGGAAATTACTTTTTGATTCGCCGTCATAATAAGCATATCCGCTGAATACCCGGATGTTTATCATAAACATTCCAAAAACAGCCAAACCGCGCAACGCATCCAATACATCAATGCGGTCCTTTCGTTGTGCCGGTTTAAGTTGCGATTCCACAAGCCAAATTATATATTGTTCAGAATCAGATTTGCGGGCGAGAATTTCAATACCACGTATTCTGGCCGGGCAAATAATTTTTGCACATGATGGTTTTTCTCCCCATCCTTGATCTGACTGGGGAATTTTTCCACCCGGGGGCATATTCCTGCTTCTACATGCATGAAATCGCAGGAATGGCAGCTGGCCAGTCAGGAGTGGTAATGCAGGGGCACATTTCAGGATGTACCCGGCCGGTACTTTTCAGAAATGAGTAATCAGAAAACAGGAAAATCAATTTGCATACAGAGAGGTCGGGACCGGAAATACAACAGATGCCCCCGCTTTAATTAAAAGCGCTTGCAATAAGAATAATTATAAAGATCACTAAAAAGATGTAAAACAAAATCTTGGCAATAGCCGCAAACCCGCGGGCAATTGTAGTAAAGCCAAGTAACGCAAAAAGTATGGCGAGTACTGCAGCTCCAATTATCCATTCAATCATAACATTTGATTTTAGTTAAGAATTATGTAAAGCCCTGTTCGTTACTAAATTTACAGAAAATGCTGATTAAAAACAAACATTTTACGGCACAATACGGTCATAAGGGAAGGCAGTTAATTCTTATCTTAATTCAGCTATGTCGGGATACAGGTAGGGCATTGTTTCAAAATGATAGAACAGGTCATGGTTAGGCCACTCTCCCACTTTATCCAGTGCAGTCTTTACTTCATTATGGGTTACGCCTGGGAGGCTGATTCCCATGTATGTGCTGGAATTAAAAAAAACTGCCCAGCTTATCCCGTCATTTTGACGCATGAGCAGTGCCGAGGTTCCGCATAATGTTCCTGTGCGCCACCAGTTACCGCGACCATCCGTTCCTGCCCAGCCTATCGGGTGCCCGGATGAAAGTGTTATATCTGTCATAAGTTTGATGCTTTCCCGTGAAAGAAGACTTGTTATGCCGGGAATACTGTCAATCGCAACTGTGAGTTTTAGTATCTCGGAAGGGGATGCAATCCAGCCGCCTGCCGGACCAAGTAATTCTATATGATTGCCACCGTAGGCAATAGGAACCATAGTTATGTCCTGGTAATTCTGATGGTTTTCAGGAATGCGGGATGCCTCGTAATATTTCACTTCGTTTTTCAAACGATCCTCCATAAGGCTTTTGCCGATTCTCATTTCATGGATGCCCAGAGGCAAAAGTATTGTTTGCTGCACATAGGATTCATAATCTACCCCTGTAACAGCTTCGATAACTTCTCCCAGTATTGCATATCCAAGGTTTGAGTAAACGCTGCCTGAACCGGGATTATAATGAAGCCGTTTACCCAGGACATGCTGAATGATATCAGGCATTCTGACATCCCTCCAGTCAATATTAATCTGCCTTGCAATAAGGCGGTGCATACCAATAGGGTCACCATAGCGCCTGTTCCATCCTGCCGAATGATTAAGAAGATGAAGTACGGTAATATCTTCAACCCTGGGGTCAACATAGTTCAGATACATTGAATCACTCAGGATGCCTTCTGCACCAAACACCTTATCGTTGATATCAAGCAATTCCAACTCGGCCATTTTCATTATAGTGGTTGCAGTTATTAGCTTTGAAACACTTGCAACCCTGAAAAGATGCCGCGGCTCTACCGGCTCTTCAGCTTCAGCATCAGCAAAACCAATGCCTTTGGCATAAACCAGCTTTCCATCCTTTGCTACTGCAACAGAGGCACCCTTTATATCATACATGCGCATCATAAACTCTATACGTGCTTCCAGGTTTTCGAAAATATCGAGGTCTGACAAATCATTTGTGATTCGCTGTGGTATGGGCTGGATCTGTTCGGAGCGAAGTACCATATTATTGATGGAAACATTGTCTGATGAACTCAGGGCCACATCCCAGAAATAAAAAGTAACAAGCGTAAAGCTCTTCAGTATCAAACCAGCAAAAGTTAATTGTCTCATTAGCGGATCATGTTGTTATTAAATTAATATCTCACGAGGGAAACCTTTTTAGGCCGTTTTTGTTCAGATGGAACTAAAGGCTTATCCCTCATCGATACAATTGTGTGTATTACAGTTAAACTGATTTACATGATTGCAATGGAAGCTAAATTCATACCACATTGCGTTTTTGGATTGTTCCGGTTTATTTCAGTCTATTGAAATGAGGCAATAATGCTTATTTAAAGTTCTTTATATCAGTAAAATACAGGTCGGGAGAAAAAAGTGATTGTATCCTTGTATGATTTTATGGGATAGAGGGTAATGTGGAATTTTTCCACCAATTATATTTCCGTCTGAGGACCTGATGACCAAAAATAACAGGGGCGGGAACGGGGAAATAAATATTCACTTTGCGTGTCCAAACTATTTTAGTAATTTTATAATCAACCGGTCTTTACCTATGGAAACCTCCACGGATATTAAGCAGGCTGATAAAAGATATATGGCTGCACGGCGGATTACTTATGGTCTGCTGGCCATTATCCTTTTCATATATGGAATCATTGCCATACGTAATTTTCTTTACCCGATTGCTTTTGGTTTTGTGCTTGGATACCTGCTTTATCCCCTGGCCAGCTGGTTTGAAAAAAAAGGAATCCCCCGTATTCTTGCCAACATGATTATTATTTTCGGAGCTTTAGGATTTTTTGCAGGCCTGTTTATAATTATGTATAGAATAGTGACACCACTTGCCATTGACCTGCCGAAACTTGCAGGAAGTGCAGTTGAAAATGTTTCTGATATTGGTGCCAGGATTGGCGAGTATCTTGGGCTTGACCCGGATAATACCAGGAATCTTATAAAGGATCGGGCTTCCTCCACATTTGAAGCCGGCGGTGAGCAGCTTCAGGGATTTTTTACCGCCACAACGAATACGATTGTAGCTTTCGGGTTGCTGCCGGTCTATCTTTTTCTCTTTTTATATTACAGGACGAAATTTATGTATTTTCTGCTTCAGATGGCAGGAAAATCCAGCAGGAGGGAAATGGCAGTCATTTTACGTGAAATAGCAACAGTCATGGTTCGTTACCTTTATGGGGTTATTGCTGTTGTTTTTATTCTGTGTTTTATTAATTCGCTGGGTATTTGGATCATCGGATTGCAATATGCCATTCCATTAGGAATCACTGCTGCATTATTTAATTTCATTCCATATTTTGGTACCTTGCTGGGTGGCCTGGTGCCACTGACATTTGCAATTCTTGTGGAAGGTGAACCTGTGCTGGCATTCCGGGTAATTATCCTGTTTATAATTATTCAGTTTATTGAGAACAATATCCTTACACCAAATATCGTCGGCGGGAATGTCAATGTCAGCCCCTTTTTTGTTATTACCGGTCTTGTTGCAGCCAGCATGATTTGGGGTATTCCCGGCATGTTGATTATTGTGCCTTTCCTTGCCAGCACCCGCATTGTTTTTTCCCATATTAATTTTATGAAGCCATATGCCTTTTTATTGGGAGAAGAGGGTATTGCCAAGCATTCTATCCAGGTAACCAAGATAAAGCGCTTATGGAAAAAGCTGATAACCAGGAAATAAACCGCGCTGCCCCGGATAATTGCATATGCTGGCGTCCAATTGTATTCCTGTATTTACCGATGAAAAGAATAAACCGAAAGTTTCTTTTTGCAATTTTTATTCTGGAGGTACTTGCAGGATCCGTGATTGGGTTAAGTCAAAATAATATATCAGACACATCCCGGATGATAATTCATGCTGACAGGATCAGGCTTCAGGGAAAGATCGAACTCGCCGGTTCTGAAAAGGATCTTCTTGAAATAATAAAACTGGGGGAGCATTCTGTTCAGGCTGTAAATGTCAGCATTTGCCTGCCCCAGAATCTCTTTTCTTTCCGTGTTGACAGTATTTCGTTTGACCAGGCCCTGGGAAAAATAAGTCTGACCGGGGTGAAGATGCTGCCGCATTACAGCAAGGAAGAATTCCATAAGCATGCAGAATATGAAACCGACAGGATTGAGGCTGACATTAAAAGTATTGTGGCCACAGGATTCCATGCTGACAAAGCAATTAATGAAAGAACGATGGTTATTTCCCGGATTGAAATAAGGGGCGGGGAAATAGATGTTTTCCGTGACCGCAAACCTCCTTTTAATGAAGATCAGCGTCCGGCTATGCCTTCTAGGTTAATAAACAGCGCTCCTTTCGGTATATATGTAAAGGAGGTCCGGTTAACCGAAACAGATATAATCTATTCCGAGCTGGCTGAAGGTATGGATGAACCAGGTACTGTGCCCTTTTATGATCTGGAAGCTGTTATAAGCAATCTTTCGAACATTGCTGATTCGCTCAACACAGATAGTATAATGCAAATAAACGCACAGGCTTTTATTTTTGGTCAGGCACTGCTCCGGGCCGGGTTCAGCTATAACCTGAAAGATATCAACGGGGGCTATGAGGTAAGTGGTGAATTGGCGGAACTGGATTTCAAAGCCATCAATCCAGCCCTCTATCCTCTGACAGGTATAAAGGTTGCTGATGGATTGCACATAATTTCACAATTTTATTTTTCCGGTAACGATACCAGATCTGACGGGGAATTGTATATGTCCTGGTCGGATCTTTCGCTCGACTTAACTCCTGATGAAGCAGATGTGATCAGTGATCTTACACGCTTTGCCGGCAAAAGCTTTCTTTACCATCCATCCAGCCCTGACGACAAGGAAAACTCCCCTTCCGGGGAAATTGAATTCGAACGTGAGGTCACGCGGTTTGTTTTTCACTACTGGTGGAACTGCTACCTTTCAGGGATAAAAAATTCTGTATTACGCGATATTATTCCTTTTTAAACCTCTTCATTGTCTGGTCCGGAAAAGTTATTGTGTTCATTTTCGTACGCTATACGTCCAGATTCGTTCATTAATAAGTCGTCATAATACATGTTGTTTTTTGCATGTTTAATTCAGGCTCCTGGTTATAGGCTACTTATTATCGTTGGTATAAATATTGATTCAATTCAGTAAAGAAGTCGGTCCTCAGGGATTTTTTGCGGAATGGGCCGAAAAAACCAGCAGCATGTTCAGGAGTCAGATTATTCGTATTATCAGGGGTTTTATCCGGAACAAACAAAGCACAATCATCAATGTTCTGGGCCTTTCTATTGGATTGACCAGTGCAATGCTGATAGCCCTGTATGCATTAGATGAATATCAGTACGACCAGTTTCATGCGGATGCTCAAAACATATACCGGTTCAATACACAATACGGTCCCCTGAACGAATCTGTGCCCGTGGGCCCTTACCTGCTGAATGACCACCTGATTGAAAAAATACCGGAAATACGGTCCACATTGCGTGTGCGGACGGAAAGGGATGGCGATTTCTGGCTCCGCTACAGCGACCGCAGTTATACTCATCAAAATTTTCTGATTGCTGATCCAAATTTCTTTACTTTCTTTTCTTTTCCTCTTATCCTGGGAGATCCTGGCAATGTCCTTGATGATCCTAATTCCGTTGTAATCAGCGAATCGGCTGCCCTCCGGATATTTGGAGACAAAAACCCTGCCGGGGAAACAATTTTTGTACAGGGGATGTATCCGGTCACCATAACCGGCATTATGAAGGACTTTCCCCGGCATAGTCATTTCCAGGCATCATTTGTGGCCAACAGCGAAATAGCCAGGAATTACGCATCATTTTTATTCGAAAACTGGGGAAGTTTTGGTTTCCACTATTATTTCCTGCTTGAAGACCATGCTGACCCTGCTGAGATATCAGACAAAATCAATCTGGTCACCCTGGAGGTTGCACCCGAACTGAGTGAAATAGTCAATTTTGACCTTCAGCATTTACTTGATATCCGTCTGCATTCGGGAAAGATAGCGTGGGATATTGACATCCAGGGCAACAACACATTGCTTAACGGACTTTTAGCCGTTGCTGCCGTAATACTTTTGCTGGGCTCGGTCAACTACATTAATTTATATACCGCCCAGGCAGCAAGGAGAGGAAAGGAAACAGGCATAAGAAAAGTTCTGGGTGCAGGACGGTTCAAAATCATTATGCATAGCATGATCGAATCTGCCATCTATATCGTTGTATCATTTGTTATTGCCATCGGGTTAACTGAGATCCTGCTGCCATATGTGAATATTCTCAGTGATAAGCTGCTAAGCCTGGGAACGTTTTTTATTTTCCCCAACTGGTTATTTTTAACTCTTTTGCTGGTCATCATTACACTCCTTTCAGGGCTTTACCCGGCAATCATCGTTGGCAGTTTTCAGCCGGCTGATATTTTCCGAAACTCTCTTCCGGCCACCAAAAATTTTCCCGGAAGGATATTCAGCTTTAAACTAAGGCAAATACTGATTGTTTTCCAGTTTTGCTGTGCAACATCCCTGATAATCCTGAGCCTGTCGGTCAACAGCCAAATCAGGTACATGATCAACAAAGACTATGGTTATGAAGATTCAGGGTTGTTTGTCATCCATAACCCCCGCGGGGAAACACAGGAGAGCAGGTTTTATCAACTTAAAAATGCACTGGAAAGTTTTTCCGAAATAAGTGTCGTCACGGCAGGAGTGAATGTTCCCACCGAGCGTCTTAATAACTTTACATATATACGGATGCCCGATGATGACCATGAGCTGCAGACAGGTGTGATAAACGTACATCCCGATTATTTTGCCGCCCTTGGTACCAGAACCCTTGCAGGCAGGGTATTTGAGCCTGGATACAAGTCGGATGCGGCAAGCGGAATAGTAATTAACCACACAGCTGCCCGGGCCCTGGGCAAATCTCCGGAAGATATTGTTGATCAAGAGGTGGTATCCCAGAGCGTTGCAAATAACATGCAGGTTATTGGAGTTATAGATGATATTCACTTTTTTTCCCTCCATGAGATGGTCACTCCAATGATCTTCACTACCGGTCATGAGCCTCTGCCTTATGATAAAATTCTGATCTGTGCCGGAGAAAATATGCTTGCCCGGGGGATTGACCTGACCAGGCAGATCTGGCAGGAAGAGTATAGTGAATATCCATTTAATTTTTCAGTAATTCAGGAAAACCGGATTAATCAGTATAGCAGGGAAACCCAGACCCGGAAACTGACTGGTATTTTTATGTCGCTAGCCATAATTATCTCACTGATGGGATTGTATGCCCTTGCATCCTTTATTCTGACTGCAAGGACAAAGGAGATTGCTGTGAGAAAGGTTCACGGGGCAGACCATTTTACCATCCTGAAGATGATAATTTCGGAGTTCAGTCTGCTGGTCTTGATAAGCGCACTTTTGTCATGGCCCCTGGTCTGGATGGTTTTGAACCGCTGGCTTGATAATTTTGCCTACCGGCAGGATATAAATTACTGGTTTTTTCTTGCTGCTCCCCTGGTTTCTCTGATTGCAGCATGGTTAACAATATCATGGAACACCTATAAGGCAGCTTCTGTCAATCCTGCAATGGCATTGAAACGGGAATAAGGTCAATGAACATGTTCATGCACCGGCTCCCTGATCTCAATATCAGTCACCCCTTCCCGAAGGACCTCGGTCACTTCGCCGCACCGAAGCATCATGGCACCGAAATAGGGGTTCAGGATTTCTTCAAACTCACTAAGCCAGTATGCACCCCTGTCATCGTCCACCATGGGGCACCAGGCCACATACCATGTGTCATCTATTGCACCAAGGGTTCGGGCAGTTTCAATAAAGGCTTCCGATAGAGGTTCAAAGGGTACCCTCATACCGGCAAGATTGTCTGCTTCCAGAAATTCATCCAGGCTGTCATCAATGGCATCGTATTGCTCCATCCAGAACATATGGTGCTCTCCTTCGAGGGAATGGGGACCTGTTTTTTCAAGTTGCTGCTGCAGCCGCAGTCCGTGTTTCCGGGCTTCCTGCGGTGCATCGTCTGCCAGCGCATTTTTCAGGTCGAAATAGATTTCAAACAGTATTTTCAGGTCACTTCTGAACGGCTCCGGGATCTCTGTTCTTTCAGGCGGCGCCATCATGCTGAAGCGTCCCTGGAGCTGGGCGGCAGCATCAATGGCAAAGACACCGTTCACTGCGATTTCCTCTCCCCGGTTAAGGCCCGACACTACTATATAACCTTCATCGGTTCGAGGACCTGTTTCTATTTCCCTGAATTCGAAGGTCAGACGATCATCATGGGGGGTTCTGACATACACAACCGAACGTTCGCCGGTCCAGAGTACCGAGGTAAAGGGTATTACAAGCCGGGGTTCATGGTCGGCGGCTGTTATCCTTGCTGTGACAAGCATTCCCGGCATAAGGAGGTTATCCCTGTTGGCCACGGTAAGCCTAACCCTGGCACTGCGGGTCCTGGGATCGAGAACAGGATCTACAAATTCCACCTTGCCGGTGAATTCCGTACCGGGCTGTGCAGGGATATGAACGTCTGCCTGCTGTCCGGGTTGTATAAGTCTTATCCGGGTTTCATAGGCATCCAGTTCAACCCACACATCACTCAGGCTGGCTATGGCAAAGAGCGTCTGACCGGTGCTGACATAATCCCCTTCCGATACAGCTCTTTCAATCAGGTAACCTGACTGGGTGGCATGAACATCTGTGTTCGGTGATGCCTGACCTCTTTCTTCAATCAGGTCGATCTGTTCCCGGGTAAGATTGAACAATTCGAGCCTTTGACGGGCAGATTCATACAACCGGGGTTGTGTTTCCCTGGTGGCCGCGGCCTGTATCAGTTCCTGCTGTGCCTGCATAATTTCCGGGGAATAGATGGTGGCCAGGACTTCTCCCTGCTGAATAAATCTGCCGGTGTAATCGGCATAAAGTGTTTCAATCCTGCCGGGAAAATGGGCCGATATTTGCCTCCGCTCTCTTTCATTTACCGCTACCCTGCCGGGGAGCCTTATGCTGGGACCGGTATGGATTTCCTCAGCCTGCATGGTCCTTATATTGGCCCATTTGCTGTACATTTCCGGCATACTGAACAGGAATGGGTCATCGTGCTGATGATCGTCATCGTCTGCTACGGGGATCAGTTCCATCCCGCAAATCGGACAGTTGCCCGGTTCATCCTGTCTCACCTGGGGGTGCATGGAGCAGGTAAATTCGGTGTCAGCCTGCTGCACCATTTCTGACTCAACCTCATGATCATAAGCGCTGCGGCCAAAAAGAAGCCATCCCAGCAGCATTCCCCCGCCAATCAGTAAAGTGTATTTTACCCAAATTTTTCTCTTATCATTTTCCATGACCTGGAATTTATCTTTTATTATTCCACTACATATCTTATTAACAGTAATGCCCGTAACCGGTGTGATCAATTACCTGTTCCTGTCATTTGAAAATATTCCTTGCAAGCAGCATATCCATTTCGGCATAGCTGATATGCCGGTCCACTCCGTTTTCCAGTAATCTGACCTCCAGCTCCAGCAACTGATCCTGGAGGCTCAGCAGTTCATCAAATCCTTCCCTCCCTGCTGAGTATGCTGTAAGCACAAGCTCCCATGCCCTGCCGGTTATTTCCAGCTGCTGCCTGTAAAAAGCCCGGTCGCGTTCCAGGTTATTTAATGTTGCTTCCAGCCGGGCGAATTGCACCTTCAATGCATTCACCTCTTCACTTACCCGGAGGGCAGCCATACCGGCAAGCAGGCTGCCCTGTTCCCTGGCTGCCCTGTTCTTTCTGGTGAAAACTGGCAAACTGACCGAGAACATGGGCATAAGCATATGTCCCCCTTCCATCTGGCCCATTGCTGCCTCACCGGGTGCAAACCATGAATACTGCAGGCCTGCTCCCAGCATCGGACGTGTTCTGAGGTGGCTGATCTCCTCCTGTATCCCCGCAGCCCCGGCCCTGGCCTGTGCCATATTCAACCGTGGATTTGCAGCTAACATATCTTCCCTCAATGGGATATCCGCAGAAGCTGCCTGGATTTCCGGCAGTGAGGAAGGGGTCTCGACTGCTGCCGTTTCCTCCCTTCCCGCCAGGATATTAAAGCTTTTCACACGGGCTTTCTTTTCCTCGTCAAGGTTTTCAATTTCGTTCTCCAGGCGGGCAATCTGTATCTCGAGACGATAAATGTCCAGTGCCAGTCCCGGCTGACCTGCAGCATAACGCGAATAGATTATATTTTCCCTTGCCCCCAGTATCTCTATAAACTGTTCATTGATTACCTGTTGTTGTTCTATCTTATAAATCTCCAGCCACAAGCGGGTCATCTCCATAAAAAGGCTGTTCCGCCCGGCACGGAACATATGCCGTGATTCCTCTGCCATTTCCCCCGCGGCCTCCCTTTGCCTTCCCCTGGTGCCAAACCATGGAAACATCTGCATGATCGTTACATCAAACCACTGGTTACCCATAAGTCTTTCCATGGGAGGGGTGAATATTCCGACTGAAAGTTCCGGGTCGGGGAGGGCCGGCGCCAGATCCATCTCCTGCAAGGCTGCATCATAAGCTTTTTGCCGGGCCTCCAAACCGGGATTATTTTGAAGCGCCTGGTCAAGGTAGGATACGGGATATACCTGGGAAAAAACGGTATTGCTCATCATGGCGGCAGATATTAAAAAAACGGCCAGCAGTGCTGTTATTCTGATTCCCTGAAAGTTGTTTATGTCAATGATTCTGGCTGCCATTGGAAGAATTTGACTCCGAACCAGCACCTGTGGTGTTTTTGGAAAACCGTGTGACCGGCTTGCATTATTGGCTTGTTTTGTTGCGCTACCTTTTTCCAGATGTTCTTTGGTTGTTTTCATCGGTATCAAAGGATCTATTTTAAATTATATACGGGATAAAAGCTGATCCCTGCCTTTATATATCGGCTCCGTGGGTATTTTCACCCGGACCCTTCAGGTCCCTTTCCCTTTCCATCAGCCATTCGTTCCACCCTGTAAATAAGACCGGCACCAGGAAAAGAGTTATAAGTGCTATGGTCATACCGCCAAAGACAGGAATAGCCATTGGTATCATTATATCGGCCCCCCTTCCAATGGAGGAAAGAATGGGCAATAGTGCCAGGAGGGTTGTTGCCGTTGTCATCAGTGCCGGGCGAATCCTCTTGCTGCCTGCCTCCAGCACTGCCTGGTGAAGCTCCTCCCGGTTTTCCGGCTTATGTTTCCTGAAGGAGTCTTTCAGGTAGGTTGCTATCAGCACCCCGTCATCGGTGGCAATACCGAACAGGGCAATAAACCCTACCCAGACGGCCACGCTGAGATTTACCACATCCATATGGAAAAGGTCACGCATGTTCACACCAAATGCACTGAAGTTAAGGAACCAGGGCTGTGCATAGAGCCACAGCATCAAAAAGCCGCCCGAGAAAGCCAGGGCAATGGCCGAAAATATCATCAGCGAGGTGGCCACCGAGCGAAACTGGAAATACAGTATCAGGAAAATAACAATCATCGACAATGGAATAACCAGCATCAGCCTGCGTTCGGCACGAAGCTGGTTTTCATATTCGCCGGAAAAATGGAAGGTGACGCCTTCGGGAACAACAAGCTCTCCCCCCTCAATCCTTTGCTGTATCATCTCTATTGCCTGCTGGATAACAGAAAGGTCTGCATGCCCCTCTTCCTTGTCAAAGGTTATATAAGCCACCAGGAAGGTGTCTTCCCCCCTTATCATGCCCGGACCCCTGCGGAAAGTAATTTCGGCCACCTCCCCCAGTGGCAGATGATACCCGGGTGCTGCATGGAGCCAGATATTTTCAAGGGTATGGGGATTATCACGGAATTCCCGCCCATACCGGGCCCGGATATTGTACCGCTCCCTGCCTTCCACGGTGGTTGTCATAGTCATGCCTCCGATGGCAACTTCCACAACGTCAAGGAAATCTTCGATGGATATGCCGTGCCGTGCCAGTGCCCGACGGTCGGGACGTATCTCCAGGTAAGGCTTGCCCACCACCCGGTCGGCGAATACCGTGGTTCCCCTGATAAAAGGCACCTGCTGCAATAATCTTTCCATCTGCATGGCAAAATCATCAATAGTCTCCAGGTCGGGGCCAAAGACTTTCATGCCCATCGGTGCACGCATACCCGTCTGCAGCATCACAAGGCGCGTTTCGATGGGCTGAAGGCGCGGCGCCGATGTTAGTCCCGGAAACCTTGCGGCCCGGGTTATTTCCCGCCATATATCATCGGGTGTTTCAATATGATCGCGCCATTGACGGTAATAACGGCCACGGCGGTGGGGGATAAGCTCATTATTTTCATCGCGCACGAATTCCCCTTCATTGTTTACCCGGAAACGAATTCTGCGGCCATCCATATCGGTTATGTATTCTGTCTTGTAGTTGATCACATTCTCGAACATGGTCATCGGGGCAGGATCGAGGGGACTTTCGGCCCTTCCGGCCTTGCCCACCACCATTTCCACCTCGGGAATCGACTGCACCCGACGGTCAAGCTCCTGAAGCACCCTTAAATTATATTCTATGCCCGTATGGGGCATGGTGGTGGGCATAAGCAGGAAACTGCCTTCATCCAGCGCGGGCATAAACTCCCTTCCCAGTCCGGGAAAAGCATGATACAAGCCGGTCCACACTCTGGTGGGGCGGATATTCACGCCTATATTATCAAATCCCCTGGCCACAAAGCCGAAAACAGAGCCAAAGCCCACCCAGATGGTAAACCCGAGTACAAGCAGGAATGCCGGGATGACAAGGAAGATTTTCTTATTGCTGATGCACCATACCAGCAGCCTGGGGTAGTAATAAAGGAAAAGCCTGAATATCCCCAGCACAAGTGCAATGACAAGCAGCAGGAACAGGATATTTATAAAAAGGCTCCGTTCCACGCCAACGGGCTGCCACTGGGTGCCAAGCAATACAAGGACCACCAGCAGGACTATTCCCAGGTTAATGAAATTTTTATGCGGCTTCACCCTTTCGGGGAACATCTCCTGCAGCAATCCCGATAGCCCCAGCAGGATAAAAAACAGTCCGCCCCACCACAGAATGAAAATGGCAATCAGTATTCCTGCCAGGATAAGCATGCTGTTCAATACCGGTTTCAGGTAACGGCCCCTGAACCGCTCCCTGAACCGCGGCATCCTTACCCTGCCAGAAAACTGCCAGGCCAGTGCCGGCATAAAGGCAATGGTGATAATAAGAGAAGCCACCAGGGCAAAGGTTTTTGTGAATGCCAGGGGGGAAAAGAGCCGCCCTTCTGCAGCCTGAAGGGTAAATACCGGCAGGAAACTGACAATGGTGGTGCTGACGGCCGTTACTATTGCGGGGGCCACTTCGGCAGCCGCCTCATAAATAATCTCCAGCCGGTTCGCTGCGGCATTTCGTGCCTCCTGCAGGTGGCGAAGGATGTTTTCATTCATTATTATCCCCAGGTCCACCATTGTGCCTATTGAAATGGCAATGCCCGAGAGCGCGACTATATTGGCATCCACCCCGAAATACCTCATCATAATAAAGGTCATAAGCACTGCCAGGGGCAGCAGCGCGGAAATAAGAAGCGATGTGCGCAGGTGGTACACCATCACTATAATGACAATTATCGATATAAGTATCTGCAGGATTATTGCGTCATTGAGCGTGCCCAGCGTTTCGTAGATAAGCTGGGTGCGGTCATAAAACGGCACTATTGTTACCTGCGAAACCGTGCCATCGGGTAGTTCACGCGAGGGAAGTCCGGCGCTGATCTCCCCGATCCTGTCCTTGACATTCTGAATGACCTGCAGTGGATTTTCCCCGAAACGGGCCACAACAACGCCTCCCACCGTCTCCACTCCCCCCTTGTCAAGTATTCCGCCATGGTTCCGTACCGCGGGACCGATGTTTACCCTTGCAACATCTTCTATGAGAACCGGCACATTGTTATTAACAGTGATTACCGTTTCCCTGATATCCTCCAGCGACTCCACATACCCCAGTCCCCGAATCAGGTATTCGGCCAGGTTGTACTCCATGGTGTTGGCGGCAGTTTCGCGGTTGCTTTGCTGCAGGGCACGGGCCACCATCATAATGGAAATGTCGAATTCCCTCAGTGCATCGGGATCAAGATCTACCTGGTATTCCTTCACATACCCGCCAACGCTGGCCACCTCGGAAACACCCTGCACGCTGCTCAGGGCGAGCCGCACGAAAAAATCCTGTATGGACCGCAGCTCGTGCAGATCCCAGCCTCCCGCGATGTTTCCCTGCTGATCCAGTCCGTCAAGGGTATACCAGAAAACCTGTCCCAGTGCCGTTGCATCGGGCCCCAGTTGCGGACTTACCCCTCCGGGCAGCAGTCCGGCAGGCAGTGCGTTAAGTTTTTCCAGGATCCTGGAGCGGCTCCAGTAATATTCGACGCCCTCATCGAAGATCACATAAATACTTGAAAAGCCGAACATCGATGTGCTTCGTATGCTTGTAACTCCGGGTATTCCAAGCAGCGATGAGGTTAGGGGATAGGTTATCTGGTCTTCGATATCCTGGGGAGAGCGCCCCATCCATTCGGTGAAGATGATCTGCTGGTTTTCTCCAATATCGGGTATGGCATCCACTGGCACCGGGTCGCGGGGCAGAATATCTATCTGCCAGTTAAAGGGTGCAACCGAAACACCCCAGCCGATCAGAAAAATCATAAGCAGCCAGGACACCAGCCGGTTATCCAGAAAGAAACGAATCATCCTGTTAATCATGTTGTGAAAAATGATAATCCTGCCAGTATTGAGCCCGGCAATCCGGTTCCCTTTTGACTGAAGCGCATTGATGGGCTGCAGGGTTGGTTTTCGAAGCTGTCAAAAAAACATCTTGCAAACATAAATATACAAAAAATAAGGAAACTTTCCTGTTGTGATCATCTCCGATGCTTGCAGCATTGAAACACTGTCTTTATCGGGGAAGATTATCCCCGGTTTTATGACTGCATTATAGATACCACGCCCGCATGGAAGCCGGTTGTTCATGCCATGGAATGCCTGAAGCCGGGTGGAAGGCTGGTAATTAACGCCATACGGAAAGAGAGTGGGGATCAGGATTATTTGTATCGCCTGGATTACTCCCGCCATTTATGGATGGAAAAGGAGATAAAAAGCGTTGCCAATGTAACAGCTAATGATGTCAGGGAATTTATTCGCATCGCAGCCCTGCCTGTGAGTGCAGGAGCAGCTTATCTGACCATAAGTACCGGTTCGGGATGTTCGTTTTCATCAAAGGGGTTAAAAAAGTAGATTTTATGGTCCCTGAACAGCTCTAAATGGTTTTCCAGGCGCAGTAAAAAACGGTCGTAATCTTTCTGACTTCCGGTTGACCAGACGGCTTCTGCCAAAGCCGCAATACGCGGAAAGGTCATAAAATCAAGCCGGTCGGCAGTATTTATGGTTTCTGTCCAGAGGTTTGCCTGGAAGCCTAAAATCAATGGTTTATATTCTTCCCCGATAAGGAGAGGTGAAAGTGAAAATCCATAAACATCCTTCAGCCTGTTGTAGTTATTATCCCACCTTCTCCCCGAACGGTGCGATTCATTCTGGACAAAGTCAAAATAAAAAGGTAAGCGCGGACAAATTACAGTGCGGTAACCATTTTGGAGTCCGAGTTGCAACTGTTCGGGCAGGTCGTGTCTCCACCAAAAAATTATGCTCTTGTCGATGGGCAGACCTGCACCAGCCATCTCGTCCCACACCAGAACATTATTATTCAGATTTATAAGGGAATCGGCCATCCGGTGCATGAAATAATTTTCAACTGCCTTTAAATCACTAAGATTCTCACGCTTCATCAGATCCTGCACATCTGGATCTGACTTCCACTGTTCGTTCCCGAAGCTTACCTCATCACCTCCCAGGTGAATCATTTGAGAGGGAAACAGAACATTGACCTCCCTTAAAATGTCTGTTAAATACTGGTATGTTTTTTCTTTGCCCGGATGGAAAGTCCAGTCAGGAAATCTTTCCGAACCCCCGCCGCTGTATTCAGGATAGGCCCTGTTGGCAGCAGTGGCATGACCGGGCATATCTATTTCGGGAATTACTATAATATGCCTTTCGCGGGCATAAGAAACTATCTCGCTGATATCCTCCTGCGTATAAAAGAGTGCCGGTGTGTGGGGATTTGTGTGGTTCCCTATTCCGCCGACTAATCCGAGTTTCGGATACTTCCTTATCTCAATCCGCCATCCGGGCTCATCGGTTAAATGCCAGTGAAACCGGTTCAGCTTATAATAAGCCATCCAGTCAAGGAGGAATTTCACTTTTTCCTTGCCAAAAAAATGGCGGCTTTCATCCAGCATAATTCCCCGCCATTCATATACAGGAGAATCCTTTATCATGATCGAAGGCACTAAAAGATCATTACCCTCCGGAGCGGAATTGTTAATTAACTGAAGTAACGAAATAGCGCCGTAGAATACTCCCTCACCCGATTCAGCGTAAACATATATCTTGTTTTGAGTTACTTCAGCCTGGTACATCATATCACCATCCATTTCCCTTAATTTGAAGATTACATCCGCTTCGGCTTCATGGTCTGAAATGCTTACGGCAACCTCCTGGTACCTTAACAACTCTTTTTGCATAAAATGCAGTTCTGGTGCAAATTCAGGATCGGCAAATAAACGTGTTTTTTCATTTAACCTGAAAAAGCCCTGCCTGATTTCATAAAATGAAGGAGCGGGAATGATGGAGGGGTTCTCTGTCCCTTCCAGCCGGACTGCAATAAAAATAAGTAAGACAAAAAATGCAAATCTCATAGGTGATAAAAAATTAGAGTTAAAAAATATATTTAATGGCCTTCAGGAAAAAAGGGCCCTGCTACCTTATCAGTGCCACCCAATGCCCCTTGCCGGGAGTTTCAAGTTTAACCATGCCCCTTTCAAGCTTTACAGGGGTATGCCATTGGGTGTTAAGCACGTCAAGCCATTCAAGTTCAGGCTGTGATCTGAACCGGCTCAAATCAATTTCCACCGACCCGCCTGCAGGGAAATAAACCGCATATTCCTTTCCGGGAATTGCCCTGCAGTAGGATCCGCCTTCCTGCCTTGAGAGCAGAATATCATTGGCTGGCTGCCCTTCAAAAAAATCCATTTTACTGCTAAGGTCCCTCATGCTTCGAATAACTGCCTGTGCTGTTTCATTCAGGCCCTGGCCTGCCGGGGGCCTGTGGAATCTTGAAGAAGAGCAGCCCAGCAGCAAATTCTTGATGAAGTTCTCAACAGCATCCCTGGTGGTTTTGTATAATCCCTCGTCGTTGCCATATATCTTAACATTGGTTATAGGCCTCATATTTCCCATTTTTTTCAGCTCTTCTATCTGGTTAATAGCATTATTCCAGTGTTCATCGCCCGACTGGTGATTGTTCTGTGAGAATTCAACAAAGGTGAAAATATCCGGATTGTCAAACGATTCTGCATGAAAAGGGTGGTTGAGCCATCTTGGATTCCACATATCGGTGGTATGAACGTTTTTCCCGGCCAGAAAAGCACGCTTCTGAATATATTTAGCCCAGTATTTCCCCCAATCGGATGAAACCGATGTTTCGTTATTCATGCAATACAACACATGGTCATACTGAAGGGTGTGGGAGAGTATCTTGTCAACGAATTGCTGCTGGTACCAAAGCACGAGCCACAGGGCCATCTGCGAGGGAACAGAGCGGAAAAAGTTGTTCTCTGTCCTGACAGGATGTGTGTCTACTGTTTCCGGCAGCTTGGAATAATATACATCATAATTTACGTTGTTATTCGGGTTGAATGGATTTATGTTCCAGTTTGGCCTGGCAAAATCATCAGTGTAATAATCGAAAGTCGCCCATATTTCAATCTGTACAACGACATCCCGTTTTGCCGTTTCCTCAAGGAATACTTCAAACCTCCGCCAGTACTCATCGTTCCATTGACCGAGGTCATAAAGGCCGTTATCAAGCATTTTGTGAGCCCATACATTTCCGGTATCCCTGCTTGACATAGTGTTTCTGACATAATTACCCCCTGCCGATACGAGCAGATCCAGATGCTCAGCCAGCCCGGGAATCTGGAAAAGATTATCTTCCACGGAGCCTCCTAAAAGCAGGGTGCTTTCCCCATTATATGCCCAGTAGGCGGGGTGATTCCGGCTTATATCGATACCTGTTGTGTTAACATGGTTTTCCCGCGGACCCGGGGAGCAGGAAAGGATTGTAGTTAAAGCAAAAAGCATGGAAAGGGTAAATAGTGGTGATCTCATAACCAATTTTTTTAGGGAAGCTTGCAATAATGAAAAACCAATACCAGTGCAGCAGGCGTTACCCGTTAATAATTATTGCAATTTACAATATTAAACATAATTATCATAAGTGCTTTCTCCCTTGATCAGTTGGCTGTAAAATTCCCTCTGACCATAATTTCATTCCGGTGGGTGTTTATAATATATCACGAAAATGGCGGATCCCTTTTTTTTATTATATTTACCTGAGGTACTCTTTAAATTACCTGTCATCACCGGTATGTGTCAATGTTTTCAATACGATTAAGATACCTCAATCTGTTTGATAACTTAAAGGTTAACATTATGAAAATATTATTGCCGGCCATTACCCTCCTTTTTCTTGCCGCTTTACAAGGTTGCAGCAGCGATAGTCCGCCACAGGACAACTGGACCCATTTCAGGGGCAGTAACCTCAATGGAATCGCAATAGTTGATAATGAGCCCGTAACCTGGGATGAAGAAACTGCAATTAAATGGAAAACAGCTATTCATGGCAGGGGATGGTCATCTCCTGTAGTTTTCGGTGATCAGGTATGGGTAACCACTGCCACGGCTGATGGCAAGGAACTTTCTGCCCTTTGCCTGGATTTTACAACCGGTGATATATTATTTGATATAACGGTTTTTTCATCCGGATCAACGATTCGTAAACACGATATAAATAGCTTTTCATCACCAACACCTGCCATTGAAAAAGGCTATGTGTATGTTCATTATGGCAGCCTGGGAACAGCATGCATTAACACATCTGATGGTTCCCTCAGATGGACCCGTACGGATCTGGAGTGTGACCACGTCCAGGGTCCGGGTTCTTCAGCTTTTTTATACAATGACTTGTTGATCCTGCATTATGAGGGGGTGGACAAAAGATTTATTGTTGCACTTGACAAGCGCAGCGGTAAAAATGTCTGGAAAACTCATCGCCAGGAAGAACCGTATAAAACTATTCCGCGAATTGGCACGAAAGCATATGTTACACCGCTTCTGGTAAATGTTAATGGAAGGGATCTGATTATTTCAAATGGTTCGGCGATCATTAATGCATATGATCCCCTTACGGGGGAAGAGGTCTGGAGCATTATCAGGGGTGCCGAATCAACTGTTGCAATGCCTTTCGAAGAGAACGGAATTGTATATTTTGAAACAGGATTTATGGTGGATGAAAACCGGGCCAGATTTTCGGAGTTAATGGCAGTAAATCCTGATGGAACCGGCGATATTTCAGAAACCAATGTTCTATGGACTAAAACCATTGCACCTTTCCCCCTGTCAACTCCCGTAATCAGGGACGGGCTTATATATACAGTCGATGCCACCCGCATTATGAGGTGCATAGATGCCTTAAGTGGCGAGGATGTATGGTCTCATCGTTTGAGAAGCCAGGTTAACTCATCCCCGGTTTATGCCAACGGAAAGGTTTATTTCAGCTCAACAAGGGGAGAAACCATAATAATTGAGGCAGGGAGGGAATTAAATATCATCGCCGAAAACAATCTCGATGGAGAGATCTGGGCCACACCTGCTATTCTCAGAAACAGCCTTCTGATCAGGACCGACAGTCATCTTTACAGGATAGGGAATCCCTGATATATTGGTTGAGTGACAGCATTCCGTTACGGCAGATCACAAAGTTCTATCAGGCTGATCAGAAAGTTGTATCCGGATGCAGGCTGATCTTATAGGATTCACCAACCGAAAACATAACTGAACTATTCTCCGTAAGGGTGCTCGAGGTCAAACCGGGCCCTGAATAATTCTTCCCCATGGCTCAGCAGCATATAACTGAATGAACGGGGATCTTCCGTCAGCTCAACTCTCCAGACGGCATGGCAGGAGGTCGGGATCAGCTCGCAGGTGTATTCATCTGCAGGGAAGTCCTGCCTGAGTGCCGAGCCGTTACCATCGGCATAGCCGCCGTACATTGTAATTGCTTCCGGGGTCCCGTCCTCGTGACGGTGGTCATGCCTGAAACGCAGGCGACCCTCTTCTACAAGGAACATCCATGTCCGTGAATGATCCTCATCAAGGTGGAAGGGAATGTGGATCCTGTCGTCTTCACACAAGGTGACGTGCATCACAAAATCCATGTGACCCCAGCTTTCCCGGCCTTCAGCCATATAGGTCTGTTCTCCCCTGAAACTCTGGCCATAGTATTGAGCCAGGTTGTTGAAAAATGCCTTTTCGTCCGGATCGGTTAATTCGCTGCCAACCGAAGGCCCCTGGTCGCAACCGGATGACAGGATTAAGATTGTTAAAAACAGAGGAATGAGAAGATTAATTTTCATTGGGGTAAACCTGTTTGATTACTATTTCAATGCACCTCCGGCATACCCTCATACTTGACCACATCTTCCGGTCTGCCGCAGTAAACAAAGCTTTTGTTCCTGTGATCACGCTCATCAAGGCCGATGCGACGGAAGACATCTCCCCAGGACCGGAAATCCCCGTATTTTTTGACCAGCTCTGACTTGACTGGTTGTGAGTCCAGTTCAGGGTTTTCCTGGACGAATTTAGCATATATATGTTCTGCGTGATCTTCAAATTCTGCATTGAACAGAAAAGCACGGGAAATATTAAATAAAGCCAGGGTGCGTGAAATTATTACCCAGGTTCCTATCATCGTGCATGAGACCATCGGAGTAAGATACCAGGCGTTTTTCATGCCGTCTTCCTTCATTTTTTCATTGATAACCAATAAATGCCAGTACTCATTATCCTGTGCTTCCCTGCCCCAAAACATGATTTTATTGGCATTATTTACTATTTCTTCGTCCTGATATTTGCAGGTCAGCCGCCTGTATTGACGGTTTTCCCATGCCCGGTATGGAATTGATGCCAATGATTCAAGAAGTTTCGCTTTCGAAAGCGTTGTTTTTTTCCCGGTAACCAGGTCCATGGAAAAGAAAAAAAACTTTGCTGCAAGTGAGTATTTGTAGGGTTCCCTGGCCAGAGAGGCCTCTTGTTCTTTTTTCAGATCAATCATTTGAACGATTTTTGATTTTATTAAACTACGCAGAAAAGGGTTTACCGCTCCTCATTATAAATGGACCCTGTTTCATATATGATTCATGGATAAAATATTATTTGAAAATTGTCCACGAATAATGTGTCGCTAAGTTGTTGCTAATATAAGTAAAATATCATATAACAAACAAGTAAATAACTTGTAGTTTTTGAACCGGATTATTCAGCAAAGTGATTTCCTTTTTTCCGGTAAACGGCCTGCAGCGGTCCTGACTGAGGCCGCATGGCATTAGGATTTGACGGAATGCTCTGATAATTTAATCCGGGCAAACCAATAAACTTGGTATAAAAGTTGCATTGTTTATGTTTCAGAGTGTTTTCAAAATAATAAATCTACAATTATGTTAACAAAATTGTTAGCCTACGGAATCGTTCTCAATAAATTGAGTCACTTGAGGCATCTTGCACATCTGGGTAAATATTATGACAAGAGATTATTATGGTTGTTGCTTGTGCCGCCTGCTGTTCTGCTGGCCAGCCGTGCGGTAAATACACCCAAAAAGGAACTTAACAGGCCATTGGCTGCCTGTCTGCTCGGAATTGCTGCCGGCCAGCTTGAATTGATGAAATTAAGAGCTAAAGCGATAGTGCAGGAGTAATGCCCGGTTTGTCCGGGCCGGTTTCCTAATATCCCCTTTGCCTGTTAACTTTATTTTTAAGTGGCTTGTTTTCAATTGTGTTGCGGTAATTTTCAAGTATTTGCGGCGCCACTGATCCTGGGACGGGAATACTGGCTATATGGGGTGTAATGAAAATTTTTTTATGGTTCCAGAAAGGGTGACCGGGAGGGAGAGGCTCTGTTCTGAAAACATCAAGGTTGGCACCATCCAGATGACCAGAGTCCAGCAGTTCTACAAGGTCTTCTTCAACCAGGTGACCACCCCTGCCCAGATTAATAATCCATGCATTTTTCGGCAACATCTGCATATTTTGTTTATTCAGGATGCCTTCAGTTTCAGCGGTCAGGGGAAGCAGGCATATTAATATGCCTGCATTTGAAAAAAAGCTTTCCAACTGGTCATTGCCATGGTATATTTTATATAATCCCGATGGCGCAGCAGTCCTTTTCCAGCCTGAAACCCTGAATCCCGCAGTATGTAACCCGGAAGCTATATGATTTCCGATAGCACCGGTGCCCATCACCCCTATGGTCACATCGGAAATACGGCAGTAAAGTGTTTTTTTCCAGATGCCCTGCATCTGATTCTCCCGGTAGCGGGTGAGTGACCGCAGCCTGTTCATTATTGCGGCGAGGGTAAATTCGTACATATCCTGCGAAAGTCCCGGATCTGCAAGGCGAACGATATTTACGTTTTCCGGCAGGTAAGGGTCATTGAGAATGTGATCTGCCCCGGCCCCCATCGAAGCAACTGTTTTTAATCGCGGATATTTCCTTAACAGGCCATGTGGATAATTCCATGCCAGAATAAATTCTATTGCTGATTTGTCCCTCACCTCATCCATGGTCGTTACTTCCACTGACGGATCGACTTTGTTCAGGGCACTGAACCAGGGTTTAAGATTTTTAATATCACTTGCAATAACGATCGCCATACTTCCGGGATTAAAGGGTCAAAATATATATGACAAATTAATATGGTTAGCAAAATTAATAATTAGCGGGTTGATTATCACATCAATGAAATTAAATCTTTCTTTTACTTCCTCAGGCTGTAATCTGCCATGCTGAATTCCTGTAAATCAATAAAAACTCCTTCTTTACTATTTTTAACAGAAATATCTGAAGGTGATTACAGGAGGAATTATGAAAATGTTGGTGATTTCTTCCGTTCAGGTGTTGAAAAAATTCCACAAGTGGCCAAATTATGGTTGCAGACCAGCCGGGAAAATTTTCACATTCATGGAACTGAAAAGCAAAATAAGGGAAGCCTTTGCCGGAATGCAATGCAGTCAATTGAATGGAAAATTATCGTTGATCATCTTGAATTATCAGGGGTGAAGAGCAATTTTAGTTAAGCAGGAGGGGATTGTCTGTACTCTTCCATCTCATAGCCCTCTTTTCTCAGTTCTAATCCAATGTCGTCAATGGTTTGCTGACTGATATTTCCCTCGCCTGAAGTGAATTTTTGGATAATGATCTCTTTCAGCCGTGTCACCCAGTTTATAATCTGGTTTTCCCTGAGTATAACTGCATCATATTCAATTAATATATTTGCTGTATGAGGACTGAATTCAATATTTTTGATTCCGTAAAGCCTGTAGAAATTAAAATTCAGGGGTATATCCTCATTATCCTTAAAGAAATACCTGACTTTTTCAAGACCATCGATCTTTAGCCTTAACCTTCCCGGAATGCTGTGCACTACTTTTATTTTGGACAGCCCCAGCAAGAAAATTTTTACATAATGGTTTATCATAATCAACAGATGCTGGAGATATTGTATAATTGAAAAGTCGATACAAATTTAAAAAAAGTTATTATAAAGGCATTCACTATTTGTAAAACGGAATTTTACCGGATATATGAAATATTTTATACAATTGCATCCGGGGAAAAATGCCGGGAGACCAACTCTTCGGGAAATTATCCCTCTATGAATCCCGCATTTTATAACGTGCTGCCATATATGAAATATTTAATAAAATGATATGTTTACTGAATGTGAGTTGAACGAATATGCGGGAAGTATAGTCAGAAAGTATAAAACTAAAATATTCTGCAAGATGTTGCACGTTGACTATAAGGCGGGGTTTTTCATAGACATTATTGCGCATTTTCTTTTTTTCCGACCAGGTGCACAAGGGCGCCCTCCAGCTCAGGAAACCGGAAGCTGAAACCGGCTGACTTTATCTTTTCTGATGATGTCCTGCTCCCTTCCAGAACAACCTGTGCCATTTCCCCTAATGCTAGTTTCACCCCAACTGAAGGTGCATTGGGAGCCCAGTAAGGTTTTTCCTGCACCCTGGCAAGTGTCTGCATGAAATGCTTATTGGTTGTGTGTTCCGGCGCCACTGCATTATATACACCTTTCATTTTCTCGTCTTCAATGGCCTTGATGTAAATATCACATAAATCATCAATATGTATCCAGGGGAAGTACTGTTTGCCACTGCCTATTGGTGCCGCAACTCCCAGTTTGACAGGGATGTTCATTTTGGGAAGTGCACCCCCTTCGGCAGAAAGGACAGCGCCATTTCTTAAAATCACAGTCCTTATCCTCAGTTCTTTAAATCTGCCCGCCGATTTTTCCCATTTTCTGCATGTTTCTCCCATAAAATCATTGCCGGGAGGGTCCTCCTCGCTGAAAATTTTGTCGGATGTCCGCATGCCGTAATAATTCGAACCTGATGCAGATATAAATGCCTTCAACCTGTTTTTAGTTCTTTTTACTTTATTGAACAATAATTTTGCTGTTTCAACCCTGCTGTCAACAATCTCCTGTTTCCTTTGCCTGGTCCATCTTTTACCTGAAATATTCGCTCCTGCGAGATGAACGATGAAGTCGGAAGTGGCAATCGCCTCTTTATCAATTTCACTTTTTCCAGGATCCCAGACATAGGTGTGCATTTTGGAATCAGGTTTTTTTCTTCTGCTCAGTACAGCCACCTCATAACCTTTATCCATAAGTTTGTTGCACAGAGCCCGGCCAATAAGACCTGTTCCCCCGGTAATTAATATTTTTATTTTCGGATTCATTATATTCAGCTGATTACTTACTGCAGGTAAAAGATTACTATTTTCTAACCCATGGAACCTTCATGTCACATGCAATACATTTTACATTAATCAATAATTGTCAGATGTGACATTCATTGTATTTTGCGAGGATATTGAAAATACCGTCATGGACGATTCATTTATCCAAATGTAACTAATTTATTTATTTATTTTAAGTTTCAGTTACAAAAGGTGAAACTTCGCCCGGGAGATACCAGTGTATCAAAAAAATGATGAACAAAACAAAGGGATTCATCTTCAATATCCGGACTTAAAAAAGAATCAGCGAACAGGTTTTCGGTGATAAGTTAAAACCATGTTAACGAAAGGGATAAACTTATTTGGAGTATTCAGCATTGCCGCGGGAGGCATGATAAGCCCGGGTATATTTATTCTGCCGGGAATGGCATTCGATATGGCCGGGCCGGCAGTATTTGTTTCTTGTTTCCTGGCCTGCTGACCCTTTGCAAAAGGGAACGGTTTTCATAGACCGGCATGAAGGATATCCCGCAGGAGTACATTAATCATTCTTGTGATCATGATTAATTGGTTCAATATGGATGGTAGCCGTAATATTCAATTCCTTAAAAATCCTGTTCTCAATATCGGTTGCAATCAGGTGTCCGGAGCGGATATCCATATTGTCTTCGACTTTAATGTGAAATGTCAGCTCCTTATGATCAATATAGTTATGCAGGTGATAGTGGTGGGGCATTACACCCCCGGGATAGGATTTCTTGATTAAAGATTCAATTTGATAGATCAGCTCCGGATCGGGTCTTTCCCCAAGAAGCTTATTGACGGCTTCTTTTACTATTTCATAAACGGCATAAAGGATGAGGAGCGATATCAGGCCTCCCAGAACGCTGTCTATCCACCAGAACCTTTCCGAAAAAAATATTCCGGCCAGTATAACTGCAGAGGTCAGTGCATCAGTCTGATGATGCCAGCCATCTGCAGTTACCGCTGTGTTTCCGCTTTTCCGGCCTAAATAAAAAGCATAATGTGCAAGGACAGCTTTTCCTGCGAGAGATATGAGGGTAACGACAATGGCCCAGATGCCGAACTCAGCTGTTTCCTGTGACTGGTACCTCACGATGGAATCGCTGATGAAATTGTATGCTATAACGGCCAGGAAAAACCCAATGAATATGGCGGTTATCGGTTCCCACCTTCCATGCCCGAAAGGATGCTCCTTGTCTGGTTTTTTCGAGGCAAGCCGGGTGCCAATTATTACTATGAGTGAACTTAATGAATCGGAGATTGTATGCCAGGCATCAGCAATCAGGGCGATTGAACCCGATATTATTCCTGCCCATAATTTTAACCCGAACAATCCTGTATTTGTAATTATTGAAATAATTCCTTCCCGGTATCCTGCTTTTGCTTTATCCATGTCAGCTATTCTAATCCGGCCCTGGCGTAAAATATTGCTGGAAATAAGAGAATTTTTTTATTGCTTGTGACTAAACAACACTAGGTTAAAGTTACAAAAATTGTGTGTTTTTTTATCCCCATTATACTCAGCTAAGGAAGCTTCAGCGGTGTAATTAACCCCCGCTTTTATGCGCAATTGCCGGAAGCGACATTTTGGTGTTGTTACTGATGATCCAGTGATAAATTGGTATTTCAGTGAATATTTTGATTAAAAATTTGATTGCAGTAGATTTGAGGAATAATTATACCGGATTTTTTTTTACAACTCTTTTTTTCATTTTTAATTGAACCGGCCGGTATTTCAGGCATATTAACCAGTTTGGATCGATACCCGGAAAATCAATTTCATTACATAATAATTTACATATGAAGTATATAGGTGCCCATGTAAAAACCACGGGAGGTGTTGAAAATGCTCCTGTAAATGCACATAATATCGGGGCAAAAGCTTTCGGATTATTCACCAAAAATCAGCGGCAATGGGTGGCCAGACCGCTTGAGGAAAAGCAGATTAAAACCTTCAGGGAGAATTGTGAGAGGTACGGCTATCAACCCTTCCAGATCCTGCCGCATGATAGTTACCTTATCAACCTTGGTCACCCGGAGAAGCAGGCTCTCGAAAAATCAAGGGTGGCTTTTATTGACGAAATGCAAAGAGCTGAGGCGCTGGGACTTGATCGGCTCAATTTTCATCCCGGAAGCCATCTTAATCTTACCGATGAGGAAACATGCCTGAAAACCATTGCTGAATCAGTAAATATTGCCCTCGGGAAGTCCAGGGGGGTGATCGCGGTTATTGAAAATACTGCCGGGCAGGGTACAAACCTGGGGTATGCCTTTGAACACATAAAATTTATAATTGATCATATCGAGGACAAGGACAGGGCAGGGGTATGCCTGGACACTGCCCATTCCTATTCTGCAGGTTATGATATTAAAAGTAAGGTGGGTTACGAGAAAACTTTTGCGGAATTTGACAGGATAATCGGATTCAGTTACCTGAAAGGAATGCACCTCAACGATTCCAAAAAGTCTTTCGGATCAAGGGTGGACAGGCATGATTTAATCGGAAAAGGGACCCTTGGTGAAGAAGTTTTTATCAGGCTGATAAATGACAGCCGTTTCGACAATATGCCATTAATACTTGAAACTCCCGAACCGGAGATGTGGGAAAAAGAAATTGCTTTCCTTTACGGCAGGCTGAAAGACAGGGGGAATTTCGACTGAAGAAATTATATAGTTTATTTGTATGGATATGGATAAGGGAAACAAGTGGAGTTCATGCCTCTCTGCGGGCAGGTGCTTTAAATGGTTTGCGGAATTTTCAGACAGTAAAATTGTCATAATGTTAAATCGCCGGAACATATATACATTACTTCTGGTTTTATTTACCCTTTTTTCAGGCTCATGTTCCTCTCCGAAATACCTCGGAAGAACAAACATACCTGACAGGTTCATTAAAAATCCTGCAATTTCCGATTCTCATATAGGAATTGCTATATATGATCCGGAAAACAGGGAATATTTGTATGAGTATAACAGTGAAAAGTTCTTTATTCCAGCCAGCAATACCAAGTTGCCGACACTTTATGCTGGCCTCAGGTATGTTGGCAATGGCATTCCCGGTGTTCAGTATATTGATTATAACGATACCATTTTCCTCAAAGCAACGGGCGATCCTGCTTTTTTGCTGAACAGTTATCCTGATCAGCCGGTATTGTCTTTTTTGCAGTGTGCTGAAAAACCACTTGTATTCATTGAACCCCCATGGGAAACCAGGGCACTGGGATATGGCTGGCCATGGAATTTCTATCTTAATTACTACATGCCGGAACGTAATCCTTTCCCGGTTTACGGGAATATGATCATGTGGGCACAAAGGGATATGGAAGGTCTTGACAATGATGTTATGATAA
This sequence comes from Bacteroidales bacterium, assembly GCA_007135095.1. GTDB lineage: Bacteria > Bacteroidota > Bacteroidia > Bacteroidales > PUMT01 > PXAP01. The sequence goes on along the minus strand of SLJO01000164.1, from coordinate 32,471 downwards.
CCTATATAATGTCAGATCCGGGACATAGATGGCCGGTTGAAATCAAGGGGAGCGACAGGGAAAAATTTGAAATTGCAAGGCCCGTAACGGAAAATATCTACACCATTTATCCGGGACTGGATGGAGAGAGGAACCTGTTTGTTCCATATGTGACAGATGGAATGAAGTCTGCACTGGAATTACTGCAGGACACGTTGCGAAAAGAGGTAGGACTGGTTCCTGCACGGACTGATCTGCCCGGGCGTTTCAATACTGTTTATTCGCGTGCCTCAGATTCGCTCTTCCGGCCGATGATGGTATACAGTGACAACTTCTTTGCCGAGCAGACCCTCCTGATGGTAAGCAATCATCTCCTGGGGGTAATGAACGAGGAACTGTTGATTGAATATCTGCTGGAAAATGATTTCAGTGGTATGCCTGATAAGCCGCGATGGGTGGATGGCAGCGGATTGAGCAGGTACAACCTTTTCAGTCCCCGTTCATTCGTCTGGCTGCTCGAAAAAATGAAAGATGAATTCGGATTTGAAAGGATAAGTAATTTGCTGCCCACCGGTGGCGAAGGCACTCTGAATAATCTCTATAATGATGAAAAGGGCAGGATATATGCCAAGACCGGTACCCTGGGCGGCAATGCGGTTGCATTAAGCGGCTATATTATCACCATGCAGGATAGGATGCTGATATTTTCTGTGCTGGTGAATAATCATAACAAGGAAAGTGCCGGGGTGCGAAACGCAATTCAGGATTTCCTCAGGGAAATAGTTTACCGGTATTGAACCAGGCTGATCTGCCATAAATGCTGATGCACCTGCCCGGATACGTCCTGGCAGGATTTCTCACCCGGAAACCTCTCTGGTTGACCTTCAGGGTTTCCGCGGCCCGGTAATTACATTAAAAAGAGCTGGAAAATGTTTTTCTCATTTTAAATTATTAATTTGCACAGAGCTAATTAATTTAAAAGGAAGGTGTGTAAATTTGAATTCCCATTATACTGTGTAACATAAAAAGACATGAATTTCACATCCAAAAACTATTGCAAAACGAGACAAAATAATGCATGTGAGATCGACGAAGTCAATAAACCAGGGGGATCCATCGGGTTTGAAAAGCTGAACTTTAATTAGCTGCTAACTATAATTAATTTAATATACAGATGAAAAGAGCAATGTGGTTTCTTGACCAGAAGGATATGCCGGCAAACTGGTACAATATCCAGGCCGACCTTCCCGAACCTTTGCCACCGGTCCTTCATCCGGGAACAGGCAAGCCGATCGGACCAGAGGACCTGGCTCCTCTTTTTCCCATGGAGCTTATCAGGCAGGAAGTCAGCACTGAGCGGTGGATTGAAATACCCGATGAGGTACAGGATATTTACCGCACCTACCGGCCTACTGTTCTGCACAGGGCCTTTAATCTGGAGAAAGCACTGGATACCCCGGCCAGGATTTATTATAAATATGAAGGGACAAGCCAGGCAGGAAGTCATAAACTGAACACTGCGGTTGCCCAGGCCTATTATAATAAAATGGAAGGAATCAGGCGCATAGCAACGGAAACCGGCGCCGGCCAGTGGGGAAGTGCACTTGCCATGGGATGTTCTTTTTTTAATATCGAGTGTAAGGTTTACATGGTAAGGATCAGCCATGATCAAAAGCCTTACCGCCGCATCCTTATGGAAACATGGGGAGCAAAGTGCGTTCCCAGTCCCAGTCCCGACACAAATGCCGGAAGGGAAATGCTTAAAAAATGGCCGGAGTGTCCCGGCAGCCTTGGACTTGCTATAAGCGAGGCAGTGGAGGATGCCGCATCGCGCGATGATACCCATTATTCTCTGGGCAGTGTGCTTAACCATGTACTCCTGCATCAGACCATTATCGGGGAGGAAACAATAATGCAAATGGAGATGGCAGATGCCTATCCTGATATTATTGTAGGATGTGTCGGGGGCGGCTCGAATTTTGCCGGCCAGATGCTTCCCTGGATGAGGGATAAGATAAGCGGCAAAAGTCCCGGTATGCGCATTATTTCCGTGGAACCGGAAAGTTGTCCTAAAATTACCAGGGGCAGGTATACCTATGATTTTGGTGATGTGGTCGGGCTGACGCCTTTACTTAAAATGCATACCCTTGGACATACATTTATTCCCCCCGCCATTCACGCTGGAGGATTACGTTATCACGGAATGGCTCCAATAGTAAGTCATTTGCATAACCTTGGCTTAATTGAAGCCAGGGCTGCCCATCAGACCGGTATTTTCGAAGCTGCAATAATGTTTGCACGTACAGAGGGCATTATTTCTGCTCCAGAAACATCACATGCCATTCGAATTGCCATTGACGAAGCAGTTAAATGCAGGGAGTCAGGTGAGGCAAAAACGATTTTGATTGCCCACAGCGGACACGGGCATTTTGATCTGACATCGTATGCACGGTATCTGACTGGAGAAATTGAAGATTTTTCCTATCCCGAGGAAGAAGTCAAAAGGGCGTTGCAGGAACTTCCGAAAACCGGATTTTGATTTCCTGAAGCTCATCAGAGGGATTGCCTGCAGGAGCCTTAAGGCTGCAGGTACAACAATCCGGAATCCAAACAATATGGATCAAAGCATCCCCGGCTTACTCAGGGGAATTCGGGGTCAAAGGCCGGGAACTTAGTGCCAGGGTGCTTTTTCCTTTCTCAAAACCCAGTACAGGCCTTTGGCATTGGACCTCATTTCAGGAATGATGATTTGTATGGAGATATGTTCAATGGCTGAAAGGATGCCCCAGCAAATCATAAGATAGTAAAAAGGAGTAATAAAGTCGTGGGTAAAAAGTATTACAAAAAATGCACCCTGGATATAGCCGCCGATTTTCCATGAATAAAGATGAAGGCTGGGAAACTTTCCGAATTTGATCACTGAAAATAATAAAGCTGAAAGCAGCAGACCAGCCCAAATAAGGAAACTGACGATATTGGGCATAAAATCATCAAGTTTGAAAATGTATATGCCGGTAAAGGCCAGCAGGTAGGTGAAATTATCTGCCCAGGAGTCAAGCCGGGCGCCGAACTCCGAAGTCATATTAAACTTTCGTGCAATATAGCCGTCGGCAATATCAGTTAACAGGTTTACAGTCAAAAAAATAGCAAAGAGATCCTGTTTCCCGGACAACGCAAGCCAAAGAATAAAAGGGAATGCTATAATCCGGTAAAAACTCAGGAAATTCGGTGGATTGAAAATTGTGGTTTTTTTCATTTATTATAATGCATTTTTTTTAGGATTGTGCAAATTGGCGGTGTTGAAGCCGGTAAAATTATTTTCCTTTTAAACAGTGCATCACAAATAAAGATAGGGAAAGATTGTTTATTAAGCAAAACTTCCATTCGCAATATGCTCTTGCTTGGCAATTGTGGTCCGGAAAACGAAAATTACAAGGGGGATTTTAATTGCCTGATGAGTAGTGCAGCTATAAGCAGCATCAATGATGACAATATGTATGAGACAGTATAAGTACCGGTCACATCTGCAACAATACCGCCCATGACCGGGCCAACGATCCCTGCAACTCCGAATCCGGTAAAAACGAGGCCGTAATTGAAACCCAGGTTTTTGAGTCCGAAGAAATCGGCTGTTGCGGCGGGAAACAGGGCGAAAAGCGCACCGTAGGAAAGTCCGGCAACAACCGAACCCGTTAAGAGGGCGGGAATACTCTGATAAAAAGTGAACAGGAATATATTGACAGCCTGTATAATAATCACAATTAATAGTGCGCCTGTCCGCCCCATTCTGTCGGAAAGGTAACCGCCTGTAATGCGTCCAATGGCATTAAACACCGCAAGGATAGCCACCAGAACAAAACCGGCCTGCCAGTTTGCCTGAATGGAAGCAATATTTGCAAGGTGACCGATCAGCATCAGCCCGGCGGCAGAGCTCATAAGGAAAGAGGTCCACAAAATGATAAATATCCTGGACTTTAATATTTCCCTCCAGGATGGCTCACCATCCGGATCCTCAGGAGGCACGGCAGATGAGGAAGCCGGATTATATCCGGGCGGGGGGTTTCGCAGGATCAAAGAGAGCAGGGTTATGCCGGCAACTGAAAAAATACCCAGGTAAAAAAATGTATTCTGAATACCGTAAGTCCTGAGTAGAAAATCAGTTAGCGGCGCAATATAAACAGGAGAAAGCCCTACCCCTGAAACCACTATACCGGCAATTATTCCTTTGTGCTTTGGTTGAAACCACTTCATTGCACATGGTGTGCCGGCAGAGAATCCGAACCCGATGCCTATTCCGCCAATGACACCAAAGGTAAGCATCATCAGTAAAGGGCTGAAGGCATAAACCGAGATTATCAAACCGGCACCCAGCAGTACTCCGCCAAGAAGCGAAACCGGCCGGGGTCCGTATATGTCCTGCGCCTTTCCTGCGAATATCATCACAAGGGAGAAAGTCGCCAGGCAAACTGTATAGGGAAGGGAAGCCTCTGTATTGGTCCATCCCCGGTCATTTACCAGGGCCTTCTGTATTAAACTCCAGGAATACAGGATGCCCAGTATCAGATTTATTCCAAAAGCTGCAAAAGCTACTGTCCATCCTTTTGAATCTTGCCTGGTCGTGCTCATATTCAGGATTCACATCCGGTTATTGTGACGGGACCAAAATTAATGGAATTATTTAATAATATAACAGTACAGACTTTTTGCTGCCTGTAATTCAAACTGTCCGCCGCCCTGACAACCGGACACTAAGTCCGGATACGGCATGCCGTATCCGGGAGTGTGTTGTCGGGTATGGCAATTTCATCATTGCTATTCAATGGGTTCCATCCTGTAAACTCCTCCATCGCTTTCATCGGTTGCAAAATAGATAAAACCATCGGGTCCCTGCCTTACATCCTGCGTCCTGGCCTTTCCGTTACCAGCATACGGCCATCGGTGAGCCATGCTATTGCCCAGGGATGCTCAAGCCCTTCAATAACACGGATGATCCTGAAATCAAGCTCCTCGCTGCTTATATGCGCCTCTATAACCTCCTCAGTTACCCTTACCTGGGTTAAAGCCTCATATGCACCCCCGCAGAGCAGCACGATCATAAAGGAGATCAGGGAGCATAAAAAACCATGCTTTTGAGATTAATTTTCTTCTCCATAATGTTAAAATTTAATGTTATTCATTGAGAATCCGGGTGCTACCGAAGGTCAAATACCATTGATCTTCATATCTTATTCCGGTTCATGGTTCCTTTGCGGGGCAGAAATCAAATTTCTGTCCGCGACTGGCGCTTTGGCGGGGAGAGGTTTTAAGCGTAATTGACTGCTTTATTAATATAAAATTACCAAAACCATACCGGTTAATATAATTTTCAGGGCAGTTTTTTTACCGGTTTATCCATATTTCCATTGGACCGGCAGAATCCCAGGATTAATTGTCTCGCATAGTTATGAGGTGATTATACCGTAATGGTTGTCCGGAATACAGTTGCTGTATCCATGTTTAGACATTTCCGGACAATAAGATATTTAATTATGTGTTTTTTATTACATGGTAAATGATATTCTTTTTTATTAATTTTACAACCGGGAAAGCTATCAAATAACCATAACCGGTAAAAAAGCGACTAAAAAACAACTATGGGCAAATCACAGGAAACGTATAACAAAAAAGAAAAAGAGAAGAAACGACTTAAAAAGAAGCAGGATAAGCTTAAGAAAAAGGAAGAGCGGAAGTCAAGTTCTGAAAAAGGCAAAAGCCTTGATGATATGTTGGCATATGTGGATGAAGAAGGCAATCTTTCCTCTACTCCTCCCGATCCGGGCAAAAAGAAGAACATCAAGGCAGAAGATATTGAAATCGGCGTTTCCAAGCAAAAAGAACCGGATCCTGAAGATCTGATCAGGACCGGCAGAGTGACTTTCTTTAATGATTCCAAAGGTTATGGTTTTATAAAGGATATTGAAACCCAGGAAAGTATTTTCGTTCATGTGCATGGTCTCCTTGATCCCATTAGTGAAGGGGATAAAGTGACCTTTGAGACAGAAAAGGGGCAAAAAGGACTCAATGCGGTCAGAGTAAAGTTGCTGCAATAGCGTTCCCCTGGCACAGGCACAATACAGCCTGTTTTCTTCTCCCCCCGGCAGGCAGAAATTCTGAATTCTTAATTATTTTCAATTTGATGGACAGAAGAAAATTCATTAAAAAAGGAGCAGTCACAGCTGCTGCTTTTACAATTATTCCTGCCAGGGTATTAGGCGGGAAAAATTATATTGCTCCCTCTGATCAGCTTACCAAGGGGATTATCGGAGTAGGTACTATGGGCAGGGGACATGCCGGATATGATGGAACACGCGTTACAGCTATCTGTGATGTTGACACGAACCACCTTGCCCTGGCAAAAAAAGCCATTGGGTATCCGGTGAAAGAATATCGTGATTATCGCGAATTACTTCTCGATCCCAGCGTTGACATTGCGCATATCGTCACACCTCCCCACTGGCATGGTATAATGAGCATTGATGCAGCCAGGGCCGGAAAGGATGTATGGTGTGACAAGCCAATGACCCGGACGATAGGGGAAGGCATCAGGGTAAAGGAGGCAATGAAGCAGTATGGCCGGATTTTCCGGCTGAATACCTGGTTCCGTTTCCGCGGTAACTTCTACGGAATGGGCACTACAGTGCGTCCCATCAAAAAGCTTGTGGACAGCGGACTGCTGGGCTGGCCTTTAAAGGTAACAATAAATGCCGCAACGGGTTTCGACTGGAGGTTCATATGGGTAGGAAAAACCGATCTGGATGTACAACCCGTGCCTCCTGAACTGGATTATGATATGTGGCTCGGCCCCGCTCCCTTTAAACCATACCACCCTCATCGGGTACATGATACGTTTCGCGGATACTGGGATTATGATGGCGGCGGACTGGGGGATATGGGCCAGCATTACCTGGACCCGGTCCAGTATTTTCTCAGGAAAGATGATACCAGCCCGATCCGTGTTGACGTTGATGCGCCGCAACAGCATCATGACGCTGCAGGGACATTCAGGCGTATCGAGCTGACCTATGAAGATGGCTGCAAAGTTATCCTTGATGGCGAGAATAAAGATAAAAATGCAGCATATCTGGAAGGACCCGATGGAAAACTTTTCCGGGGTTTCCAGTCCGACATCCCTGACCTCCAAAAGAAACTTGATTCATTTCCCGATCCCGAACCCCAGGTTACTGATTTTTCCGAAGCAGTCAGGAAGAGACAGAAATTTGCCCTAAATGAAGAAAACGGTTTCCGGTCATGCACAATGGTAAATATAGCCGTTACAGCTCTCAGGCTTGGACGTTCGCTGAATTTTGACCCTGATAAATGTGAGTTTGTAAACGATCCCGCAGCGAACCTTCTGGTCAACCAGCCGATGAGGTCACCCTGGAGAATTTAGGGTAAAACAACCGTTTAGCAAAACAGGCAAAGGTGACCGGTATCGGGAAACTTCATAATCCCGGGTTATCTTTTCGGCGCACGACAGCTATGGAATTATAATCATAAAAAACTGTAATGAGAGCATTTTTGTTTTTATTTTCAATCATCCTGATTTTACCATCCTGCCAGTTTTCCGGAAATGCCGGGAAGGAATATTCCGGAAACCCTCTTTTTGATGGGTGGTATGCTGACCCGGCCTCAGCAGTTTATAGCGACCTGTACTGGATTTTCCCAACATATTCTGATTACTATGACCGGCAGGTTTTCTTTGATTGCTTTTCTTCGCCCGATCTGGTAAACTGGACCAGGCACGAACGGATCCTTGATACCGCGGCGGTTCAGTGGGCGGATAGTGCGATGTGGGCACCGGGGACTGTTGAAAGGGATGGGAAATTCTATTTTTTCTTTGCTGCCAACGATGTGCATGAAGGCCAGGCAGGCGGAATTGGTGTGGCAGTTTCCGATCAGCCGCAGGGACCATACAGGGATCTTCTTGGCACACCATTGATAAATGAAATTGTAAACGGCGCCCAGCCAATAGATCAGTATGTTTTTAAAGATACCGACGGGACTTATTACATGTATTATGGTGGCTGGGGCCATTGTAATGTTGTTAAGCTCAAGGATGATTTCACCGGGCTGGCACCTTTTGAGGATGGAACTTATTACAGGGAGATAACGCCGGAGGACTATGTAGAGGGTCCTTTTATGTTTATAAGGAATGGGAAATATTATTTTATGTGGTCCGAGGGGGGATGGGGAGGACCGCATTACAGGGTGGCGTATGCCATTTCAGACAATCCTTTCGGTCCCTTCGAGCGAGAAGAAACAATTCTCCAGCAGGATCCCGAAGTGGCAACCGGTGCGGGACACCACTCGGTCCTGCAGATTCCCGGGGAGGATGAATACTACATAGTTTACCACAGAAGACCCCTGGAAGAGACCCATCATAATCACAGGGTTGTGTGCATGGAAAAACTGGAATTTGATCAGGACGGCAGGATCAAACCCGTTAAGATCACTTTCGAAGGCGTTCCTGAAAGACCACTGGTAAGCCGTTAGGCTCTGTGTTTGTCCGGGCCGGAACTGAAGAAAATCTAATTTGAAGAAGGTTAAATTAAATCGGATAATTATGAATTACAGAAAATTCGGAAGAACAAACTGGGACGTAAGTGAAATCGGTTACGGAATGTGGGGTATGGCGGGATGGACCGGGTCCGATGACGGCGAGTCTATGGAATCGCTGCAGCTGGCAGTAAACAAAGGCTGTAACTTTTTCGATACCGCGTGGGGCTACGGGGCAGGGAAGAGTGAAGGCCTTCTCGGCAAACTGGTGAGGGCCAATGCAGACAAGAAATTATACACTGCAACCAAAATACCTCCCAGAAATTTCAAATGGCCCAGTAAAAGGGAGTATAGCCTGGACGACTGTTTTCCTCCTGACCATATAGAAGAATATGTTGAAAAGAGCCTTGCCAATGCCGGGCTGGATTCGTATGACCTGATGCAGTTTCACACATGGGAGGATTCATGGCTGGAAGATGACCGGCTGTTAAGGAAAATGACAGATCTCAAATCAAAGGGGCTGTTTCATGCCATCGGCGTCAGCATTAACCGGTGGGAGCCCTGGAACGGTCTAAAAGCCGTCAAGAGCGGCATGATTGACAGTGTGCAGGTCATCTATAACATTTTCGATCAGAATCCCGGGGATGAACTGTTTCCTGCCTGCCGGGAGTACGATGTTGCCGTGATAGCCCGCGTGCCTTTTGATGAGGGTTCACTTACGGGCAACCTGACAAAAGACTCCCGCTGGCCTGAAGGTGACTGGAGGAATACCTATTTTGTTGCCGAAAATCTCGATGCAAGTGTTGAACGGGCCGAAAGACTGAAGCCATTGGTGCCGGAAGGGATGACCATGGCAGAAATGGCCCTTAGGTTTATTCTGGCAGAACCAACGGTAAGTACCATCATTCCGGGTATGAGGAAAACTCACCATGTGAAGTCGAACATGGCTGCAAGTGACGCAGGTCCGCTTGATGCCTCACTGCTGGAGGAACTCAGGAAGCACCGCTGGGACAGGGAGCCAACTGAATGGTCGCAGTAAATTTTCTCTGCCAGACAGCGGGCGAAATTCACGTATTTGTACAAATGATTGCAGAGGGTGATAAGGCGGTTTCCCCGAAAGGTAATGCCGTGATAATAATTTCAGCCCCCGGCCTTCACAATTCCCGGAACCTGATGTTCCTTAGTGCTGCCGTGGTATACCAGGAAGCAATTCCAAGTGGCCTGGAAAGGCCTACCTCCGATCTTACCGAAAAATTGTGCATTGCCACCGGTACCCGGATGATTTCTTCATTATCAATGAAACAGAGTATTGTTTCATTATCTACCCGCACCCTTATTGTGTACCAGCGTCCATTCTCAAAGGCAATCCTGGTACCGGTGAAGTTTTCGGATGCATCCCTGCCGTCAATGCTGCTTAAACCAACCAGTGCTCCGCCCCACCCGCCGGTTATGAGGGTGCAGTATTCATCTCCCACGGGAAAGGTCAGGCCGCAGAAAAAATCATTTCCATCGATACGCATTGCTTCCAGTGATATTTCATAGTTAATTGAAGGGAATTCCCCGGCCCATGTAATTCCTGTAGCCCCGTCGCCTAAATTCAGGATTACAGACGAACCACTTACAGTGACAGGGCCCTGCGGGCCGAAATTGGTTATTTCCCACCCATCCAGCGTATGCCTGTTGAACAGGGGCTTCCAGCCATCCTTATCGGGTTCTGCTTCTATTCCCACAACAGGAAGGTCACCCGGCATAACGGTTTCCTCCCCGGGAGTCAGGTTGACGGTCATTTTTATAATTATCACCACAAGGGCAATGACCAGAAGGGTTCCCGTGATGACCAGAAAGCGGTATATACTAAATGACGGGACCATTGGCGATTTGTCTGCTGTTTTTTCTGAGGTTGCCTGCTTCGCGCGGCCCGGAGATTATCCGCATAAGCCTGCGCGCATAATGCTCCGTTAACAAAAATAATCACAAAAATAATAAATCCTGCATCTAACCGAAGAAGTGATTAAACACAACCATGTATTTAAGTCTGTCATGACGGAACATGGTTGCGCCTGCCCGGTATCTGTTGTGCCTTGTCCTCTCTCCTTTTTATATAGTTTTCAGGAGACTCGTTCTTATGTCTTTTAAAACTCCTGACAAAAGATATGTATGCATTAAATCCGCACCTTGCCGCAATGTCTGCCAAAGAATAACTGCTATCGGGGCTTCTCATCAATTCAACCGCTTCTGCTATCCTGTACTGGTTAATAAAATTATTAAAATTCATGCCCAATTCATCATTAATTATTTTTGACAAATAATACCTGTTAGTGCCTACTTTCCTTGCTAAATCGGGAAGACATATGTCCGGTTTCAGGTAAAGCTTATCAGTTTCTATGGTGTGCTTTATTTTGTTGACCATGTCTTTTCTTAAGGCTTCTGTTAGAATGAACTGTGGCTTTTGATCCATCTCCGAAGCAGGAATTACAATCAGCTGCTGCCTGTTACCCAGAAATCCAATATACCAAAAAACCATGGCCATTAGCAGGAAAGGGATAGAGACAATACTTGTGTTTTTGTATATTATCTGGTTGCTTTGAGAATTAAAAAGAGTTGCCCCTATCAACGCAAACAGGAGATAAATTGCAGTAGTTAAGGTTATCCAGCGTAAGTTTTTATATTCAGCATCAGAGTAATAATCCATTACTTTTTTAAAATGCCTTTTCACTTTTGAGTGGATAAGAATTAAATAGAAAATACCGAGTAAAACAAAACCATTCCTCAATATCAGATCTGCATAATAGGTAACTTTTTGTTTTTGGATTAATTCCTGGGGTGTGAAATAACAATTGATAACAACCAGCAGGTCTTCATGAGAAATGTATATGTAATGAAAGTAAATAACTATTATTCCTGTGAGAAAAGGTAAGATATAATGCCCGAAATAGATTTTAAGTGGGATATTATTTTCAGTAAGAGAAATCAGGTATAAATAAAGCGCCGGAATCTGGGCCATGGAAAAAACCATTATCCCAATATAAATAATGGCATAAACGCTGTAAATTTCCTTGAAATAGAGCAATCCGCCTAAAAAGGAAAAGAAGCCGCATATCATTAAAAAGGAAAGATGCTTTTTGGCCTTTTGGTTTTCACCATTTGCGAAAAGCAATTCAATGAACCAGAACAAACAAACCATTACAGGTATAAATAATGCCAGTAAAAGGTAATCTACCATTTATACAAATTGTCAATTAAGCCTAGTGTTTTGATATTCAGTCCATTTAAAATTCAATATATTGTTAAATTGTGACTGGAAATATAATTAAATGCCGAATATTTATCCAACAATATTCAATGTGTTATTTTTTAGGTGTCAATCATATCAGGTGCTTTAAAAAGAATGAATGTCACGCAGCCTTTTTTTACTAATTAAGAGTTCCGCCGCATGTGAGATCGGCTGCAGGTTCCATATTACTGTATATATGTTATACTCTTGTTGATATTATATTGTTACGGATTGCTAAAAGATAATCCCGGTCACTGGTTCAAAATTGCTTATCACTGACTGATTGTGAAGACAAATAGCATGGTGCCGGGGCACACAAAAAGGCATGAAAGATATTTTCGAAGTCAATACATCATAGAGGTTCATTGGATTGAAAAGCAAAGCAGCCTGATCATGAATTAGCAAAATATTGATAAACTAATTGATAACTTCACTTCGAATGAAAGTTCTCAGGTATCTCGTCCTGACAATGTCAGGATTATTTCTTTTTACCGGATCTTCCTACAATGCTTCTGCGCAGGGAACCGTGCAGGTTATCGTATCCGGAGTTCCCCCGGTACTGCAATCACCTTATGTAAATGATATTGAAAGGAATTTCCGGTTGGGGCAGTATCAGTTCCAGATAATCTACAATAATCCCGATCCGGCTCCTGCATCGTTCAATGTGGAAATTACCCTTTCCAAATTTAGCAAGGAACTGTTCCGCATGACTTCCTTCCCGGTATCCCTGACTCCGGGGACTTATATTTACCGTACTTTCAGCGAACCTCCTGCTATAGAATTTGCAGAAGATCCTGTTGAGTTGATATCAAGAAGGATACAGGAACAGGTAGTGCGCGAAGGGATAGTGGCGGAGGGTGATTATATGCTGGAGATCGAGCTGATACCGGCATCTTCACTTGCAATGATCAGTTCAATCCCGTCGTTCACACCCTTCGAGATACGTTTTCCCCAGCCTCCTGTGCTTATATCTCCATTTGACGGAGGGAATGCGCCGGCCGTATTCCCCGTTTTTTCATGGACTCCTGTCATCGGGCTCCCCATGTTCCAGTTTGAATATGAGGTGCTGATTGTTGAGGTGGTTGAGGGTCAGACGCCTCTTCAGGCAATCCAGTCCAACCGTGAACATGCCAGGATTACCACTATGCAGCCGGTAATGATATATACTGCCGAAAATCTGCCTCTCGAGCAGGGTAACCAGTATGCATGGCAGGTGCGCACCAGGGAGATTTCCGGGCAGATCCCAATTGGAGACCAGGGGAGAACGGAAATATACACCTTCACTGCCGGCGACAGCTTTTTTGGCGATTATGATGCATCCCGGCTTCAGCGCATCCCTCTTGTACCTGGTTTTGCCGAGCTGGTTAACCTTACCGGAATGGATATAACCACCGGCAGCCATTCAATTACAATGGACGGAACTGCCACCCTCAGGCTTGATTTTTCGGGCAGCGGGGCATCAGGGTTCACTGAGGTTGGTGTAACCTGCAGCAATCTTGAGCTCCGGCTTGATGATATCGATAACCCGGTAGTGCTGGGAGGGAATGTTAGCGGAAACATTAGCGGTGAGGCGCTGCCGGTCGGAAATACAGGTGATATCCTTTCCCTGAAAGCCATTCGATGGGGGCTTAGTGAGGGAATGACCGTTGATGTGATGATCGCCGACCCCGCGGGAACGATGATTGAGGCAGAGGGATACCTGAGCCTTTCCGCGGGTGGTTTGAGCGGCTCGGTAACTGCCACCGGTCCCGGCGGCCTGCCTCTTTTCAGCTATGGGGCACATCCTGTCGAGCTCAAAGTAAATTCAATCAGTGCAATCTTTCCGGGTGCATACATTACCGCCGATGCCAGTTTGAGCTTCTTTTCGGAACCCACACCATGTATCATGCCCCATATGGAACTATCAGGCAGCCTGGCGGAATTCAGCTTTGCCTGCCCGGTTGACTTTTCCCTTCCCATCGTACCCGGAACCGATCTTGCAACACTGCATTTTGCAACTGCAACAGGAGATATTTCACTTGGAGGAAATCCTTCTTTTGACTATTCCTTGAATATCGTAAGCTCGCTGAGGATCAATGCTCTGGAGGGAAGCAGCTATAATGTTCCCGTTTTCCTGGAAGTATCGTCCGAAAACGGTGTCACTGCCGACATCCGCCCACCCCCGCTTACCTACAATGCCCCCGATATAAACCTTGGCATCGGTGAGCTGCAGATAGCCCGTTTCAATGACCCCTGGATCAGCTATGATCCGCAAACCCACCGGTGGGATTTTGGCCTGGAGTTTGATGCCGGTTTGAAATTCCCGTCCTTTGACAACCTGAGGCTGCCTGATCTTTATGGCATTACCCTTGACAGGGAAGGAATCCATTTCCCTCCTGTATACTTTGATGAAGAGGATCTTTATGTAGTTCCCCGCCTTGACCTTGCCGGTTTCGGAGCAAAACTTACCTCCTTTACGATTCCCGCTTTTACCTTTCCCTGGTTTGACTGGGACGGACTGCTGCCGGGTCCGTGGGACTTTGACTTTGACTTTGAGCTTACCCTTCCCCGGTTCCCCGATCATATGCCCTACTGCCTGAGGAACCTTAAAATTGATATTGAAAATGCAGGGTTCTCGGGTGGCCGGTTTTCGGCCGCCATTCCCTCTGCCTCCTTTTCAGGCAATGAATGTGCCATAGAGCTGGGTGCCGGATACGGTGTCCGTCTCAGCAGCCTTGCCGGTGAGCTGACCGGGGCAGTGGAAGCCGGGGAATTCAGTATTGACGGCCATCTTGCTCTTGACGGATCAATGCTGCTGGGCACGCCCTTTGCCTGCAGCGGCGAAACTGTTGAACTTGGCGCTGAAAACCTGTTTTTAAGCAGCACCGGGATAATATCCGGTCAGGTTTCCGGCATTATCCCTTCCTGTCCGGTGGGCATAGGTCCGTACAAAGCAACGGTAACCGAATCGGTCCTGAATTTCAGTGCCGGCAGCGCCGGGCAGTCAGCCCTTTTTGAAGCCTCCGCCAATCTTGAATTTCCCCTGCAAGCCGGGGGAACCGGACTGTTTGGCGGCTCACTGGGTATAGATCTTGTAACAGGCGATTTTACCTCGCTCAATTTTGAGATTGACCAGCCCTTTGTCTGGAAAATTCCATCGGAAGATGAGATACTTGTATTTAACGTAAATAGCGCTGCCATCTCGCTCGATGGGTTGATGATTGACGGCAGAAATATTTTCATGGCAGGAACCCGTGAGATTGGAGTAGCATTCAATGAGGTTTTGCTTGATCTGAAAAGCTTCAGGATAAAACAGGGCAACATACTTTTTGATGAAGCCTTTGCCCTTGAGGCAGGAATAGACAGTGATTTCTCTTTGCTGTACCGGTCGGCCGATCCCGATGATGTGCTATCGCTTGATCCCGGCCTATTCTTTTCACTTGCCGGGTCTGTGCAGATAGACAGCGCGGGCCTTCGAACCAGCGGCAGCGCCGATGCTGCTATGGCCTTCAGCGGCTTTTCGGTAAACAACCTTTCGGTCGACTTTTCAGATGATTTTGCCTTCGGCCTGGATCCCTTCAAGGTACGGGAGGGGAGAATGGATGTGCTTTACGATGATAACATTGTAGCAATAGTAGACGAATTCGGCTTTCACCCGGCCCTTTCCTTTGCCATTGAATCGGTAATTCCCGCCCGTCTTCCTGTTCCCCATAACACGGTTGCGTACCTGGAGTTGAAGGATCAGCAGGGCAACCTGCTTGTTAAAGTGGATGAGGTCCGGGACAGTGAATTTGGCATATTAATAAGCACTTTCCCTGGCATGACGGTCGACCTTGTTCTGCCTGTGCTGCAGGGAGAGCTTGCAACCGCCCCCAGAGTGGGGGTTCAGTTCAGTGATTTTGGCCTGTCCCTTGCTCCCCTGAGGTTTGAAAGCGGGCAGATAGAGGTTGATGTTTCGGGAATGGCGGAATTCATGGATCTGGAGGAGCGTTTCGGCCTGCCATTTTCGCTTAAGCATATAGCATATGGCAACTTTGATGAGGTTCATGATATTCTTAACCAGGGACTGTTCTTCACCGGTGAGCTGAAACTTTTTGAAGAGCAGCTGGGTGAAAACTCGATGGTAACAATGTTCGTGCAGCAGGATGGCAAGGTCATGACCTCCTTTGAACTTGGCAACCTCAATCATGACATTCCGCTTGTCGCCGGCAGTGATATTGCGGTTTTGAATATTGATGCTCTTTCCGGCTTTATGTCATTCCCTCTTCTTACTCCTTTCGCCCACCCCGAGTATGAATTTTCAATTACAGGTGGCTTCGGGGTTAATTATGAGGAGAATACGGCAAGGGTTGATATTATGGCAGGCTATAACCGCCATGGCTTCCGCCTGATAGATCTTGATTATGATGTTTCCGTGCAGAGGCCGCAGTTCAATATTGACCCGTTTATTTTCCGTATAGACAAGGTAGAAAACCTTCATCTTGATTATAGCCGGGAAACGGGGTTCGACTTTTATGCCGGACTCGATTTTACTCTGGGAATGAAAATTGAAGAGGAGAATCTTTTAATTCCCCTGAAGGGAGTTGAAATCAGGCCATCTGGATTTGTTATACCATACCAGGAAATCAATGACGGGTCCAATCCTGCGCTTTATGTGCCGCCGGTAACCCTTTTCGGGATCAGCTTGCAGCCTCTTGCCTTCAGGATGGACGGAGCGGTGGTGGATATTTATGATTTTGACCTGGCCGGGCTTGCCGGATTGCTGCCCAGGGTTGACTTTGCCCTTACCTTTCCCGAACTTGTCTCCCAGTTCCCCGATCTGGCCGGAGTTTCTCTTACCGTTAACGATGCTGGTTTTTCCGGCGGCCGTTTTACCGGTTCGGTGGAAGTGCATTCTCCCCTGCAGCCGATAAAGATACCGGTAGGATTAACCTGGCTGGATATTCATGAATTTTCGGGCAACCTGACCGAGGTGATTCGCGGCGGTGAACCCACGCAGGGGCTGGATATCTTTATTGCAGGGTCAGTTCCGGGCCTCGATCTTTTTGAATCGGAAGAGCCCTGCGATCCGGTCGGCTTTTCTTTTGCCCTGGTTGAGGGTAGGGGATTTTCAGGAACGATTGAGAATTTTGTTCCCTGCGGTGCAATGCCGATAGGGCAGCTTTCGCTGATGTTCACCGGCTCAAGCCTGCAGTTCGGGTTTGAGGAGGGAAATCAAACCGCTGTACTGGCAGGTGGTGCCGAACTTATTATCCCTCGTGCCGGCAATGAATCTGAAACTGCCACTGCAACCGGTACACTTGAGATGGATCTCATAACCGGCCGGCTTCTGGACGGCTCAATAGAAATTAATAATGCCTTCAACTGGAGCCTTCCGGCCGGTTCGGACGATCCCTTCTTTAACTTCGTGGTCAACTCGGCACGGCTCGACAGTCTCGGACTGACTCTAAGGGCTAAGGGAGATATGCAGGTGGGCGAAAACGTTCTTGTAGATGTGTATTTTAATGACCTGGTGATCGGACTAGACGATTTCAGGATAAAAAACGGAGAGGCAACCATATCGACCGGTTATACCCATGGAGGCGAAATGGTGAGCTCGGGATTTGCATTCGAGCTTCTTTTCCTTCCCGTCCACTGGCGTATGGTGCCGGGCAACAACCCTGTTCCTTCCGATACAAACGTGATACGCCTTAACCTTGACGGTATCGGGGCAACCCTTAACAAGGACGGGCTTGCCCTTGCAGGTCGAAGCACCGCCAGCCTCCACCTTATAGAGAGGGAGGAACAGGAGGATGAACCTGAACCGGAACCGGAGCCGGAAGATGCCGAACCGGAGGATATTGAAATTTCCTTTGCCGGTTTGCGTCTTGCCCTTATAGATGGTTTCATGTTCGACTACAGGACCAAAACGGTTAAAAGCGGGGTTGCCCAGATCTGGCGGGATGAAGAAGGTGGTGATTCTCTGCTTTTAGCCTGGTATGACAGTAACGGACTGGGTATCGGAGACATCCTCGGTGTCCTGCCTATTCCCGATACCCTTGGCCTGCCCGACAGGGATATTGCCTACCTTGTCCTTAAAAGGGAGAATAACCTGGTTGTGAAAATTGAACCGGGCAGTGACGGACATCGAACCTTACAGACCAAAGAGGGTGAGAAGGCAAGGCTGGTTCTTGCTTCCCTTGGCGCCGAAGGGGAGGAACCTCCTTTTTTTGACATAGAGTTTTCGGTAACCATCAACAGTGCCTATGAGATTGTCGGGGAGAGCAGCATTAGAGTGAATATAGAAGAGAACCCGTACAAGGTTCCCAATCTTCCGGTTTCCATTACCTCCCTTGCCTATAAAAGAAGAGATGACGGGGTTGGTGCCCTTACCGCCGCTGCCCGGCTGGATCTGCCCGAGGCCCTCGGGGGACTCATTGTGAATATGGATGAGCTGCGGTTCAGCAGCCAGGGGTTTGAACAGGTATCCCTGTCGATAGGAGATGCCGTCTCACGATCCGATACCCTGGCTGCCCAAGCATTCGCTGACTCTGCCCTCTGCATAAACGTATATCATCTGGCGGCATCCTTTGGCCAGCAAACCTCTTTTGGCATAACGGGAACGATGACCAGCAGCCTTTTTGCGCATGAGGACGCGGAGGAGGATGAAGAACAAGGTGAAAGCGACGAGGGATTCTCTTCCCTGCCTTTCCAGTCATTTTACGAGGTCAGCGAGGCCCTTGATTCTGAGTGGAGGTTTGAATTTGATCTTGACGAGCTGCAGCGCGATACTATCTCCATTTCCCATGCCCGGCTCTGGCTCACTGAGATTGGTGCCGTCGCATCCAGGGAGGAATTCACCGTCAGCATGTCAGGCGTAGTTTCTATGCCGGAGCTTCTTGGCGATGATTTTGCCATAACCGTTAACCAGTTGTCACTTGGCACGAAAAAAGGCATTTCCGTTGGAGGGATTGAAGTGCAGGCCGACCGGCAGGAATTTTCTCTTTTCGGCGACAGGGTTAAGGTAGCGGTCGACCAGGTGCGGCCGGATTATAACATCGAAAGCCGGGTTTTCATTCTGGGTATTGACGGTTCACTTGAAGTACTTAAGAAAAGGGCGGATTTTACCAATTTGAGAGTGGGGTCCGACGGGTCTTTCGGCATAGACAACCTGGATATCGATCTGCTGACCGACGATTTTGCGATTATAGAGAACCACCTTGTGCTGACAGGGCTGATGTTCAACATGAACAGCGAGGGTCACCTTCAGTTCCTGGTAAACGGGAGCGTTACCCTCCCGGAGCCGTTTGAGCAGACCTCCGATTTTATAGTATCAATAACGCAAACAGGCAGGCGGGATGTGAAGGTGAAAATGGAAGGCCTTGGTTTCAGGTTTGATGATGAGAATCAGGCAAAGGTGCATTTCGGCGAAATTGCCACCCTGGTGCTTACCGGGGTGGACCTGGAAGTGGACTTCCAGGATGTGACAAACACCACCATCTATGCTTCAGCTACTCTTGAGATACATGATGAAGACCCCGAACCCGGCAGCGATCCTAAACTTATTATGTTTGGGGAACCTGGAAATATAAGGGATAAATACGGGCTAAGGTATAATTATAACGACAAACTGAGCCTGCAGATCACAAGCACGCCCTCGCCGGGCAGCAGGCTGTTTGCATTCAGCGCGGGATTCTTCTCTGTAGAGATAGAGACACTGGCAATGCCTGAAACCGGCGGGTTTGCCGTTGAGATAGGGGGGAAGGCCGGGATTACGTTACCCGGACTGGAAGGAAGGGCTGAATTCGAGGGATTTACCATTGCCCGCGAGGGAATAAGGGATTTCGGCAGGTTCAGGGGTGACGGGGGACTGGAGGCAACGCTGATGAATGTCGTTACCCTTTCACTTGGTAATTTCGAGTATGAAAAATTCGATGATCCCTATATACTGACCATTGTTGATGATTCTGATGGCCCCGATCCTGAGAATCCCCAGGTGCAGGAAATAGAGGTTCTGGAATACCTTCTTGTGGAAAACGCCCAGGTAACTCTTAATGGCAGGGAGAATGGAAGCCAGGATGCAAAGGATGCCTACGGGGGAAAAGTGGAGAGGATACTGTTTTACCGCACTGTTGCGGGTATGTCCCTGCAGATTGAGAATGCATCGCTTGAAATACCGGCCGCTGCCATAGAAGTGAGCATGACCTATTATTCGATGGGCTCTGCCGGAAGAAGCCTGAGTGTGGCAGGTACAGCACAGTTTGGTTTTGATGAGACCGGGCTCGACATTGGGGTGGCCGGGAAAATTTCAAATATCAACAACGAACTGAGCTTCGGACTGTTTGTGAAGGCTGATGTCGATCCGGGAATACCGGTCATCCCTGGTTTGATCACCCTTAAAGGTTTTGGAGGGGGATTCTATTATAATCCTGTGGAACCGGATTTTGATGATGTGCGCCGTATCGCGGGACTTACCTACCTGGCCCACCCCGAATTCAACCCCGATACAAGGTTTGCCGTCTTTCTCTATGCTGCCGCAGGACTGATAGGTGAAAAGGAATATGCTGTTGACGGCAAGATCTTTCTGGAAACAACAAACGGGTCCACCTCGCTTCATGTAGATGGCATACTGTTTGCCCAGGGCGAAAAGCTTAAGACATACATGTACCTGGGCGTTGAATATGGTGATAATCCTATTGTACAGGGCCTGTGCAGTCTGGCGATAAATTACAGCCCGGCCCTTTACGGTGGCGG
Source organism: Bacteroidales bacterium (assembly GCA_007135095.1). Taxonomy (GTDB): domain Bacteria; phylum Bacteroidota; class Bacteroidia; order Bacteroidales; family PUMT01; genus PXAP01. Next base: position 11,971 of record SLJO01000164.1, on the reverse strand, counting down.
CGAAATAGGGTTCTTTGCAAAGCCCGGCCCGGGAGATCCTCCTGTGTTGTGGGCCGTGTACGGTGGAAGCAAGGTAAACTTCTTTGTTGTTGAAACCAATTCCGATTTCATTGTATGTAACGACGGACTACTGGCCAACCTGAATATCAGGGCAGATTATGACGGCAGTTTAATAAAACTGGAGGGGCGTCTTGATGCCTCTGTCTGGTACCTGAATGAAACTTCCGACCTTGGTGCATACGGATTGATCAATGCCATGATCTCTGTCGCCGGGGCAAGTGTCCAGGGAACTCTTCTCGGTGCTTTTGTAAGCAGCGGGGGAGAAAGGTTCCTGTATGCCCAGGGCGATGTCAATGTCGATGTAATTCTTTGGGAAGGAAGCGCTTCCGCCTGGGCATCATACAGCCGGGCAGGCTGGGATGGCGGACGCGGATCCAATCCCGAATTCGAACGGATGATTGCCGATTCAAGGAGGCAGGCCGGTCAGCTCCAGGATGCTGCCAGCCAGGCAGCCGACGATGTTGCGGCAGCCATCAAGGCGCTTGAGGATGCACGTCGCACAGAGGATCTTGCCGGTGAGATAGGCCGTTGGATCAGCGGTTCCACGGATGTTGAAGTTCTCAGGACCCAAATGAATGACAAGATATCATATGTGCTGGGCATTGAGAATGAGATTACGGGGATGTTGCGAAACGCCATCAATTATTCTGTGGATTTGCGCGACCAAACCAGTGCCATTTCTCGGGAAATTATCAGTCCGCTTGCCTGGTCGGCAGGATCAGTCAGCGGCCAGGGAGAGGATCTGGTGGTGAACGAAAGTCCCGCCATAAATGTGAACCAGATGATTGCCCAAAATAATGAAGCCGAACTGGAGAACTATATACAGAATATAGAGATGCAGCTTGAATATTATGAGGAAGCCATCGCAGGAACAATGCTAAATCTTATGGAGCTGGAAAGAATGATAGAGGGGAGCGGAGCGCTGAGCAGCCTGTTTATGAATGCAGCCGTTCCCTTAATGGGAACCGGATTTGGGAGCCTGGTGGAATCATCATTCCAGTTCACCGATACCCATCAGCCGGGGATCCAGAATAGCATGGATATGCAGAGCCCGCTCGGCGGACCTTCCAACATGTACGGAGAACCAGTTTATTCCGGTTACTCTGCTCAGCCAGCCCTGTTCCAGTCAAGACAAAGTCTTCATTATCTTTCAGATAAATATGCTGAAGCGGCGGAGTCGGTCAAGGAGTTTTACTCAAGCTATATGGGACTGGTACATCACCTGCACGAATATTACAAGACGCAGTCCAACACCGAATATGTAGAGGCAATCCGGCTCCTGGCCGAAACCACGGAACAGGACTACAACGATGTGTTTACTCCCCTGGAAGAGATGCATGTTGCTTTTACGGGCTCCCTTGAGATTCTCTACACATTGAAGGCCGAGATAACGGCCACTTTATACGGCATGATAGAGGAGTATATTCCAATGCGCAGTTCAGTGCAACAGGGCACCCCTGTCGCTGTCATTACAGGCAGAGATGCACCGGTTACCCGCATAGCCGCCGGCGAACGTCCGGTGCGTGATGACAAGACGGCCGAAATGGCGGCTCTGCGTAATGAGATAACAGGAATGCTCGAACCTCCGGTAATAACAAGTTTTGTTATAAGTCCTGCCGATGATGATGAAATTGTTTTCCAAAACCGGGCCGATATATTTTGGCAGGCCCATCATCCGGGCAATATTGCCGAAACAAGCTATCTGATCCAACGGCGCTCCTCAGGAGGGTTTGTCTCAGCCGGTACCAGGGGATCTCTGAAGCATTACACCTGGAAACCGGCATCTTATATGGTACAACCGGTAATTGGGGACAGAAGTGGCACACGGCTTCAGAATTCCTACAATATCGCCATTCGCGCCAGGGGCAGCGGAGGCAATACAACAATCCGTTCGGCAAGCATAAGTCTGCGTATAGACAACAATGGCCAGAGCTCCGCAGAAGGCGAGTACATAACTAATGATGTGCCCCCTCCAACGGCACCTGTTATCGAGCTGCCATACAGATCTGCTGTTACAACAACTAATACTTACCAGCCCGCCGCGGGTTTCACTCCTTCGACCGGGCCCGGGTCCTCCGGCAGTTCAGGGTCAACGGCCGGGATCAACATAGAGAACATATACTATACCAATGAAAGATCGAGGATGCATCTTTTCATCAGTGCGCATGACGAGCAGACCGATATACAGAAATTCGAATATGCCATTGGTTCATGGGTGGGACAAACCGATATAGTGGACTGGCGGCAGGCAGTGGGAGTGACAAGTAACACTGGTGCCGGTGGTTCGGGTGTGACCCGCCGCATGGAGACGGTGGTACACGGCCTGAATCTTGAACACGGTGGCAGGTACTATATAAGCGCCAGGGTAACCAACAGTGCGGGCAAAACATCCATGTTCAGCATGAGCAATCCTGTCGTTTATGATGCCGTAGCTCCCACGGCTCCCGGGTATGTTACAATTCTCGGAGGGATCACTGGGGGGGCAATTCAGTTTGGCTCATCATCTTCTTCTCCGCAGGTTTTTGATGTTGTTACCAGGAAACCAACCTTCCTGCCGGGCAGGGTGAATTATCCCTCCGGCTATGCAGGTGAGCCATCCCTCTCAAGGGGCTGGAATGCCGGTGAAGATGATCTGTCGGGCATCTGGGGATATGAATATATATTTACCCCGGTAGAGGACCCGGCACATGCCTTCTCACTTGACGGGGTTGAATTTACAACGGGATTGAACGCAACGGTGACCGGAGGTGTCGTGACGTGGACCGACCCGCTGTACCTGCATGTGCGGTCAAGAAACAATGCAGGAAATGTCAGTGAAGGGATTACCTATGGGCCGCTTACGGTGAAGGATCCGTCTGCTCCTACACCACCCGTGGTAAATGTTATGGTGCAGAGCACAGGAGTTAACCTTTACATGCCCCTGCTTTCGGGCGATTATGAATCGCAGGTCAGGGGCTACCAGTACTCGATGGGCACATCCCCGGGAGCAACAGATATAAGGGGCTGGAGCAGCGATACCGATTTCGGTCATGACTGGATAACTACATATCCGCAACAGGTCAGTCCATATCCTTCCAGAGTGCCCGCATTCAATATTCCAATGGGATATATTTCCGTGGTGCACCAGGGAGATATTTACGTGAACGTGAGGGCGGTTAACCATCAGGACATGGTTTCGCCCGTGGTAGCCAGCGGCCCCTTCAGGTGGAATACGGTGCCGGAAGAACCTCGTATAAATCATGATTACAATAGTAATACAGGATTGCTTGAAATAAACATAGATAACATTGCCGATGAGGGGGCGCCAGTCTCAGACGTAAGCTACAAGGTAACTGATATTGAATCCGGCAAAACCCTGCAGGGCTGGACAAGTGTGGACAATTATTCAGGCAGCAAGACAACCGGTAAAACAGGGAGTGCAAGCACCAGCACACAGATTGAAGGAGCGGGAACAGCCGGCCTGGGCGTTGATGTTCAGGTTACCAGCACCACGGGTGCCAGCAAAACAACAACAGTACAGAATACAACGACAACCGGGGTTCAAAGTTCCACCTTTAATGTGTTGGGTGGGACAACTTTTAAATAGCCTGTTTGACCCTGACTGGCATGAAGACGTCTGAATTATTGAAATTACAGTTTTGTGTGACCGGGGACATGGATGATTGATGAAGCGTTTATATAAAAAGTGAGAAACTATAAAGCAGGATAAATTATATGAAGAATCATATTTTACTTCTGTTAACAGTTGCGCTGCTGGCCGCAGGCAAACCGGCGATGGGAAGTGATGTGCAGCTCAGGATCGTAACCCATGAGGATGAGGTTCACGTCTACCATACAAAAAGGCTTCCCGCCGGCTATGGGTTCAATATCTACCGGCAGGACAGTCAGGGGGGGGAATTCCGGCTCCTGAACCAGTCACCGGTAACCCGCGCCCGTGGCTCGGGCGAACTTCAATCCCGGCTGGGAGGACGCTACCGTGAGGTCATCGACTTCTTCGAAGCAGAAAATGCAGGCGAACTGTGGCTGTATTTGCAAAGCAGGTATCTTGAGACAATGATAGCCGTATCCCTTTTTCCCGAGCTTGCCTCCGGCATGGGAATGTTGTTTATTGACAGTACGGCGCCCGTCGGATCGGAGGTGACCTACCGGCTTGAATTTGTCGATTTGTTGAACAGGCAGGTGGATCAGCCGGTTAGCCGGCGGCTGGGGCTTGAATCATCTCTTCCTGCAGCTCCTGCAGGGCTGAGGGCGGAGAACGAGGGTGAAAGGGTAACCCTTCACTGGCGCTATCCCAGGGTTTCTCCCGAAGATGACGATAAGGTTATCAGGTTTTATGTTTACCGGATAAACAGGCAAACCGGGAATCCCGAACTAATAAACGAGGAGATCCTGTTAAGGAATAATGCCTGGGACGAGCATTTCTATTTTTTTACCTCCCCTGTGGTTAATGTGACTGAACAATATTTTGTTACTGCGGCAGATATTACGGGACAGCAAAGTCCTCCCGGCGAATTGCTCAGTTATGAGGTAGTACTTGTTGCCGTGCCGCCTGTGGTCGAGGATGTGAGGGTAATGGAAACACCCGGGAATTATGCTGAGCTGAGCTGGACTCCCTCTGCCGATCCGGGTACAGTGGGTTATCATATATATCGTACAGAAGATCTGTCGGTTCCCTTCCGGCAACTTACCAGGGAGCCTGTTCCCGCAGGTGAAACGGTGTTTGTGGACAGGGAGGTGGAAGGGGGCAAAAGATATTTTTACCACGTAACTGCGGTAAATGACAGGGGGACAGAGAGTGAAACGGGAGCGCTAGTAATGACCCGCATCAGCGATGTCACGCCGCCCCCGCCACCTGAAAATCTTACAGGCCGGTTTGATATAGAAACAGGCAGGGTATCGCTTGACTGGAATATTGAAGAGATAACTCCCGATCTTAAAAGCTTCATAATTCTCAGAAGAAGGGAAGATAACCGGGTGCCCGGAGGGTTTACCAGGGTGAATCCCTCAGATACCAGGGAACTCTCATGGGCTGATCCCGGTGAGGGCGGTCAGGGATTCCAGGAAGGAGCAACATACCGCTATGTGGTTTATTCATCCGATTATGCAGAGAACTATAGTGATACTGTAACTTTTTCAGTTGAGATCCCGCTTTTTACTCCTCCCGATCCGCCATCCGGGCTGCTTGCCGTCAATGACAGGGGGATCAGGGTAAATCTTAACTGGAGTGCTTCGCCTTCAGTTACTGCACGGGAATATATCATCTACCGGGGTAATGGAGATGACCTTTCCGAGCTGGCACGGGTGCCGCTGGTACAGCGTAACTACCGCGATGAGACCGCCGTGCCGGGGAATACTTATGTATATGCACTGAAAGCGGCCGACAGGGCAGGCAATGAAAGTGTTTTTTCTACCGCCGATACCATCCTGTTCCGCACTGCAACGCCTCCGCGCTCAGTCAGAAATCTGCAGGCCATTGAAAGGGATGGCGGCGTGTTTATGCGGTGGGAAAGGATTCCCGGCAATGACCTGGCCGGTTACAGGATATACCGTTCGGATGTTCCCACGGGGGTATTTGAGCCGGTAAATGCAGCGCTGGTTACTGAAACTGAATTCTTTGATACAGATGGTAATAACCGCTTTTGGTACCGGGTTTGTGCAGTTAATGATTCAGGTAATGAAAGCCGGTCTGGAAACGCTGTCAGGCCGGTTTCAGCGGGCAGTAACTGATGAGGTGGCTGAAGCGCCAAAACAGGTTTTGTCCTGTGCAACAGCAATTAAGATGATAATATTTGGCAAACATGGCAATTAATCCGTTTAATAAAATGCTAATAGATTTTGAAGCTTTTTTCAGGGAATCCATGAAACGGAAAGCCAATAAAACAGCATATTTCCCGGAATATGTCAAAAGGGGAATGAAGCCGGATTCCTGTCATCAGCATGGGAACAGGTATGCTTTAGCCGGTATTCCGGTTTTTCTGAAAAAGAGTATCCTCTTTTTTCTTGTTATAACGTTCTTTCATCCGGTTTATTCCCAGGTAACCGATCCGCTTCCTGAAACCGATATCAGGCCCGTCACATTCAGCGGCAGCCTGGGATTCCTCAGCGAGACCTATGCAGTAAGAGGCATTGATCCACGGCGTCCCCCTGCTATGGGACAAATAATGCTAAATACAAACTTCTCATTATTCGGACTGAGATCGGGCTTCAATATGATCTATTCAACCGATGACAATCCCCTGCGCCAGTCGTTGAACAAGTTTTACTACCAGGGTACATGGAGATGGCTCACAGTTTCTGCCGGCGATGTTGCACCACGCTTTACAAAATATTCCCTTGGAGGTGTTACCGTAAGGGGCGGCATGATAGAGATGCAGCCGGGGGTACTTTCTGTTTCTGCAACAGCCGGGAGGACCAGAAGAAGGATCGATTTTACGGACGAACCCGGTTTCCGCGATCCTGCCTTTGAGCAATGGCTGTATGGTTTGAGATTGGGACTGGGCCGGCAAAATGGCTTCCGGTTTGCCATTTCAGGCGTATATGCCCATGATGTGGCTGGTTCGATTGAGAACTGGGGGAATACATTTCCTTCCGAAAACATCAGTCTCACCCCGGAAATTGGGATTTCCATGTTCCAGGGTGCCTTCCGGCTGGAAAGCAACCTTACTTTTTCTGCATTTTCAAAGGATGCTACCAGCGAAGAACTCATGCTGCAGGAGTTCCCCGGCTCAGCATTTCTAACAAGTATCTTTGCCCCGAGGACAAGCTCAAGGGTGGATTATGCCGGTGAGGTTTCGACAAATATAAATGCCGGTCCGTTCCGGCTCTCAGGGGGGTATGAAAGGATCCAGCCCGGCTTCATCTCACTTGGCCTTGGCCAGATCAGAAGCGATCAGGAGATGATCCGGGTCCGCCCCCAGGCAAGGCTGATGAAAGGAAGGATAAACATTGGCGGCACCTGGTCACGCGGACAGAACAACCTGATGGAAACCAGGATATCAACTATTTACCGTCAGCAGATCGGCACCAATGCCAACCTGAGGATCTCCCCATCCCTGAACCTTACGGTTTCATACATGCAGTTGCACAATGAAAACAAGCCGACGTACATGAGCCTGCCTTCTGTTGCAGATATGCACCAGCGACAGGTCTCACGCAACTATATGGTTACCCCTACAATGGTATTCCGCTCGGGAACCATGGCACATTCCGTATCGGTAAACACCTCATACCAGGTTCTGGATGACCAGAGTCCTGCTGTAACCGTGGGTATACGTCCGGCAACAGGCTTTACCAATCTGTCCACCGGCATCTCATACGGCACAACATTGCCGAAAGGATTGTCATTTAATCTTGCCGGCAACTATCTGAGCAATGACACGGGTGCTGCGCAAAGTACCGGATATTCCATGAATGCTTCCACCGGGTATTCATTTTTCGAAAGAAGGCTGACAACCAATATTACACTGGGTTGGTCGCAAAACGGGATCGAGTATGTACAGATGGTGGACCGGACCGACCCGTTGCTCCAGTCTCAGTATATAAAAAGAGTAAACGGGCAGATGCAGAATAACGGGATAATAGAGGGAGAATATGTTGTACGTCAGTGGTCACGGCAACTGATGACGAACCTGTCCACTTCCTACCGCCTTCCAAACGGCAATCCACTGCGTCTTATGGTAAGGGGATTACTGAGCAAGCCTTCGGAAAATGGCGGGAATGCATATGACGAGTTTCATGCCACATTACGGTATGAGCACCGGTTTTAGGAGCTAAAGCATAATAACTAATTAACAATGTAATTATTTAATCCATATCATTAATCCTGATGTCTGTTGGCATATTTTGGCAAAGGGCATTATTATAACCATGATTATGAAACATTGCAATTTTAAAAAATTTCTCAAACCTGTATTTTATCCTGTCATGATGGCAGGGTTATTCCTGGTTTTTATTTTCGGATGCAAAAAGGAGGATACTGCCGAGCTTGCAAGGCTTGGGTCCCTCACTTTTTCCGAGATCACATCTACCAGTGTGGTAATAAGCGGTAATGTTGAATATGGCGGCGGAGTGAATGTTACATCACGCGGCATTGTCTGGAGCACTTCTGCGAACCCCACCGTTGAAAACAATGAGGGAAAGGTAGCACAGGGTAGCGGCACGGGTGAATTTGTAATTACCATTACAGGGCTTTCCCCTGCCACGAAATATTATGTCCGTGGTTATGCCACCAATCTTGAAGGTACGGCCTACAGCGACCAGTTTGAGCTTACCACCGAAGGAAAGGCAGCCACAGTTATAACTGCAGATGTAACAGAAATAACTGTAAACTCTGCCATTTCCGGAGGAAACATTACAGATGATGGCGGAGCTGCAATCACTGCACGCGGCATTGTTTGGGGTACCTCTGAGAATCCTTCACTGGAGGAAAATGAGGGAATGACTGATGATGGTGAAGGCAGCGGCGAATTTAACAGTCAGCTCATCGAGCTTTTACCGGGCACAATATATTATGTTAGGGCCTATGCAACCAACAGCCAGGGAACAGCATATAGCGACCAGGTTGAATTTACAACACTGGCAGGGTCTGCAACGGTCACTACCTCCGAGGTCACCGGGATAACTGCAAACTCTGCTGTTTCCGGAGGCATCGTAACAGATGATGGCGGGGTGGAAATCACCGTCCGCGGCATTGTATGGGGCACCACTGAGAATCCGACGGTTGATGAAAATGATGGGATGAGCACTGATGGCGATGGTTTGGATGATTTCACCAGCAACCTTGAGGATCTTTTACCGGCAACCACCTATTATGTGCGGGCATTTGCCACAAACATTACAGGAACCTTCTACGGAGAGCAGTTTGAATTCACCACCGGCGTCTCGATTGCCACGGTCACTGCCGGTGATGTCACCGATATTACAGATAACTCGGCTGTAGCCGGTGGAATTGTAGAGTCTGACGGGGGAGCAGAGGTGAGTGTCCGCGGATTTGTGTGGAGCACCCTTGAAGATCCCACTGTTGAAACTAACCAGGGAATAATGAACATTGGCTCTGGAACCGGTCAGTTTGCTGCCGCAATTTCCGGGCTTGAACCAGAAACAACCTATTACCTGCGCGCTTTTGCCACCAACGCCGAAGGCACTGCATATGGTAACCAGGTTGAATTCACCACTTTAAATTATCCCCAGGTAAGCACCCAATCGATTTTAGCAATTACTGATGTATCCGCATCAGTAAGGGGCAGGGTAATTGCGGAGGGAGGAGCAACTACTGCCCGGGGAATTGTATGGAGTACTTCCGAAAACCCCAGATTGGAAGATTATGAAGGGATGACCAACAACGGATCTGGTACAGGATTTTTCACCGCAGATGTTACAGGCCTTGATGCAGGGACGACCTATTTTGCACGGGCATATGCTGAAAACAGCGTTGGCGTTTCCTATGGCGATCAGCTTGAATTCACTACCTATGACGGACGGGCTGCCGATACAGACGGGAATGTATATTTCTATGTGATAATAGGAAAGCAGGAGTGGATGGTGGCCAACCTAAAAACGACAAAATACAATGATGGTAGCAGTATAGCTGAAGTAACAGATAACGGTGACTGGAGAGATACACCAAACCCTGCATACTGCTGGTATGAAAACAACGGGGAAAAGTTCAAGGATGTTTTTGGCGCCCTTTACAATTTTTATGCCGTGGAGACCGAAAAACTTTGCCCCGAAGGGTGGAGAGTTCCGACCGGGGCAGATATATCTGCACTGGTTATTCATGCAGGAGGTTCTGAAATTGCAGCAGGAAAACTGAAAGGAACCGGCTACTGGCAGGATTCCGCTAATCCGGGAACCGATGATTATCGGTTGAATTCACTCCCGGGGGGATTCCGGTACCCCGACGAGGGTGATTTCCCGGGTCAGTTTGATGGTCTGAATAAAGCCGGGGTGTGGTGGACTTCAACGACCTATGAAATCGGAGCTTACACTTATAGTATGAGCTATTTGTGGCAACAAATTTTTTCGGCTGATGTCAAAAAGGAGGGCGGGGCTTCTGTCCGCTGTATGAGAGGCGATCCACCTCCCGATCCTCCGATGTACATCGCACCGTGGTGAATCGACCTTGCAGCAATAAAGATAAGATAATCAGCCAGCTGTTTCAGTAAAACACAGATTAAAAACATAATTGTACCGGAGCGGGGAAATAACATTATCCCTGCTCCGGTTGTTCAGCAGGGCCGGTGGCGGTTAAACTCTCCGCGGTCACGGCATAAAATACAGTTCTGCAGGCTGGCATTATTGAGGATGATGGCGGGGCTGATGTTACCGCCCCGCAGTGTTGTCCGGGGCTGTTAAGTGTCATCATGGTAACTATGCATTGGGTTTCATCTCACCGCTTATCCTGAACTCAATGGGTATATCCTCTATTTCCCTGGGAAATATATTCCTGGTGACAGGATCATCATGGCTCAGGGAAATGACCAGGCATATCCTGCCATCTTTGGTTTTGCCGCTACCCACTGCGGTGACATTATCCAGTTCCAGCCATATCTCTTCATACAACTTCTTGATTTTTTTGGCCTTTCCCATCGACTCAGTCATAATATGCCGGTTTATGAATTAAAATTTCAGTCATCCGCACCAGTAATCCCCGGTTTCTCAGAGTACAACAGAGAATTTTCGGTAAAGTCATACCGGTACAATATCCAGGAGTTTCATTACATTCTGTATCCTGTTTATTATTGTTGTAGTGGTGCTGCCTGCAAAAAGAAGTCCCACTACCTCATTTTGGCCGTTAAGTACCACTGAGCCGCTGTCCCCTCCCTGGCTCATAGCCCCTGCCATTAACTGGTCGGTAAACAGGGCAGTTTTACCGGCTCCGAAATTCACCTTAACCGTTACGTCCACCTGCTCAATCTTCCCGGTTGTAAAACCTGTTGTCCGGCCGCTTTTTTTCAGTCCCATGTCAAGCACTCCCTCTGCAACCCCTGCAATATTTCCGATATGAAGTATTTCGGCTGTTAAATCGTTTATATCAAGAGGTTCAGCTATTGCACAATCTACAAGGTTTTCTGCATGTTTTGTTTTCCCTGAATATAGCCGTACAGAACTTCCCGACAGGCGGGCGAAAAAATTAAAAATACCCGTTACTGCATTTGTAAACAGGCTGCGGCTTTTTTCATTTTCAAAACGTATAGGAATAAAATCAGTTAGCCTGGCTATCTGGTCATGGGAAATCCTGCCCCCGTCGTGGGGTGCCGGCTGCAATATAATGTCCCCCTTTTTGGACTGATTGGAGTTTGCAAAAACATGATTATTTGAGAGGATCATTGTTTGTTCACCTTTTTTAACCAGGCAGCCCAGCGTTCCGGCGGTAATATGAAAATGACCCGCGCTGACTCCCCCGGGAGAGGGGCGGAACCTGCCCGCCGGCTCCTGCAGGGTGCCTGTCAGTCCCGCACTATCAACGCCGGTGGAATCCTGAAGGCTATGTATCATTCCCACGGGATTTACATCGGTGGGAATACCCCCGATATATGGCGGGATCAACTCATCCGCATCAAGGGAAGCTGCCGCCACCTTTGTTTCTACAGAGCATATAAGGCATAAATCACCGGATTTTTCGCCCCGGGTCGTTTTGTACCCTATGCCGGTTGCAACAACATTGGGCTTGTTAAACAATTCCCGGCCGGCCCCGGTAAGTATTTTTCTTATTGTATCCAGATTATTTGCCACGGGTTTCCTCATTTATTAACTGTTGATGAAAAACAGGACAAGCACATATAAATTTAGGTTATTTTTTATTATCACAGCCAGTAAATGTCAAGTATTTTGCAGTTTAATAAAACCCGCAAAATCAAACATTCAATAATTAACATTTTTTTCAAGGTTTTATTTATTTAATTATTTAGTT
>SLJO01000029.1 GCA_007135095.1 Bacteroidales bacterium | reverse complement strand
GTGACATCTGCCTTTAAAATAACCGGTATCCCACCTGTTCGTCCCCCGGGCCTGAATCCGAAAACTTTCACAAAAACAGAGTTTCCTGATCCGGACATACCGGAACAGTGGGTTTAAAGTGATCCCGTTTATGTAAGTGCTTTTTTAAATCTCATGCTAAAAATAATGACTGGAAATAATTGAAAATATTTTTATTGTTATATCTTGTCGCCTGAGAGAAACTTCATTCATTCATCTAACATTCATCCAGTGGAAACAGAAGAATACAGAATCAGTTTTTTTAAGCCTACAACGCAACAGGCAAAAAAAAACAGGACCCTGATCGTCCAGTTGTTTATTATCTGGGCGGTTGCAATTTTCGGGTTTCAGATTTTATTAAAGATCCTTGAAAAGCCTGTGCCCGAAGAAGCGTTAATTGTATTTTCCCATGCCTGGGAACGGATAGAAACGGGCGAAGCCACCAGCCCGGATTATCAGGCGGCCGCCCGGTCGATGTTGCAGGTAATGGGTAAAACCACCATCGAGCCTAATGAATATGACGCTTTAAAGGATGGTGTAGGATGGGCATTGTCAGAATTATACCCCGATGCTGAACTGGCAGATATCCAGGCTGATGTCAGGAATCTCTTCAGATTAAGAGAACAGATAACCACATTGCAGGATGAAAGATACCTTGAGATCAAAGAGGTGATCATATCCAAAGCCGCACCTGTTCTGGGCATTGGAGAAAACACACTGCTGGCTCAAATACTGCCGGTCGGACTTGACGAAGACCTGCCCGTTCTTTCAGAAGAAAACAGAATAAGGATACCGGCGATTATGAGCCTTTATCTGATTCATAACCGTTCAGTCCTCACAGACACCATTTTCCTGGGGTTCCCTTTTCATTATTTCTATACATCCGTTTTCCTGCTCGTGTTTTTCATCGGGTTGTGCTGGGTTTATTGCTACAGGACAGACAGGCTGCATGCCAGGCTCAACTTCCTTGAACAAATTGATTAGGTGTTTTATTTAATAACCCCGGAAAATTAAAAAAATGAAAAAGATCTGTATTCTTATATTTTTGTCACTGTTACCCCTGGTAACACGTGCAGCCCAGGATATAACACAACTCGAAGGCAGTTTTAAAGTCGGGCCGGCTATTATCCTTATCATTATTTTATCCTCTTTTGTGCTTGTTGGTATCGTATTCCGTGCGAAAGATACTACCGACTATTACGCGGCAGGGCGTTCAATTTCCCGTGTGGGTTCAGGTATGGCGATTGCTTCCAACTGGATGAGTGCAGCTTCATTCCTTGGAATGGCTGCACTGATGTATGGCGCCGGTTATCATGGTCTGGCATATGTGGTAGGCTGGACAGGAGGCTATGTGCTGCTGCTGATACTGATGGCCGGTCAGATAAGAAGATATGGCAAATACACGGCTGCTGACTTTATCGGCGACCGGTACTACTCGCAGACATTGCGTACCATAAGTGCTGTTATTGCAATTGTTATTTCAATTGCCTATGCCGTCGGACAATTCGGTGGAATCGGATTACTCTTCGGGTGGGTCATGGGGATTAACTATCCGCTTGCAGTTATTATCGGAGGTTCTGTAGTTCTTTTATATACGCTTATTTCAGGTATGCTTGGTGTCACTAAAAATATGCAGATACAATATGTAATTATCATTACTTCGTTCATGGTTCCCCTGTTTATACTTACGGCAAAATACGATTATTTCTGGTTACTTCCTCAAATAGGTTATGGCACTGTAGTCCAGGATATTGTTGAAGGGATCAAAATAATTGACAAGCCTGAACTGTATAATTCCCTGGGGCATCATTTCGCTATAGTACCAAGCCCGGAATATGCCATGCCTTGGGATCCTTCCACCAGGCAGACTTTCTTTCAGTGGATGGCAATAGCTTTTTCCCTTATGATAGGAACAGCCGGCCTGCCCCATGTTATACAACGGTTTTATGTTGTTCCAAAAGCCCGCGATGCAAGGTGGTCGGTAGTATGGGGATTATTTTTTATTTGTTTGCTTTACTGGAGCGCACCGGTTTATTCTGCCTTTGGCAAAATATTGTCTTCAAATCCTGAAGTAGGGAAGCTTGCTGCAGATGCCATTGTTGTATATACGGCACAGCTGGGTGATGTCAACCCGCTGATTGTAGGACTCCTGGCGGCAGGCGGCGTATCTGCGGCCTTCTCGACGGTTTCCGGCTTGCTTGTTTCCGGATCTTCTGCATTTGCTCACGATCTCTATGTCAAGGTGATTGACCCGGAGGCCAAACCAAAGACACAAATGCTGATCGCTCGTTTGGGTACCGTACTGATGGCAATTATTATAACGGCAATCGCAATGGCCGACCTTGCCCTGATTGCTCAACTGGTGGCTATTGCCTTTTCAATGGCAGGATGCACAATATTTCCCCTGTTCCTGCTTGGTATCTGGTGGAGTGGTTCCAACCGTGCCGGTGCCAAAGCGGGCCTTATTGCAGGCAGCATAGTGACGTTAATATCGCTGACATATCTGATCGGGAACAGAGCCGGATGGATACTGCCGTATAATGATTTTATCACCTATTATCTTGGTGCCTGGTACTTTGCGTGGATAGGCGCTCCCCTGGCCATAGCTACCAACATTATAGTTTCTCTTTTTACCGAAGAAACACCCGTGGCAATCAGAAAATTCCTTATTGAAAAAGTTCACTCCTGACATTGAAGCCAAACAGAAATAAAGGATTGAAGATAATCATTGCAATAATGGTTATCCTTACCGTTGCCGGGATTTATATTGCCTCGGTCTACTACGGCAATATAAACAGATCTGTTGACCCCCGTGTCAGGCAGGCACAGATCATGTACGGAAGGTATAATTTGTATGCCGCAGAGAACGATTCTGAAAAAGTACTTGCCTTGCTGGACAGTATAAAAGATGTGTACCTCTCTGTTGCGCATTACAGGAATTCCTACGAAATGGGCGTCATAGAGAATAACCGGGCATCGGTATTTCTCACAAAAGCACTTTCTGATACGATAATCGAAGACAGAAGGCAACTTTATTTTTCCCTGGCCGAACAGCACCTGATACAGGGTATAGACCTTTTCACCCGATGGCTGGATATTTTTGGCAGCCGGACACGGGAAGAGGTGGCAGTGATGGTAAGTGAGGATTTTTCCGCCGATAAATCACTGAAAAACAACAAAGACCTGGAGTTAATAATCCAAAACAGGGTGAATGCGATCATGACTGCCCAGGTTGATACACCAAGAAGATTATCGGTAAGTTTTACAAACCTGGGCATTATCAGGCGGCATGAAGATCAAATCGAACAGGCATATGATTATTATAGCAAAGCCCTGGAACTGTGGGATGAAAACCATGCCGCCAAAAACAACATGAATATCCTTTTTGACAAGCCGGTAGTGAACCAGGGCATTATCAGAAAACTATTCCCGCCCGCAAAAAAATAGAAACATATGCAGAACACTCAGGCAGAAATGAAAATTTTCATGAAATTACACGCAACAACCGAATAAAATCATTTACATATGGGAACAAGGGATCTCCTTTTACTCATTACACTGTCATTACCTGCTTTTCTGGAAGCACAGGAACAGGGAACCGATAACTATGGCATAAGGTTCGGAGGATTCATAAAAAGTGATTTTTTTTATGATTCCCGGCAGACGGTAGCAGCAAGGGAGGGCCATTTCCTCTTATGGCCTGCCGGACCTCTAATGGATGCCGGGAATGATGACATCAATGCAGCATCAAGCTTCAATTTTCTGGCCATACAGACCCGGTTAAATGCTACTGTTTCAGCACCTGAAGCTTTCGGGTTCAGGACTTCCGGTCATGTTGAAGGAGCCTTTTTCGGCCATTCAAATGACGATATAAACGGATTCAGGTTGCGGCACGCTTTTGTAAAATTCGAAGGTGAGAATACTGAACTGCTGTTCGGGCAGTTCTGGAATCCTTTGTTTGTTACCTCATCTTTCCCGGACGTTGTATCGTTTAACACAGGGTGCCCTTTTCAGCCGTTTTCAAGAAATCCGCAGATAAGGCTCACACAGGCATTCGGGAATATCAGAATTATTGCTGCCGCCCTGTCTCAACGTGATTTCTCCAGTATTGGCCCGGCAGGAACAAGTTCATCATATTTGCGTAATGCCGTTATGCCCGATATGCACCTGCAGGCACACTACACCATTGGCAGTGCCGATGCCAGGCCGCTGATCATTATTGGCGGTGGCGCAGCGTACAAGGAAATTGTTCCTGAAATTGTAACTGCAGAATTATATAAAACCGATGCCAGCGTGCAGGGAACAACCTATATGGGCTTTGCCAGGGCAGTATTCCAGCCCCTGACCATTAAGGCGCAATATGTATTAGGCCGGAATGTGACCGACTTGCTTATGCCGGGTGGTTATGGCATCAGACAGATAACAGATGCAGAAAGGGGGATGGTAAAATATGCTCCCATGCAAACCAGTTCATTCTGGCTTGATTTGCATACCAACGGACAGGCATTCCAATTTGGCCTCTTCATGGGTATGTACGGAAACCGGGGGGCAACAGATGATCTGGTTGAAGGCACCGGAATAACGGGACTGGGTACGGATATCAGGTCACTCTACAGGATTTCTCCAAGGATCGTTTTCAATTCAGGCAGGGCCCGTTTCGCTTTTGAAACTGAATATACGGGTGCAAATTTCGGATCGGTCAATATTTCAGAAAACAGCAGGGGAATACCGGTAAACACACAGGAAGTTTCCAATCTCCGCCTGTTGCTGGGAGTGTACCTGTTCCTTTAGTATGTTCGTCATTTTGAACCCTGCAGGCTGCAGGTCCGCCATGCCCTGAAGCCGAATGAGTCATCCAAAATATTTGCATATGAAGCTGGGGTTTCTATCCGATATTCATGAAGATGTTATATCCCTGCAAAAAGGGCTGGATATCTTATATAAAGAGTGTTGTGACCAGATAATCTGCCTGGGTGATATTATTGGATTCAGCAATCCTTATTATCCTTTCGGCAAAACCAGGGATGCCAATGCCTGCATCGACCTGGTAAAGTCAAATTGCGCAATAGTGGTTCCCGGCAATCATGATCTTTTTTCAGCCGGGAAGATTCCCTTATACAGTGCTGGCATTGAATATCCCAGGGACTGGTTTCAGATGAAAATCTGTGACCGCATGGATTTAATGAAAGGACAGATATGGCTGTATGAAAACGAGCTCAAGGCAGAACTCACCCGGGAAAACATACTGTATATCAGGACCTTGCCCGAATACCATATTTTGAAACTTGACTGCGGCAATATCCTGTTTTCACATTTTCTTTACCCTGATATTTCCGGCTCCCTGCGAAAAAGAATTGATGAGTTATGTGACTACCGGAACCATTTCTGGTTTATGCGGCAAAATAATTGTATATTGTCATTTGCCGGTCATATGCATAAGGAAGGGTTCGAAGTGGTGAACCTGAGGGGGCTCAGGGAATTCAGTTTTAAAAAAAAGAGATTACCAAAGTCGGAATCATTCGTTGGCTTGCCCTCAATAGCCCATGGACGGAATAAAAACGGGGTGGCTGTTTTTGACACTGAAACCTTCGAATTAAAGGCTCTCAGAATAAAATAGGGAATACAGTCAGTATCCGCCGGAATGCTGGAATTATTTGATTTTTTCACAACTGCGATATGATAAGAGGTGTTTTTTTTATAAAAATAATTGTGCCCGCCATTCTGGTGATAGTGCTGTTTGTTGTTTCATTCTCTTTGATCTTCCTTCCAATGGTTGAAAAAGGATTTATGGATCGCAAGAGAGAAATGATAAGAGAGCTGACAAATTCGGTATGGAGTATTATTGACGAATACCATCAGGAATCCCGCAGGGGAAATTTAACCGAGGAGATGGCCATGGAGATGGTCATTAACAGGGTAAGATCCATCCGTTACGGTGATGAGAGTAAGGATTATTTCTGGATCACCAATATGAAGCCCGAAATGATCATGCATCCCTACCGGGCTGAACTTAATGGAATGGATATTTCTACCTATACCGATCCGCAGGGCACAATGCTGTTTGCCGAGGCAGTTGAGAAAGTCAGCATCAGCGGCGAGGGATATATTGATTACTGGTGGCAATGGAAAGATGACAGTACACGCATCGTACCAAAACTATCGTATGTGAAAGGCTATGAACCATGGGGCTGGATAGTGGGCACAGGGATATACATTGAGGATGTAAAAGAGGAAATGAATATAATCAGGGGAAGGCTGGTCAGGATAACCCTGCTGTTTATCATTCTGATAGCTGTAATCATTTTTTATATAACCCGGCAGAGCCTGATTATCGAACGCAGGCGTATCGATGCCGAGAAAAAACTGAAACATTCGCGGTCAAAATACAAAATGCTCGTTGAAGCATCTGCTGAAAGCACCATGATGTGGCTTGATGGCAGGCTTGTCTACTTCAACCAGTCGATTATTGACCAGACAGGATATTCCAGGGAAGAGCTACTGGAGAAGAGAATGGATGAACTCTTTATCCTGCAAAATGATTCGATTCAGGACCTTTCAAAGTCAATTGACCAGAGCAGGAATACAGAAGCCACACTTCTTACCAGGGGTGGCCGCAAAGTGGAGGTCGTACTTACAATATCAAATATCGAAATTAATAAAAAGCACGGTTACATCTTCATTATCAAGGAAGTAACACGGCAACTGATCAGGGATAAATCCGAACAGATGTTTCAGCATGAATTGAACACATCGCTGCAGCTTATGAATTTACCTGTAAAACAACTGATCCGTCAGCCGGTGAACATTGACATGGATCTTACAATCATTGAAGCCGCTGAAATGATGAACAGAAAGCATACTGAATTGCTTTTTGTGACAAGAAACGGCAGGGAGGTTGTAGGATTATTGCATAACGAAGGTTTGATAGCCCGGGCATTTGCCTGTAAAAAGAATTATGACACCAGGATTTTCGAAGTGATGAGATCACCGGTTCCCTATGCAAAGGAAAACCTGTTGCTTTTTGAAGCGTTGCTGTTGATGGATAAGGAAGATACAGATTACCTTGTTATAAAAAATCATCAGTCAGAGCCAGCAGGTTTTGTTTCGAAAAAAGACCTGCTGGAAGCCCAGCAAAATGTATCACTTTCATTAATAAGGAATATAGAAAAAGCCGAACTGGTAAGCCAGCTTCAGTCATTGTATGATAAGTTGCCCGGTATATTATCCCTGCTGCTTGGCACCGGTTCCAATTACCGGAATATCGAACACATATCAACAGCTGTTTCCGATGCCATAGCTACGCGGGTGGTTGAACTGGCCATTGAAAGGACAGGCAATCCTCCGGTCAGGTTTGCATTTATCTCACTGGGCAGCGAAGGACGGCAGGAACAGACCCTTAAAACCGATCAGGACAATGCCATTATTTACCACGGAGAGAAAAGCAGGGAAGCTGATGAGTATTTTCTTGAGCTCTCCACAAAGATAAATTCCTGGTTGAATGATATCGGATACAAATACTGCATCGGTAAAATAATGGCAAGTAACCCCCGGTGGTGTCAGCCCGTATCAAAATGGAAGGAATATTTCAGGAAATGGGTAGAAAACAGCGATCCTGAAAGCATTATGGACACCTCAATCTTTTTTGACCTTCGCCATGTTTATGGAGATAAATCACTGGTCGAAGAGTTAAAAACAGAAATATCGAATATAACCGATTCACAGGCAGTTTTCTTTACTCATCTTGCCCATTCTGTGCACCGTTTTAAGGCAGTCACTTTTTCAGAAAAGCAGGACAGCATAGACCTCAAGAAAGCAATCATGCCGTTAGTTGGCTTTGCCCGTGTGTATGCACTGAAAAATAATTTTAATGAGACAAATACCCTCCTGCGGCTTAATCGTATTATTGCCCTTGAGAATATAAACAAACCCTTTGTCAATGAAATTATTAAGGCCTATGAATACCTGATGCTGCTCAGGTTTCGTTCACAAACAGCAAAGATCCTTTCCAATGAAAATCCTGACAATATCCTGCGGATTGATGAATTAACAAGTATTGAAAAAATAACATTAAAAGCTGTGCTGTCGGAAATCACGGAAATATATACTCAGCTTTCTTTTGATTTTGAAGGCACGATGTAAGGTCAGGCAAACGAGTCAATAATGCCGGCCATAGTTTCACTCACATTCTCCCCGAAAACGTTTTCCTGCGTTTCGGGAGAAACAAAAGATTTTATCTTTTCACAAATTGAGACGTCAGAAGGATCAACAAGCAGATTCCACCCCTCCCTTACCGTTTCTGTCCATTCGGTTTCCGTGCGCAGCGTGATGCACGGCTTTTTCAGGATATAGGCTTCCTTCTGCACACCCCCGGAATCGGTAATGATCCGTTTACTGAAGTGCTCAACGGCAATAAAGTCAAGGTAGCCGAGGGGTTCGGTCAGTACAAGATTTTTACTGCGGAAACCCGATCCTTCAAGCATCTTCATGGTCCTGGGATGGACCGGAAATATTATCACCTCATCCAGCCCGTCAAGCTGGCTTAAAATGGATGTCAGGATATTGGGGTTATCAACATTATAATTGCGGTGAAGGGTCAGAAGATTGTATTCAAGGTTTGCAATGTCGAGCCCGGCAGGGGCGGAATGCTTTTCCAGTGCGATGGGAAGATTTTTTGTTATGGTATCGACCATTATATCGCCTGTCATATATGTCCTGTCACCCAGTCCCTCGCCCTTCAGAATATCTGCTGCAGTATGTGTCGGCGCAAAAAGATATTCCGAAACATGGTCGGCAACGATCCTGTTTATTTCCTCCGGCATGGCTTTGTTATAGCTTCTCAGCCCGGCCTCCACATGCACGATCGGTATATTCAGTTTTGAGGCTGCAAGCGCACCTGCCAGGGTGGAATTTGTATCTCCGAAAATAATAACCAGCCGGGGATTCTTACTGATCAGAACCTCTTCGAGCACCTTCATCATTTCACCGGTCTGAAAGGCATGGGAACCTGATCCGATGCCAAGATGAAAATCCGGGTTCCTCAGGCCAATATCTGAGAATATCCTGCCTGACAGGGAATAATCATAATGCTGCCCGGTATGAACAATAAATTCTTCATGGTTAACGGAAAGCTTTTCGGATAAAGGTGCCAGCTTTATAAACTGGGGTCTCGCACCTACGATTGAAATTATTCTCATAAAAAGTACTTGTATGTTTTAATCAATTTAAAGGTACCTGGTCCGCCACCCGGGTCTGGGGTGACCGGCCTGAGACAAATGTACATGAATTTTCCATTAAGCGAAAATCTTTCAGGGCACATTGATTGCATGGGAAATCGACCTTCAGGTCAAATTTTTTTATCTGAAATTTCACACAAACAGATG
>SLJO01000001.1 GCA_007135095.1 Bacteroidales bacterium | reverse complement strand
CGTCTGCATCAAGCCTGGAAGCGTGGTCTTCGAGAAGGATGCGGGTAAAGCCGTTTATGGCGCGCAGCGGAGCCCTCAGGTCGTGTGAAACCGAATAGCCGAATGCCTCCAGATCCTTGTTTGACGCCTCAAGTTGCCTGGTCCTCTCCCTGACCCGTTCCTCCAGCTCCTCATTAAGTTTCTTTATTTCCTGCTCGATCTTTTTCCTCTGGCTGATATCCTGGACCCCCCCCATAACATTAATTATATTGCCGGAGTCATCACGTTCGGCCACCCCCATTGTGCGGACCCACACCCGGCGGCCGTTCCGGTCAATTATCTGCAGTTGCTCATCGTAAGACACCCCGTCTGTGGCGCACTTGTTAAAGACCTCTTTTATCCTGTCAGTATATTCGGGGGCATAGAAACCAATCGCCTCATCTATAGTGGGCGAATAATCAGCAGGCATCCCGTGAATTTCTGCGACCTGGGGCGACCAGATGATTCTGCCGGCAGCCAGGTTAACCATCCATCCGCCCACCAGGGCAAGGTTACCAGCCATCTGCAACAAGAATTCATTCTTTTTGAGTTCATCCTGGGCCATTTTCCTGTCGGTAATATCCCTCACAACAACCAGAATGGCCGGTCTCTTTTTATAAATAAAAGAGGTTGCGGCAACTTCAACATCCACAGTGGAGCCATCTAAACGGACAATTTTCTCTTCAATAACCGAAACCGGCCTCCCCATTCTCAGTTCGTTTATCCTGTCTTCGATCAGTCCGTGATAGTCCTTGTGAAACAGGTCGATTGAAGGTTTCATCATGATCTGTTCCGGCTTTCCCGCACCGAAAAGTCTCAATGCCGCGGGATTAAAAAACACGATCCGGTCATCCTGGTTAACAAGGATGGCGTCCTGGGAAATTTCTACCAGCGACCGGTATTGCTCTTCGCTTTCGGCCAGCTTTCGTTCAGTATTCTTTTGCCGGGTAATATTATTTATCTGCGACAATATTGAGATCAGTTTGCCTTTATTGTCGTGCAATACGGAATTATACCATACACAATCAACTGTTTCCCCTTTCTTAGTGTAGTTGCGCCCCGCTAAAATGATTCCTGATTCTTCACCAGTGAGCAATTTTTGCATGGTACTGCCTACCTCCTCTTTATCATCCCTGTGAACAAAATTCCAGTCATCCGGATGCTTGCTGATCACCTCGCCGGCTTTCCACCCGAACAGTACCTCAGCCTGCCAGGACCAGCGTTTTACCCTGAATTTACTGTCCCATTCAATCATTGCAAGAGGAGAATTCTCAATATAGTGACTGAATCGCTCATTTGCAGCATTCGCCTTGTCCATGGCCCGGGCACGGCTTCTTTCAATTGATTCAAGCAACTGCAGAAACCAAAACAGAAACAGGGTGAAACCAATAATCAGCAAAATTAAAACCAGTTGTATATCATTAATACCGGCAGTTTCGAATATCAGCAATAATATTAGCAGTATAAGCGGTATCAGCAACGAGGCTGGAACCAGTTTCCTTATTATATAACCACTGATGCTTCTTCCGGTAATAACCGAAACTATTCCGGAACCGGGAGAGGCAATAAGTATGCCGGATACTGAAACCAGGAACAGGAGGGCAGTATGAATTGCCATGCTGGCAGATCCTGTAAAAACATAAAGTTCCTGGCTCCCGGTGATATAACCCAGCACGGGGACAAGGATAAAAAAAAGCAGTCCGAGAGAAACGACCTGGGAAACAAATACAAATTTCCTTTTCCTGAAAACCAGTATACCAAGGGCGGAGGCGGCAATTAAAAAACAAGTCCCGGTGGCAGATGCCATCCTGCCGGGTGAATAAGTCTCCACCGCAGCGGTATGATCTTTTATAAACAATTCGTCGATGCCCAGGTCGGTATTAAAAACATACTGGATCAGGGTCAGAATGCTGATAAGCAAAACAACAGAGGCAAAGGTGCCGGAAATTGTTTTCCTGTGAGTGATTTTCTTTTGATGGAAAATAAAAAGAGCGGCTCCCAGAAACAGAAAGCCTAAAGCCGTGTTGAATTTCATTGATACAAATCCGGGAGAAACGCTGATAAGGAAAGTTATATCAAAAATCCAGCCTGTCATAACGGCAATTGCAACTGCTACCGTTAAGACGGATAAATACATAGAGATATTACCCAGATAATGGGATAATTTCCTGTTACCTATTGTATCCATACCTGCAGAAAATGACCTGGTATACTAATCTGTCCCGTATGAAGATTGTTTACCTGTTAGCACAAGAAATCAAATGTAACTAAATAAACCGATCAATACAATAAAAATAAACCGTATATTCTCAACAGGTCATCAATGTTCGGCAGGCATCAATGAAAGCGAAAAACAGTTTAACCATGATCCTCTGCCTACTCATTAATGCGGATACGGTTGTTTCAATATTTCTTTCCGGAAAAGCCAACCCTCAGGAACACAACTTTCATCTGCTCAATAAAAAATCCTTTGCCTTTTCAATTTCCTCCGGAATAATGGTATGATCCCTTCCGGGAAAAATATCAAGCCTGGCATCGGCTCCCATATTCTTGAGTTGTTTAAGGGTCTCCTCTGATCTTATTAAGGGTATATGAGGATCATTATCGCCATTGCTGATATATATTTTAGTCCCCCTGAAATCGCCCCTGTATTTTTCACCATCCACAGTCTCCCCTATCAGACCCCCGGTAAAAGCCGCAACACCGCCATATTTAGTGGCAAACCTTGCGGCAATTTCCGCCGAAAGGCATGCCCCCTGGGAAAAGCCCATCAGGTAAATATTCTCTGCCGGAATATACCTGGAAATATTATCAATTATTTTCTTTACATAGTCAATGGCACTGCTGAGCCAGGGTTCATTCCGGGAAACGGGCATCAGGAAGCTGTGTGGATACCACCTGAAATCAGTGGCCTGAGGGGCAGCAACATACCAGCTTTCAGCCGCGAAGTAATCAGCCAGCGGCAATATGTTTTCTGCCGCTGCACCCCGGCCATGCAGGAGTATCAGTGCCCTGTCAGCGTCTTTAAGATCCCTGCCTCTTTCCCTTACGTCATATTCATGCATCGGCTGTTAAGTTTTTGTTTCTGTAACCATCGCTTTTCTAGCTGTTTCCATCCTGAAGGCTTTGCATTTAATCCCTGAACTTTTCGATATCAAACTCCACCGGTTCCAGGTTATTTTCTATCTCCGCCCTGTGCTTTTCATGCCATGGGGGAAGCATCAGGGCTTCACCAAGGCTTTCAGGCGCTTCATCAACCGCCATGCCAGGAGGAATGGTGGCCACCTCGAACAATACCCCTCCCGGTTCGCGGAAATAAATGGATTGAAAATACTGCCTGTCAATTACCGGCGTAACATGAACGCCCTCAGCTGCAAGCCTTTCCCTGATTTCCAGCTGGGAGTCGTAATTTTCGGTGGCAAAAGCAACATGATGCACCGTGCCGCTGCCCTGCCTCCCGGCTGATCCGGATTCAGTGCCTGTAATATCCACCAGTGAGCCGGGCTTCCCGTTAGTCGAAAATCTTTTTCTGCCGTTATTTTCTGCTATCAGCGTATGTTCCAGCAGCCCGGTAATAAATGAAGCAGTCCTATCATGACGCTGCTCATTCAGTGTAACAGAGTAAAATCCCTTTATTGCATGCGGCCCCGGTATATGGCCATGGTAATACCCTTCCCTTGAATCAGCTTCATTGGCCACGATCTCAATACCCAGCCCGTCACCATCCTCGAAATAAATGAATTCTTCACCCTCAAATCTTTTTTGGGGAGTTGTGTATTCTACGTTGAATCTATCAAGCCTTTTCATCCAGTATTCCAGTGAACCTGCAGCTGTGGAAAAAGACGTAACTGTCAGTTGTCCTGTACCCTTTCTTCCTTTAACGATTCCCGGGTACGGAAAGAAAGTCATCAATGTGCCCGGTGAGCCCTGCCTGTCGCCGTAATACAGATGATATACCTCAGGGGCATCAAAGTTTATGGTTTTCTTTACCATTTTCAGACCAAGTATGCCGGCATAAAAGTCAAGGTTCTCCTGTGCGCCGGACGATAATGCAGTAACATGATGGAGCCCTGATATAAGTCTTTTGCTCATAATATAATTGTTTGTTATTTAACTCATTAAATCATATAGCCGAACCATTGGTTTAACCACCGGTCAACAGAACTTTTCAACATTCAACAGAACCTCTTAACCATCCGGTCAACAGAACTTCACGGATCCTTATGGAATCTGCATACAACTGCTTTAAACGGTTCCATGAAAAGTTTCAGATCCTGATAAAGACTGATTTGCGTATTTGTTTCTTTATGTTCCTTGTTTTGTGTCCCTTGCCATGGGTGTCTTCAACCAGAAGTACATCTCCACCTGAAAACTTCCTGACATCTCCCCTGCTGGTAGTTATCTCTATCTCCCCGTCAAGCAGGATAATGAACTGCCTGGCAGGGGCATTGTGAAAATCCCAGTCATAATCAGCATCATTTTGCCTGAACTGCAGTGATTCCACATCCCGGACATCTGATAAATATCCTATTGAACCCATATCTATCAGGGGTATATTAACATCTTCAAAATTGCTTTCCCCCTGTTCATCGGTATATAAACGGGTATAATGCATTTTATTTATTTGCTTAAAATATGTTAGCTATTTATTTATCAGCATATTACATTCATGATAAATGGTTTAATCAGTTTTTCAATCCATGGATCCCCCTGTTTTGCCGATACATTTGTGTGACTTCAGTATCATGGGGAGAACCATAAAACTGGTTTTGACAGGTACACTCTGCCGCACCATTTATACTAAATGAATTTATGTCTGTTTTGTTCAAAATGACGCCAGAGGGACGGCAGGCATGATCAATTTTTATTGGGGATGCATAAAAAAGCAAATGAACCGGTGCACTGTGACTGATTAGCACACGGCCACTGATAAAGATTGCAGTCTTTAGGGATTACCGGTCTAACAGCTTTTACGGCCTGTCAAATTTACCGGGTCTTGGCCACTGATAGGCCGGCAGCCTGTCACCGGTTCGCCTGTGGAATTCATCGGGAGTGCGGGATTCGGGGATCCGGTCATTTGTTGAACTCATAAAATCCTTTAAAACCATCTGCATCCTTTCGAGAACTTCCGAGTACCGGGCATCTCCGGCAAGGTTATTGAGTTCAAACGGATCATTAGCAACATCATAAAGCTCCTCTCCGGGTGAAGGGGTCATAAAGACATTCATTTGCGCCTCGTTTAGTTCTCCATTATCCTTCAGTGCAAGCATGGTTTCGAATGTCGGGCTCTTCAATGCATCCGCAGGAGGAGTATTGGGCAGATCCGGGTAGAAGTTCCGGATATATTTATACCTGCTGTCACGCACTGCCCTGTACATTCTTTCGGCGTCATGCCAGTGGGCCTGTGCAAAAACATAATCCCTTATCTCACTGTCAGGACTGTTAAGCACCGGACTAAAATCCTCACCGGCAATACCAGCACCTGGCTTTATCCCTGCAAGGGTTAAGAAGGTGGGAGCAATATCAACCGCGCTGATTAGTGATGGTGAGACACTGCCCGGCTGTACCACTGCAGGCCAGCGGATAATAAATGGTGTTTTGATACCACCCTCATACATTGTGGTTTTGTCACGGGGGAAGGGCCGGCCGTTATCACTGATAAACAGTATAAGGGTGTTTTCCGCAACTCCTTGTTTTTGTAGTTCTTCCATTACCCGGCCAATGTAATCGTCCATTCTTGATATTTCGTCATAGTAAAGCGCAAAATCCTTTCTCACTGCAGGAGTATCGGGCATATACGGGGGAATTACCGCATTGTCAGGATCATGTGGCTGAGAAATGATATTTTCCTCGTAAGGCCTGTGGGGATCAAAGGCAGCAAGCCAGAGAAAGAATGGTTTGTCTGCAGGCCGGTATTTCAGTGTGGCGGCCCACAGATGGCAGCCGCTGGCGTCGGCAGGCGGGAGAACGGGAATTTCATTATCCGGTACCAGGTCGTTAAAAGCAGTTTCCGAAGCCAGGAAATCAAATCTGTCCATCAGTGCATCACCCAGATGCCACTTCCCTGCCTGGGCAGTCCAGTAACCGGCATCCCTCAATTTCTCAACAAAGGTAATCTTGTCAGCAGGTACCGGCCAGTGCAACTGTTCGGCATCAGTCTGATGGGGGTACATCCCGGTAATTATGCTTGCCCTGGAAGGGCTGCAGGAACTTGTTGTAAGAAATGCGTTGGTGAACTTTATCCCTTCATCAGCCAGCCGGTCAATATTAGGGGTGCGGATAGTGGGATGGCCATAAGCACCACAATCATCCCAGTTCATGTCGTCTGCAATTATAAGGATAATATTTGGCTTATCAGGAAAGCTATCATCCCCTGCCCTTTGCTCGCAGGAAGAGGGTAAAACAAGGATGCCGGGCAAAGCCCATTTCGCAAAACACTGCAATGAACTCATATTTAAGGTTTTAAGCTTTTATTGTCTGCTCCCTGGGTGCCGCAGGCAGCCTTATTATTCGATATGGAACCCGCCGTGTGAAGGACAAAAATAACAATCATTTTATGATTGTACCGCAAATTATCAAAACATCTGGTAAAGCAGCCAGGCAAAAGCCAGTCCGCTGACAGCTATGATGGTTTCCATCACGGTCCAGGTCTGCAATGTCTGCTTTTCATCCATGCCCAGGTACTTCCCCACGAGCCAGAAACCACTGTCGTTAACGTGTGACAGGATGGTGGCTCCAGCTGCTATGGAAATGACAACAAGCGCCTCTCGGGGCTGGGAAAGTTCGAACACGGGCAATATGGGACTGATTATTCCCGCAGCAGTTATCATGGCCACCGTGGCCGATCCCTGGGTTACTCTCACTACCGCTGCGATAAGCCATCCGAGGACAACGGGGTTGATGCTCCCTGATGCTACGGCTACCGCGAGACTGTCGCCTATACCACTGTCGATCAATATCTGTTTGAGGACTCCTCCTGCACCGGTAACAAGTATGATGATTCCTGCCGGACCCAGTGAAGCATTGCTTATTTCCTGCAGTTTTTTCTTTTTTGTCCCTCTTTTTATTCCCAGGAAATACATTGCAAGGAATGTGGCAATAAGCAGCGCAGAGAAGGGATGCCCGATGAATATCAGGAATGCTGTAAGGAAATTATCGGGTATATGGCCGGTATTAACAAGAGCGCCGGTTATGGTATTCAGCAGGATGAGGGCCAGGGGGCAGCCGATGATAAGAAGAACGAGCCGAAAGGCAGGATAATCGGTGTATGGCCTGTTGCTGTCAGCATGTGCGAACATTTCTGCCGGGGGGATTATCTTAACCCTGTCGCTTATATACCTGCCAAAAAGCGGCCCTGCAAGAATTACAACAGGAATGCCAACGGCAAAACCAAGAATGATGACCCAGCCGAGATTAGCCCCGATTATTTCCGAAACTGCCACAGGTCCGGGAGTTGGTGGTATAAAACTATGTGTAGCTGCAAGCCCGGCCAGCAAAGGTATTCCATAGAACAGCAGAGATTTTTTAGTTTTCCTCGAAAGAGCATAAAGGATGGGGACTAGGATAATAAAAGCAACGTCGAGGAAAACCGGAATGGCTATGATAAATCCTGTAATGCTCAGGGCCCATGGGGCATTCTTATCCCCGAACCTGTTTATCATATACATGGCCAGTGCCTCTGCACCGCCGGAGTATTCAAGTATCTTACCGAATATTGCACCCAGACCCACAACCACGGCAATAAAACCAAGTGTTCCCCCCATACCCTCCTGGATGCTTTCCAGCAGGGCGGCAGGTGCCATTCCTGCCAGATACCCGGTGATGATACTTACCAGCATAAGTGAAATGAATGCATGGATCTTTAATTTCAGGACAAGGAACAGAAGAGAGGCAACCGCTGTGACAATAATAAGCACCAGGATTAAAGGATTCATAATGTCAGCTTTAATTATTCTCAGGGTGAATTTTGTTACCTCCGTAACGGCTGGCCAATATGCTGATCACAAATATCTGCCATGCATGGAAAAGCATAAGAGGCAGCAGGATAAGTCCGGCTGCATGAAAACCTGCAAACAAGACACTTGAAAAAACCGTGCCATGAACAAGCGATTTCTGCGATCCGCAAAACAGTGCCGTTATTCTATCATCCCTGCTGAACTTCAGGATTCCGGAAATTCCGTAAACTATACCGTAAACCAGGAAAAACACGCCTGTAACAATAACAGCAAGATATACAAGGTCTGTAATCAGAATGGTCTCAAATACTGCGTCATTAAATGACCTTGCAAAACTTTTGTAAACAATAAGAAGGATGACCGATTTGTCAAATGTACTTGACTCCCTGCTGTATTTCAAAGCATAGGCATACCATTTCCGGCGCATTGTCAGCCCGATGATAACCGGAAGGATAATGCCCAGGAAAAGCCTCAGGTATATTCCTGTGAAATCAAATCCTGCACCGGACTGCTGCATAAACATACCCATCCACAGCGGGGTCAGGATTATGCCTATTATGCCCGAGATACTTGCATTAAAAATTGCTGCCGGAATATTGCCCTTTGCTATGGATACCATTATTACCGATGATGCAACGGTAGATGGTACGGCTGCCATAAAAAAAAGTCCGAGCCACAGGATCTCATGCTCGGTGGATTGGATAAAGGGGTAGAATGCAAGTGCAACAAGCGGGAACAGCAAAAAGGTAGTTGCCTGCACAAGAATATGGAGCCTCCAGTTCTTCATTCCAAGCATGAACTTATCGGTACTGAGCTTAAGTCCGTATACAAAGAAGATCAAAAAGATACCAGCCGTACTGAGATAATCGAGGATTACGCCCCCCTGGCCACGGGCAGCGTGTGGAAAAACCCAGGCAAGGGCTACACCAGCCATTATTGCCAATACGAATCTGTCGAGTTTCACCCTCAAAACAACATTTATGTTAGTCCGCTCCCATAACCGGAATACCGGGTCTGCCGACATTAATTAACAGTACAGCAGGCAAATCAGTAAGAATGGTGTATTTATCCGGATCGATCCCGCCTGCTTTTTGCATTACACGGAACAAATATACATGAATTTTCCATCTGGTATAATGAATCCCCATGTCACTGAGTGACACAAAAAGACATGAACAAACCAGGGGGGATCCATACGAGTGAAATACCGAATATGAAACGAGCCATGATTAAAAAGTATCACACATGATTATGATCATTACATGGCGAGTTCCATCTGACAAATAAATGATAAATGTGAACAGATGAATTACATGCCTTAGTAAATAATTGGATATAAATTTGATAACAATAGTTTGTTCGTATGAATCACCCATGTTCCGGTGTAACACAAAATGCAATGAATGTCACATC
The DNA here is from genome assembly GCA_007135095.1 of Bacteroidales bacterium. Taxonomy (GTDB): domain Bacteria; phylum Bacteroidota; class Bacteroidia; order Bacteroidales; family PUMT01; genus PXAP01. Next base: position 70 of record SLJO01000001.1, on the reverse strand, counting down.
CAGTTTGTAATCATAAATGTTAAGTTTACTGCATGTGAGATCGACCGCAGGTCAATAAATCATGGGTGAT
>SLJO01000002.1 GCA_007135095.1 Bacteroidales bacterium | reverse complement strand
TTTTTTTTCCATACATTGTACCGCAAATTAAATCGATCATAATTTTTAGTGTTGTCATGGATCACAAATCAAAAAGCAGACGCGAATTTTTAGGCAATGCAGCGGGCCTGGGCCTGCTGGGTACTCTTGGAGCCGGTTATCTTCTTTCCTCCTGCAACTCACAAAGGGAAAGATATCGCATACCTGTTCCTGCCGACATTGCACCCGATGGCCCCCTGCTGAAGGCGGGACTGGTAGGATGTGGCGGCAGAGGAACAGGAGCAGCTGTCAACTTCCTTAATGCAGGGCCAAACCTGCAGGTTACAGCCCTGGGGGATATATTCGATGAGCGTATCGAGAGATGCCGGATTTCACTGAAGGAACAGCGTGGTGTTGATATACCCGATGAAAATTGCTTTACAGGGTTTGATGCCTACAAGGGCGTCATAGATTCGGGCGTGGATGTAGTAATATTAGCAACGCCTCCTCATTTCCGCCCTGCGCAGTTTGAAGCAGCCGTACAGGCGAGAAAACATACTTTTATTGAAAAGCCCTGTGCCGTCGATCCCGTAGGCGCAAGATCGGTAATGGCCTCGGGAAAAATGGCCGAATCAGCCGGGTTAACTGTAGTTTCAGGAACTCAGTTTAGGCACGGCCGCGATTTTATTGAAACTTTTGGAAAGGTTAAAAACGGAGCTATAGGAAACCTGATATCAGGCAATGCGCTCCGGCTGGGTGGTAAACTCTGGCACCGGAACAGGCAGCCGGAATGGTGCGATATGGAAACCATGCTGCACGACTGGGTCAACTGGACCTGGCTTTCGGGTGATCATATTGCAGAACAATTTGTCCATCAGATTGATATCCTTAACTGGTTTTTCGAAAAGTTCCCTTCGGAAGCTATTGCATTCGGTGGCAGGCACCGGCGCCCTACAGGCGATCAGTATGATTTTATCAGCGTTGATTATACCTTTGATGACCGGCGCAAGTACCAGGGCATGCATCGACAGATAGACGGATGTCATAATACCTCCCAGGTAACGATTTTTGGCACAAAAGGATATACAAATTGCCAGAACAGTATTTACGACTATGATCATAACCTTATCTGGGAGTATCAGTATCTTACTGATGAGGCGGGTCAGCCCAACCGAAGGTTACCTGTTACCATGACAGACCAGTCCCATATCAACCTTGTAACTGCAATACGCACCAATAATCCAGTTAATGAGGCACATACGATGGCTTCTTCTTCCCTGGTTGCTATAATGGGAAGGGAATCTGCATATACAGGCCAATTGGTAACCTGGGAGGATATGATGAATTCGTCGCTGAGGCTCGGACCCTCTGAATACCGGATGGGGCCGGTGGATATAAAGGCCGAACCCCCAATTCCCGGTACTCCTTCTGCATGATAAAGGCAAGAACTTAATTAATTTAAATAGGAAAATAATGAACCAAAAAGCAAAAAGCAGGCGTGAATTTATTACCAGCACCGCTGCCCTTGGCATAGCCGGGGCCATTGGGTCAGGCTACCTGCTTGCCTCGTGCAATTCCCGAAAGTCTGTTTATGAGGCACCCGTTTTCCCGTCCATCGCTCCTGACGGTCCCCCGTTAAAAGCCGGGCTGATAGGGTGCGGCGGCAGAGGAACAGGGGCAGCCATTAATTTCCTTAATGCAGGGCCAAATCTGGAAATTACAGCACTGGGAGATATGTTCCAGCACAGGATTGACGGCTGCAGGGAATCCTTAAAAAAAGCACATAATGTCGAAATACCCGATCAGAACTGCTTCATTGGGTTTGATGCATACAAGCGGGTTATTGATTCCGGGGCGGATGTAATTTTATGTGCCACGCCGCCCCATTTTCGGCCGGCCCATTTCGAAGCCGCAGTTCAGGCCAGGAAGCATTGCTTCCTGGAAAAGCCTGTCGGGGTTGACCCTGTCGGGGTAAGATCCGTTATGGCATCCGGAAAAATGGCCGCGTCGGCCGGACTGACCGTGGTTGGGGGAACCCAGGGAAGATATACCGACAACAACATCCAGACCCTGGCAATGATCAGAAACGGTGCAATAGGCGATCTTATCTCCGCAAACGCATACAGGCTCCAGGGAAGGATATGGCATACCAACAGGCAGGCAGGATGGAGCGATATGGAAGCCATGATGCGCGACTGGATAAACTGGAACTGGCTTTCAGGCGATTATATCACTGAAATGCATATACACAGGATTGATCATGTGAACTGGTTCTTTGGTAAATTTCCTGAAAGGGCGATTGCCCTGGGAGGCAGGCTTCACCGCCCTACCGGCGACCAGTATGATTTTTTCAGCCTTGACTTTATTTTTGATGACAAAAAACGTTTTCAAAGCATGTCCCGCCAGATTGACGGGTGTGACAACGTGTGGGATATGATGATTTTTGGCGCCAGGGGATACACTAACGGCACTGACAGGATTTATGATTATGATGACAATCTTATCTGGCAATATCAGTATCCGCTGGGGGAAGACGGGCAGCCCACCAACAGGGTGGCAATCCCCGGAACCGACCAGGAAATGATTTGCCTTGTTAATGCTATCCGGACAAATACGCCGATCAACGATACCCAGGAAATTGCTTCCTCAACACTTACCTGTATTATGGGCAGGGAATCAGCATATACAGGAAGGTGGGTGACCTGGGATGATATGATGAATTCGGGGCAGAGGCTCGGACCAACCGAATATAAGTGGGGACCGGTTGATTTAAAAGCAGAGCATCCGGTTCCCGGAACTCCCGTAACCACCTGACAACCAAGAGTGACAAAAATAAAAAACAGCACCGTGCGGGTGCTGTTTTTTATTTTTGCAGACGGAAGAATCACCGGTTAATCTGATCTCGCAAATATACCATCATGGCTGATCCGGGAGTCTGAATCCCTTCAATAATTGCAGGAAACCATCAGCTTCTGAGTATTTCGGTAAGCCTGCGCGAGAGGTCGGCCAGTCCGTTAACTGTATCCCCGCCTGATTGCTCTATTATAGCCCAGTCGCTGTAACCTGTGGCATCAAGTGCCTTCATCACGGCCGTCCAGTTAACATCGCCATCCATCAGGTCAACCCTGAATCCGGCTCTCCTTCCCTCCGATTCGGCAAGTTTCATGCTGTACTCCTTGATATGAACCTTGGCAATCCTTTTTCCGAGTATTCTGATCCATTGCTCGGGCCATCCGTAAACGAGAATGTTTCCGCAGTCAAAATAAAACCTGACATTAGGGCTCTCAAACTGATCAACATAAAGGGCCGCCTCAAGCGGGCTCAACAGAAAATTGTTCCAGACATTTTCAATGGCAATAATTATATTCAGCCTTTCAGCATAAGGAATTACTTTCCTTATTTCAGCTATTGACCTGTTCCAGCAGTGGTCATAAGAAACATCGGCATTTACCCTGCCCGGTACAAGCAGCACAGTATCGGCGCCATAGATACTTGCATCCTCAATGGTATGACGCAATGCATCAACTCCCTGCTGCCTGATTGACGGGTCGGGATCGGACAGCGGGTAGCGTCCATGTAATGCCCCGCATACACTTGGTATTTTCAATCCCGTTTTGTCCCGTGCAGCAAGCACCTCTTCCCTGCTCAGATGGCTCATAGGTTCAATACCATCGAACCCGGCCTGTTTGGAGGCCATAAATTTTTCTTCTATGGTTTCGCCCACCCCGATGCTTCCCCACATAATTCCTTTTTTGATGTATCTTTCCTGTCCAGTATTCATGAATCCTGTGAGGGGCAGGGATGAAAGAAATGCTGATGTAAGCAATGATTTTTTAGCAAATTGTCTCCTGTTCATAATTTAATCGGGTTAAGAAATCCTGTAAAGAAAAAATTTTGTTATTAATTTATATTTCCATGGTTAAACCTTAAACCCTTACATGGCAATAGCAGGGACTTCATACCCTAACGGATCCCCCATGATATGAATATTATTTTGCAATGAAACCTGCTTTTTTGATTTTGTTAAAATACAAATAAATTTAACATAAATACCGTTTTTAATAAAATATCCGAATTGCTCTGCCTGGCTTCCTGCACAGGGATGCTTGATTATATTACCGCCACAGCTGCCCGATACCTCCAGGCTATTCAGCCTAACCAAAAATCAGCATCCTTCAGCCGGGGTCATCTCCTGCCCGGGTTGTCAGAAAGGCATGTGAGAATGAAAATATTCGGGGTTAATTCTTATTTTTGTTATTGCCTTGTCTCAACGGGTTAATACCTCAAACAATCCAAGTATGAAAACCTCATCATCAGCCTTCTACAGACAAAATACCATGTACGGGTATTTGCTTCTTTTAACACTGACAGGACTTATTATCGCAGTAGTTACCTCATGCAGCAGCTTACGGCGGCAAAATCTTTCAGATTCGGTATCAACTCCCCTGAATATTCATTACCAGGCAGGACTATGGCCGGATATGGCAGATCTGCCGGTCGTGGAGGAGCTTCCCGATCCGCTGGTAATGTATGACGGCACACCGGTAACCTCCGTTGATCAGTGGAGAAGCCGGCGCAGGCCGGAGCTTATATCACTCTTTAAACATTATATGTACGGGTTCTCCCCTCCTGCCCCTGACAATTTTTCCTGGACCCTTGATCACACCGATACCGGAAAATTCGGGGGAAAGGCAACGCTCAAGCTGGTTACCCTTAGATTCGGACCTCCCGGAACCCCGGCTGTGTCGATGCTGATAATGTCACCCAACCATATTGAGGGGCCCGTCCCGGTTTTTATCGGGCTCAATTTCCCTGGTAACCATACCACAGCCGATTTTCCGGAAATCCCCCTGACAGAGGCCTGGGTAAACGACAGCTGGACTGGCGGGACAGATAACAGGGCCCATGACGACCAGCGGGGTGTCAGGTCCTGGCGATGGCCTTATGAAATGATAACAGACCGGGGGTATGCCGTGGCAACCATCTATGCCGGAGAAATAAGTCCCGACCATCAGGAGGAATTCATAAACGGTGTTCATCAGGCCTATATGGAAAAAGGACAGACCAGGCCCCTTCCCCATGAATGGGGGGTTGTTGCCTCCTGGGCATGGGGCCTGCAGCGCGGAGTGGATTACATTATGCAGGATGAGCAACTTGACAATAACGGGATCATTGCAATCGGTCACTCAAGGCTTGGCAAGGCAGCGATGGTTGCCGGGGCCTTTGATGAGAGAATAGATATAATCATTCCTTCTCAGGCAGGCTGTGGCGGCACCTCACCCAATCGTTTCAATGTTGGCGAAAGCGTTGAGCGGATTAACAATGCTTTCCCCCACTGGTTCAACGATAATTTTAAATTTTTTGGCGACAATGTGGAAAGGCTTCCTTTCGATCAGCATTCACTCATTTCGCTTGCCGCTCCCAGGCCGGTCCTGCTCAGCAACGCCACTGAAGATGAATGGGCCGACCCTGAAGGGCAGTTCAGAATGCTGGTTGCTGCCACCCCGGTATATGAACTTCATGGTACCGGGGGGATCAATACGGATGTTTTCCCCGAAGAGAACCGGCTTATTGATTCAACCCTGGGATATTTTATCCGGCCCGGCAAACATGATATGACCCAAACAGAATGGAAAATATGGATGGACTTTGCCGACAGGCATTTAAAAAGATAATGTCAGGGTTTCACTGCTGCCTCCATATCCTTCCGTCCTCAACTATATGCCATTTTGATTCATTATCATGTGAAGGAGCTGACATCATGAATCTGTTCGGGGTGACTTCAAATTCGGGTTTCAGCTCTTTACCGTTCACCATCAGCGGTTCATCCATAAGGTCGGCCATCCTGCCTGTAAATTCGCCGTTCTCCCTTCTGAATGAAAGCTGCCTGTAATACAGTTCCCTCAGTGCAAATTTGACATACTCATCGGGGTTCCTGACAAACTCTTCTTCTCCCTTTCCGGCAGGAATATCGGAGAACTGAACATATCCCCACAATTCAGGCATGTGCATGTTAATCGCCCCCTGGGGTGACCATACCCAGTTATATTCGGGATAGGAACGCCCTGTTTCGGGATTTATTCTCTTTACATATTCTCCGTCAACTATATCAAGCTTCCATACAACTCTTGAGAAATTGATACGCCATTGCTCGGAAGGCTCGGGTCTTCTGCGTCCGGGGGCGCACTCCCTGAGTATGTTCCATGGAAAAGCAAGTTCAACCCTCCACAGTGTGTCAATATCGGAGGGGTCATTAATTGTTCCCTTGAGATGAACGCCTTTTTTAAGACCGGTAATGTGCCAGGAGCTCATAGGTATCCCCCCGTTGCGGTATGGCTTTGTCAGGAAAAGATCCCATTCGGTACCAAGTGCGTTTACCTCATACTCGTAATAAGTGTGGGTGTCGCCGTTGGGATCGATAAAAACTTCAATATTATTCTCGTGGAAAATTACAGAATTCCGCTCTGTATAGGTAGCCCATATGTGTTGTTCTTCCATCTCCAGGGCAATATACAGATAATCATCATCCCACAGCATCTTTGCCCTGGTACGGTTTAGCGGAGCGGGTTTTTTATCTCCCTCGATGTCTACAAAATCCTCTGTCCAGGGAACGTTCTGCCAGTCGGATTCATCAATTCGACCGTCCATATTTAATTCGCCGGTAGTCCTGTATGCAACATAGGTGTTCGGGAAGTTCTCCAGCAACCGCAGCTGGGCATCAACAGGGGTGATCATTAGTATACCACCTGCAATAACAATAAGTCTCTTAAAAACATTCATCTCTTTTCATGTTAAAGTGTTAATATTTAATCTCTGGTTATATCCGCATCTTCAGGGAGGTTTACTTTAATCCTTATAAAGATGGCGATTTTATTGTAAACTGTATTTCTCTTCATTCACATTATATCCTTCAACTGCCAGGAAAAAATCGCCGGCAGCTTCCGTTATGCCTGAATGGCTGAGATCTATGGTGCAGGTTCTTTTTTCTCCCGGCAGCAGCGTGAAATAATTATCATCAATAAATACAGGCAGCAACAGCTCGTTATTGTCATCGGTAATTTTCAGCCTGATAAAAAAAGCAGTCTCATCAGCGGGATTTTCAACACTAACAGACAACTTACCATCGCTGATATTTCCCTGATCAACCTGCAGCGTAACGGGCCGGAGTTCTTCCAGCTGCCGGTAAGTACCAGGCTGCGAGGAGAGCCAGTAAAAATTTTCAGCCAGCACCTTTCCGCTGCTGTCCTTTAGAATCAGCCTGGCAAAGTAGACCTGCTGACCGGTGTCGGGCAGCCTCAGTTTTTCAAGGTTCTTAACCGATTGCGGTTCTGCGGAGAAACCTGTTGTCCATCCCCGGGGATCCCGGCCATGGATATCATAAATGGCTACCTCCGCCGTGGCATCCTGAAGGGGATAAAGCGACTGGTTGATAACACATACCGTTGAGTCATCCAGATTGAGCTGTATGTGAACAGGACTGGCGGCACTTTTATAGCCAAAGTAGCCACCGGTATAATCCAGGTAGTAATCATAGAACATCCCCCTGAGGGAGGTCCACGGGTTCTGGTTCTTCCACACAAGCATTCCCGTATACCAGTCCCACATCCTGAAATTGATCCCTTCCTGGAGCGACCTGTACTGTTCGTAGGCAACAATCTGCGATTTAAAGGCAAAGTCTGCGACATCCTTTATTTCCCCATACCTTTGAGGGAAATCGCCCAGGGTAATATATTTATGATAGCTCCATGCAGGCCTTACCCTGTTTCCCTCTGGAGGAACAAGATCCTCCTGGGGAATGAATCTCCTGAGGCTTTCAATATTGGGCATGCCAATGGATCCTATTTCCGGATTCAGGGGGTTGGTGCGGTTCAGAAATATCCATTCAGGTTCAAGTATGCCGTAGGGCCCGTCACCAACACCGCCGATAATATTATCCATCAGGTCGGCCGAAACCGACTCCTCCAGGTAAAACCGGGTATCATCGAGCCGCGGGAAAATATCATTGACAAGTGCCTTGTTGATATTGTCGGGTGGTGGGAACTCATTACCCCCGCACCAGAGGTAAAGGCTGGGATGGTTTCTCAGCATCTTCACCTGATCCTCCACAGCAATCAAAAACAGGCTGTGGTCGTCAGGATATTCACGGCGCCGGGCCTGCGACTCCTTCTTTACCGGATCAAGCCAGCGTCCGTTACAATCGCCGGTCATCCAGAGATCCTGCCATACAAGTATGCCATAACGGTCGCATGCATCATAAAAGTCAGGCCTCTCAGTCAGTCCACCGCCCCAGATGCGTATCATGTTCATATTCATTTCGGCATGCATCCTTATTTCCGCCTCGTATCTTTCGGCAGAAAGACGCAACAGCATATCAGAGGCGATCCAGTTTCCTCCCTTTATAAATACCTTCTGTCCGTTAACGGTAAATACCTGTCCCCGGATATGCTCATCAAAATAGTTGCCCGTTTCCCTTATGCCAAACGTGACATGTTCCGAATCACTCTCTTCGCCGCGATCGGCAACAAAACTGAACCTTGCCGTATAAAGGGGCTGATCGCCCATTCCATTGGGCCACCACAGTGCCGGATTCCTTAGCCGCACTTCAGGCAGTCCGGCTGTCAGCTGCTCGCCGGGCTGCAATGTCACCCTGCGGGAGTAGCTGTTGCCGTCAATTTCCACCATTAGCCTGCCACTGATTTGCTGACCGGAGGAATTGCTTAGTTCAGATGAAAATGTCAGGTATGCCGGATCCTGGTTCTCTCCGGGCATCCGGGCGCCGGGCACACGGGTCCGCACGTATGAATTCCTGATATCCACATCACCCGAAAATTCCAGGCTCACCTTGTCCCATATTCCGGTGTTCCTGTCGCGTACAGGCGTAATCCAGTCCCAGCCCGCAGTGAACTGCATTGTAACATTCCTGGCAATCATGCCGTCGCCACCCTGCCCCCTTGTGGCATCACCCACATATAAAGGAGGCTCAACAATAACCGCAAGAATGTTTTTGCCATCATTCAGAAACGGGGTGATGTTATAACGCGCGCGCAGGAACATTCCCTCATGTGGTGAAGTATTCACCCGTTTCCCGTTGAGAAATATATCGGCCTTGTAATTAATGCCTCTGAAATTAAGCCATGTCTGTTTACCTTCAGCTTTTGCCGGCAATGTAAACTCATTTCTGAACCAGTAGGTGTAATATTCCCTCCCGGTATCATATATATCAGGTATCAGTTCATTGTTCAACCCGATAAACGGATCGGGTATTTTCCCGTTATGCAGCAGTGTTGTAAGCACTGTGCCGGGTACAACGGCCTCCATCCATCCTGTGGGCTTGTATTCCGGCAAAGTTATTGTGTTGCCGTCTGCAGGAATATCGGTTATCCTGATGGCCTGCCAGTTGTCATGCAGGTGGATCTCATGTTTTTGGGTCAGGCCGGGAAGGCTGCAAAAAACGAGTAAGAACAATGATATCAGGACGGCCGGTTTTTTTGTTTCGTTCATTTTTGCAATTTAAGTTTTTTTTTAAAAACCTGTGATGTT
>SLJO01000077.1 GCA_007135095.1 Bacteroidales bacterium | reverse complement strand
TGTGCCATGGATCGGTTGAGGTATATACAGTGCAGGCTGCCCTTAATATTGAGGAGTTTGAGTGGTCGCTCACCCCAGCCGAGGCAGGAACACTAAACCCGGACGGGTCATCTGTAACCGTACACTGGAGTGAAGGTTTTACAGGTGATGCAGAACTTGTGGTATATGGCAGTAATCCCTGCGGGGAGAGCGAAACAAGATCTCTCACGGTGACGGTGGTGCCGGAGCCCCATGTAACGGCTATGGACGATACTTCGGTTTGCCAGGGCAGTTCGGTTTTGCTGGAAGTATTGAGCTCTTACGGAAGCCTTGAATGGAATGTTGCCGACCTGATGGTTTCCCCACTCCAGGAGACAACCTACATAGTGACTGCATCAACTTTATGCGGCGTGGCGGAGGACCAGGTTATAGTAGGTGTTGATACGCCTCCCTATCTTACCGTTATGGATGATGTGGCTATCTGCGCGGGTGAGCAGGTTGAGCTGACTGCGGCATCGGACGGAACAGTTACCTGGAGTGGAGGGAATATCACTGTATCGCCATCCCGGACAACCACCTATACCGCGACAGCCCGGCAGGGTGCCTGCAGGGTGGAAGGGCAGATGACTGTTACCGTTGTCCCCGTTCCTGCGCTTACCGTGATGGATGATGTTGAAATTTGTGAGGGTGATCAGGTTGAGCTCACGGCAGAAACGGACGGATTTCTTTCCTGGAGCAGCGGTTCTGAACTGGTAGCTCCTGCTGAATCGGTCACCTATACCGCTTTCGCGGAAAAGGACGGATGTGAGGTGCAGGAGGAGTTGCATGTTACAGTGCACCCTATACCCGTAACCCCCGTGCTTGAACAAGTTGGAGAAACCCTTGTGTCAAGTTCAGAAAGCGGGAACATTTGGTTTTTTAATAATAACGAGCTGGAAGGAGTAAGCGGAAAGGAGTATTCCCCTGAAACCAACGGAGAATATTTTGTAACGGTAGTTTCAACCAGGGGCTGTGTCTCTGAACCTTCAAACATTGTTTCTTTCACAGTAAGTAATACAATAAAGATCGGAATGAGTAAGATAACTGTTTTTCCAAATCCCGTAAACGACCTGCTGTACATCAGTCCGGGATTGCCACACGGTGAGCCCTTCAGGCTGGAGCTGCTTACCCTCGGAGGTCGCGTGCTTATTATGCGCAACATTACCAGCGAGTCATTTATCAATGTTGCCGGCCTTTCTCCTTCGGTTTACATTTTAAGGATCAGCCAGGGAGAAGAGTCCATGGTCATGAGGATAATCAAGAACTGATATTTCAGCATCACTGCAATTCGTAACAAATTACTGCCGGCATGATCAATAATGCCGGCAGTAGTAATTATTCTCACTATCCGGTAACTCCTGCTTAAGGAATATTAATTCTGTTTTGGCAATCAGTCAAAAGTGGTTAAATTTATCAGTTGTAAAAGTCGATGGGAAGAGTTACATAGCGCTTATTATTACAGTTTTAATCAATGTCAATAAAAATACTGGTAGCCGGCGACCTTCACCTGGGCAGAAGTTCCGGGGGTATACCCGGCATGCCGGAGGAAATTTCCACAAGATTCACCTGGCAGCGTATAACGGACTGGTGTATAGAGGGCAAGGCTGATATGCTTTTGCTCACCGGCGATATTGTAGATCGCAATAACCGGTACTTTGAAGCATTGGGCCCGCTGCAGAGAGGTTTTGCAAGGCTGAGGGATGCCGGGATAAAGGTCTTCATGGTATCAGGAAATCACGATTTTGATGTACTGAATCAGATTGCCCGGGGAAGTGATTATGAAAATGTACGCCTGCTTGGTGCGGGCGGGAACTGGGAGCTGGCTTCCTTTGAAAAGAACGGCCGTAAGGTACAGGTAGCCGGTTGGTCTTTTCCCCGGCAGTTTGTTTATGAAAACCCCTTATTGTCAATGGCCCGTCTGGGAATTGATCCCAACCACCCTGCCATAGGCCTGCTGCACTGTGATGTGGCCGCCGGAGAGAGCAAGTACGCACCGGTTGATGTCAGCGGGTTTGCCGGTAAAGGCATAAATGCATGGGCACTTGGCCATATCCATAAGCCAATTATATTGAACCAGGCTGATCCCCTGGTTTTTTATCCCGGCTCACCCCATGCCATGAGCGCAAAAGAAAACGGCAGTCACGGTTGTGTGCTGCTAACCGTGGAAAGCACCGGAATTATACGGCACGAACCGGTACCCATGTCGCCGGTGCGGTTTGAAACCCTGGTTGTTGATATTACCGGCTCGGCCGGAGAGGGGGATGTCCGTGCCCGGGTCACCCGGGCAGCAGCGCAGGAGGCCGGGAATATGATAAGGGAGCAGCAGGGACTGGCCTGGGTGGTGTATGATATTATCATCGATGGGGAGCACAGGACACCCCGTGAGGCTGCCATATGGGCAGGATCGGGTATAGAGGACTACAGGCTGGAGATCCAGCCGGGAACCAATGTTGTAATCCGCAAAGTTGAAAGTATTGTCAGGCCGTTGATCGGCAACCTCGAAAAGCTGTCCGGAGAATCTTCCCCGGCAGGGAGACTTGCCGAAACTATACTGGCTATCGGGCAGGGCAGGACGACTCCTTTTGCTGAAGCATTGTTATCGCAGTGGAACGCGAAATTCCTGGCCATTAATGATTCTCCTGCATACCAGCCGGTCAAAAAGGAGGTGCGGAATGCCGACCTTGCCGGGCAGGGAATGAGATTCATAGAAAAGGAATGCCGGAAACTGCTTGGTGAACTACTCGAACAGCAATCCCCGTCAAAACAGTGATATGCAGAAAGTGCCTTTTATAATCAGGGATTTGTCAATCCATAAAATGCCGGGGTTTCCCAGGGGGATGGAGGCATACCGGGACCTGGCACCCAATATCAATATAATTGCCGGCCCTAACGGGTCGGGAAAAAGCTCTACGGCAAGGATAATTCAGGATCTGATATGGAGGGGCAGGGTTGAGGGTGTGCTGGCAGAGAGTTCGGTGGTAATCGGGGGGACCCCCTGGGAGATAAAAATTGATGCCGGCCGCAAAAAGGTACAAAGGGAGGGAGCCGATGACGAGATTACCGGCATACCCTCACCGGATGCTTCCCGAAGGTACATGCTCGCCCTGCATGATCTTGTCATAGCAAACGAAACCGACCTGGCCAGGCAGATCATGAGGGAATCGGTGGGCGGATATGACCTGGATGAAGCCCAGATAAAGCTGGGTTACAGCAGTGCAATAAAAAATAAGGGTGCTGCCGAACACCAGAAATTTCTGAAAGCCGAAGCTAATTTCAAAGAAACCGAAAAGAAACAACTGGAACTAAAGCAGCAGGAGGAGATGCTGCAGGATCTTTACAGGGAGAGGGAAAAAGCTGAGGATGCACGGAAAAAGCTTGATTTTTACGGCAAAGTTGAACAATTTCTTGAGGCAAATCTTAATTACGCCCGGTTATCGGAGCTGTTCGGCAAATTCCCCGCGGAGCTTGCAAAAATGACCGGCGACGAGTATCAGCATATTGTAAACCTGGAAACAGAGATCAGTGACTGCCGCGGTGAGGCCGATAATGCGGAAACAGTTGCCACCGCCAACCGGGAAAGACTTTCCCTGCTGGGCCTCCCTGCCGGGGGAATTGACCCGGTTGTCACAGGGGAGCTTGCAACCAGGGTCAGGGAACTGGAAAGACTCGAAAGGGATATCGGGGAAATAAGCAGGAAAATTGAGGAGTTCCGTGTAAAGGCCGCTGAAGCGATAAAAAGCATAGGCGAAAATCCTGATACAACGGGGTGGGACGGATTAAGGCTCGATGATGTCGGCAATCTCGGCCGGTTACTGCAGAAGTATCATCAGTGCCTGAGCGAAAAGCAGTTTTATGAGACCAGCTATAAAGCACTCTCCCCCGGTAATGAGGATGGTGCTGAATCTGACAGTGAAACCATTAAAGAGGGAATTAAGATACTGAGCAACTGGCTGCAGGAGAAGAAAAGCGTAACCGGCGTCCCAGGGATATGGGTGGCTGTGCTTACCCTTGCCGGCATCGCCTCTGGTGTGCTGGTCTATCTTACCGGTTTGTGGGGACTGCTTCCGGTGACGGTTGCCGGGATTATTGCCTGGATGGCAAAGCCCGGTTCAGGAAATGACCTTCGCAGGAAAGACTATGAGAAAACAGGGCTGAGGCAACCCGGGGACTGGGAAACCGAAAATGTTGCGGGTATAATGGAACTGCTCATATCGGAGCTTGCCAGGGCAGAAAGAGATGAACAGGCCGCACAGAGTATGGAATTATGCCGGGACAGGCTGGCTGAAGCGGAACAAAGGCTCGGGCAGGTTAATAAGCAGCGGGAGCAGATGCTGGAAAGGCTTAAGGCGATACCCGGCATTCCCCTGGAAGATCTTAAAAGCTATGACGGGTTGTACTGGTTCCTGGTGCATGCGGCTGACTGGCAGAAATACAATGCTGAAGTCCTGGCTCTAACCGGAGGAAGAGATGAGGCAACCCGCCAGAAAAATGAAAATCTCCGGAAATTCAATGATCTTGCTGCAGGGCATAATGCTGCGGCCGTAAGTGATGCAGCCGGGGCGAATGCCGTATTAAACGAACTCATTGATGATATCACGGTATGGAAAGATTGCACGAGTGCGATTGAAAGGCAAAATGATATAATAAGGGAGAAGAAAAAGCAGATGGAGAGAGCCGCTGCAAAGCTCAGGGGGATCTATGAAAAGATTGGCATTGAACAGGGACACAAAGAGCGCGTGCGTGAACTTGCCCTTCGGCTTGAAGAATTCGGCGGGGTGAGAAATGACCGGTTTGCTGCTGAAATCACCCTTTCAGACAGAAAGAAGATTATGGAAAGCCATTCCCTTTTTAAGGAAAACGGGAATATCCAAACCCTTAGCCCCGATGAGGTTCCCGGCATGATCGCCGCCTTTGCAGAACAGGCAGAAAAACGTGACAGGATACAGGAGGAAATAACCCGGATAGAAACCAATATCAGCAATGTAAGGCAGTGTCATGACCTGGAGGAGGCATTGAGTGAAAAAGGCAGGGCATCGGAAGGGCTCGAGGATCTTTTTGAGCGGAACCTTGCTTCGGTTACAGGTCAGCTGCTGGTTGACCATCTCAGGAAGGAATCAAGGGAGCAAAACCGGCCAAAGGTATTTAAGCGGGCCAATGTACTGTTTAACCGGATCACCCAGGGCAGGTATGAGCTGATACTGGATGAAAAGGCCGAGCCCTCATTCAGGGCATATGATACGGTTCAGAGGCTTGGCCAGGAACTTGATGAATTATCAACCGGAACCCGCATACAGCTTCTGATGTCACTGCGCCTGGCCTTTATCGAAACCCAGGAGTCAGCCCTCATGCTGCCGGTACTTGCCGACGAACTGCTGGCCAACAGCGATGATACCAGGGCCGGGGCCATAATCGAGGCCCTCGTGGAGATAAGCAGGGACGGCCGCCAGGTCTTCTACTTTACCGCGCAGGGAGATGAGGTTGCCAGGTGGCAGTCATTTCTTAAAACACGAACCGGTGTCTCATCAAAAATCATTGAGCTCGCCGGCCGGGATAGTGAATCCTCCATGCTAAGCCGTTCCCTGCATCCCTTTGAGTCCTTTGATCTCACTCCTGATGTGCCGGGTCCTGATGGTATGGGCCGGGACGAATATAAGGAACTAATATCCGTAACCCGGTATAATATAATTGAAGATTCGCCGGAACGCCTTCATATCTGGTATTTGCTGGAAGATAACAAATTACTGTATGAGTGCCTTAAAAGGGGGATAAAGTATTGGGGACAACTGCAATCATACCTGGGAATTGGCAATATTGAAGGATTTGATGATAAGTCAGTTGCCGGAATGGAACAAAAAGTCATCCTGCTCAGCAGGTTCAGTGAGATGTACCGTAAAGGCCGGTCGAGGATAGCGGACAGTGAGGTGTTAATTAATTCCGGAGCAGTTTCCGGCACCCATATAGATAAGGTTTCCGGAAAACTGGCCGAGCTGAATAACGATCCCCAAAAGCTGATAGCGGCCATGAGAAACAGGGAGGTACCGCGTTTCATGGAATCCAGGATCGATGAACTTGAGCAGTTTTTTATTTCCGGCGGGTATATTGACGGCCGGCAGCCGTTAACACCCCACGAGATATTGCTTCATATCAACGCGTACATTTCGACTCTTGACCTGGAACCCTCCGACTGCGAGACATTTTTAAAGGAAATAGTGGATTTGCCTCTGCCTGGCATGGTAAAGACCGATGCCCGTCAATAAACTTGCACCCTCATGTATACGGACATGTTTCTTCCTGGATTCAGGGAATGCCGGGTAACCGGCATTAAAATTTAATTTAATTATCCCGGGTTTCAAACTTTTTGTATATTTATACGAATAATATTAAAAAGTGAAAACATGGATGAAATGGACCGCTTTAAAATATTACGAAAGCTTTTATATAAAGAGATCCAGGGAGAGCTCAGTTATCATGAAAAAAAGGAATTCCTGGAAGAATGCATCAGTGAAGGAGTTATAGCCAAACTTCATGGAAAGTACCTGAAGCGCAAGCAATACCTGATTGCTTTTGGAATTGTCTATGCTGTCTTTCTGATGGCCCTTTTAATAATCATTCTGATGCAGACAGAGAATCATGTGATGATCGGACTTATTGTACTTGCCATGGCCCTGCTGCCATTATTCATAGGGCTTTTTTACAGTAAGGCAGTTCTTGGCTACGAAAAGCTTGACCTTGCGCTCAGGTTAATTACCAGGTTCTATGTTAAAAAGAAAATAGATTCGTAATCTGGTCAGTTTTCTCCCTTCTGTTTAATCATGCTCACGCCACCAAAAGCAACAGGGATGAAATATTTCCGGGCGCCTGTTTCCTGATTCCGGTTAAAAACTTCCCGAAAGCTCTGTTTCCCCTCCCGGAAGATCCAATTCCCTTTGCGGCTTTCCAGGTGTTGATACAATCTGAAAAAAAACAGGTAAATACTCCCATTGTTTTTATAATTTCGCATGATAATTGAATTTATCTCTCCCAAATATTATTCATAATGATATTATTCTTCCGCAATACGGCAGGTACCATTTATGCAACTGAAGTCACCGAACCGCTCCATGATAATGATATAGACACGCTTTCCTGGCTGTTTGGCGGTGCTGCACATATTAAAACCGACAGTATTGAAGGGAGGTATACAGGTCCGCGCCGCGAGATGGTCACTCCATGGAGCACCAATGCCGTGGAGATAACCCAGAATATGGGGATAACAGGAATAACAAGGATAGAGGAGTTTGTTCCATTTGAAGGCCCGTCAGCAACCGGCGCCCGCCATTCTGCTGATTCTGTTGCCCAGGCCGTTGCGCGTACAGGCATTCAGCCTGCCTCGGGCAGCCCTGCTGCCGGCCAGCAGGCATATGATCCCATGCTTCAACGCATATATGACAGCCTGCACCAGGAAATTTTCACGATCAGCAAAAAACCCGATCCTGTTATTTACATTGACGATATACCTGGTTATAATAAACAGGAAGGGCTTGCACTGAGCCCCGAGGAGATTGATTACCTTGAAAATGTAGCCCGGCAGATCGGACGGAAGCTGACAGACAGCGAGATCTTCGGATTTTCACAGGTAAATTCCGAGCACTGCCGCCACAAAATATTCAACGGCCGGTTCGTAATAGACGGCAAGGAAAAACCCCATACACTGTTTCAGTTGATCAGGCAGACCACAGAAGACAATCAAAACAGGGTGGTTTCAGCATACAAGGATAACTGCGCCTTTTTGCAGGGACCCGTTGCCAGGCAGTTTGCTCCTGCAAGGCAGGATATAGCCGACTGGTTTGAGGTTAAGGAAGTCGAAACGGTTTTGTCACTTAAGGCGGAAACACATAACTTCCCCACTACCGTTGAGCCTTTCAACGGCGCTGCAACGGGAACAGGCGGCGAGATACGCGACCGCATGGCCGGCGGCAAGGGTGCCGTTCCCCTGGCCGGCACTGCCGTGTATATGACTTCATACCCCCGCACTGAAACCGGCAGGGCATGGGAAAACGCTGTGCTGCCCCGCCCATGGCTGTATCAGACTCCTGAAGATATTCTTATCAAAGCATCCAACGGCGCCAGCGATTTTGGCAATAAATTCGGCCAGCCCCTTATTTGCGGAAGCCTGCTGACATTCGAACATAAGGAGAAAGAAAAGACATATGGCTACGACAAGGTCATTATGCTGGCCGGCGGCATCGGGTATGGAAAGAAAAAGGACAGCATGAAGGATGATCCGGTGAAGGGCGACCGCATTATTCTTCTCGGCGGCGACAATTACAGGATCGGAATGGGGGGAAGCGCTGTTTCTTCTGTTGCCACGGGCGAATATGGCAATCTTATTGAACTAAATGCCGTTCAGCGTTCCAACCCGGAAATGCAGAAAAGGGTGTGCAATGCCATCCGTGCCATGATGGAGTCGGATGAAAACCCCGTTATTTCCATACATGATCATGGCGCCGGCGGACATCTTAACTGCCTCTCTGAGCTTGTCGAAAATGCCGGTGGCAGGATCGAAATGGACAAGCTCCCCGTTGGAGATCCGACCCTGTCGGCCCGGGAGATAGCAGGCAACGAATCACAGGAGAGAATGGGACTGGTGCTGCATGATAAGGATGTTGACCTGCTCAGGCGGGTGGCTGAACGCGAAAGGGCGCCGATGTACAACATAGGGGAAGTTACGGGAGACATGCAGTTCACCTTCGAGGATACAGTCAAAAAGATAAAACCAATCGATCTTCAGCTCGCATGGCTTTTTGGCAGTCCGCCGCCTACTGTTATGACAGATAAAACCATTGATAGCGGTTTCGGCCAGCTTGAGTTTGATGATAGGCGGTTCCGGGAATATCTTGTTTCCGTGCTGCAGATCGAATCTGTGGCATGCAAGGACTGGCTTACCAACAAGGTTGACCGCAGTGTTACAGGCAAGGTCGCGCTTCAGCAGACAACAGGCAGGATACAGCTCCCGCTGAACAACCTGGCCGTGATGGCGGTTGACTATGGCGGAGTGAGGGGAGTGGCCACCGCAATAGGCCATGCACCGGTGGCTGCAATGATTGATCCTGCAAAGGGATCGGTGCTTGCCATTGCAGAATCCCTTACCAATATTCTCTGGGCTCCCCTGCAGGACGGGATCAGGGGCGTGTCACTCAGCGCCAACTGGATGTGGCCAACAAGGCACGAAGGGGAGGACAGCCGCCTGTACAGTGCCGTGGAGGCGGCCTCTGATTTTGCCAAAGCTCTGGGCATAAACATACCAACAGGCAAGGATTCACTTTCAATGACGCAGAAATACAGGGACGGCACGGTTGTATACGCACCGGGAACGGTGATAATATCTGCCGCTGCAGAAGTTACCGATATCCGGAAAACAGTTACACCCGGGTTAAAGGATATCCCCGGCAGCTCGGTTTTATACATTGATCTTTCGGGTGGCGAATTTTACCTTGGCGGAAGCAGCTTTGCCCAGTCGATAAATTTTGTTGGCAGCGAATGCCCTACCGTTTCCGACCCGGTATATTTCGTGCGTGCCTTCAATGCACTGCAGAAACTGATAACAAAGGAAATGATACTGGCAGGGCATGATGTGTCTGCAGGCGGGCTGATCACTGCATTGCTTGAGATGTGTTTCCCCGAAAGGGAAACGGGAATCAACATTGACCTTTCAGGTATTGATGAGAGCATCATCAACCTGCTGTTCAGCGAGAAGCCTGCAGTGCTGGTGCAGGTTGCCGATGCAGGAAAGGTGATCGGCGACCTGGCAATAAAGGGTGTCGAGGCCGTGCTGATCGGAAAGTATAATGATAAGCGGGAGTTTACCGTAAGGCACGATGAAGGGAATTATGAACTGAACATCAACAAGCTGAGGGATGTCTGGTACCGCTCATCATACCTTCTTGACAGGAAGCAGTCGGGCGGCGGACTTGCATTGAAACGGTTCGGCAATTACAGCAAACAGCCTTTGTCGTATAAATTTCCGGAAGGTTTTTCGGGACTGGCATCGCAGTACGGGATTGACAATGACCGGCGGGAGCGGAGCGGGGTGAAGGCAGCCATTATCAGGGAAAAGGGTGTGAACGGCGACCGGGAGATGGCGTGGATCATGCATCTTGCCGGGATGGATGTAAAGGATGTGCATATGACCGACCTGATAAGCGGAAGGGAAACGCTGGAGGATGTTAACCTGATCGTCTTTGTGGGCGGCTTTTCCAACAGCGATGTGCTGGGCTCAGCCAGGGGATGGGCAGGGGCATTTCTTTACAATGAGAAGGCAAAGGAGGCTCTGGACCGGTTCTATGCCCGCAAGGATACTCTCAGCCTGGGTGTGTGCAACGGCTGCCAGCTGATGGTGGAGCTGGGACTGGTGGGTGTTGCCGGCAGTGAAAAATCAAGGATGCTGTTCAATGATTCACATAAGTTTGAATCTGCTTTTCTGAATGTGAACATACAGGACAACCAGTCAGTCATGCTCAAAACGCTGGCCGGCAGCAGGCTTGGCATATGGGTGGCCCACGGGGAAGGAAAATTTGAATTGCCGATGCAGGAAAGCGATTACCATATCCCCATGAAGTATTCATATGATGAATACCCCGGTAACCCGAATGGCTCAGGCTATACCGCTGCCGCCATATGCAGCGCCGACGGGCGCCACCTTGCAATGATGCCTCACCTGGAGCGCTCACTTTACCCGCATAACTGGGCCGATTACCCGGCCGACCGGAAAAACGACGAAATAACCCCCTGGCTGGAGGCATTTGTGAATGCGCGGAAGTGGATATCAGATGCCCTGTGAGAATAAATTATTGAAAATACCGTTTACATCAATCCAATATGATCGGATCGGGCCTAAAGCTCCGCTATGATCAGACGGGCCAAAGGTTCCACTATGATCAGGCCAGGCCAATGTTTCTCTCCGTGCTTTCAGGAACCGGCCGGGTCACCTGGCAGAAGGGATTAACGCGGTTAACCCCTGAATATACTTTATATTGCATATGGAAAATAAATCTCATGAGCATTTCGGCATACTGAAAACCATCCCTTCGGAAATAAGGGAAGTAACACTCAAGGCACTTTCTTTTTACCCGGCACTTAAAAATGTGAAGATCGATTTCGTGTTTAATGAAAAAATACGCAAATCCTTCATGCAGGCCCAGCCCCGGTATACCACCATGTATGGTTCCCGCAAATGGAGGTCGTATATGATTAAAATAAGGCGTTTCTTTTCCCTTAACGGGGAAGAAATTCCGGTACAGGACTTACCGGTTGATGTCCTCATCGGGTGGATTGGTCACGAGCTCGGCCATATCATGGATTATATGCGGAAAAACAACTGGTCGCTGATGTTGTTTGGCCTTAACTATTATTCCTCGCGGAGTTTTATTATAACTGCTGAAAGGGCGGCGGATATATATGCCCTGAATCACGGACTGGGAGGCTATATTCTTGCCACCAAGGAATTTATACTTAAGCAGGCCGGCATGTCAGAGGCCTATGTTAACAGGATAAAAAGGCTGTACCTGCCTCCCGAAGAAATCATGGTCATGATGGATGACTGGCTTTCAGAAGAATGATTTAATTAAGTGATGGCTAAAACTAAACGCAAAGGGAGAAAAAAAACCAACAGGTTCACAAAGCTGAAAAGGCCGGGTATTATAGTATCGGGAATTTTTTTGCTGATTGCCGCGGTAACCGGCATGTTTATGCTTTCGGTATACCTGGGGGCATTCGGGCGGCTGCAGAGCAAGCAGGAATTGCTTGGCTTCAAAAATGCAACAGCATCGCTGGTTTTTTCCGAGGAGGGAAGGATCATCGGCAGGTTTTTTTCTGAAAACCGCACCAATGTTTCATATAGCCAGATCCCTGACCATCTGATAGAGGCATTGATAGCAACTGAAGATGCCCGGTTCTACCAGCATAAGGGGATTGATTCAAGAAGCCTTTTAAGGGTAGTTATAAAAACGCTGCTTTTCAATGATGCCGGTTCCGGCGGGGGAAGCACCATATCTCAGCAGCTTGCAAAAAATCTTTTTGGCAGAAATGATTATGGCCTGCTCTCTGCCCCGGTGAATAAGACAAAAGAGGTTTTCCTGGCATACCGGATTGAGAATATTTTCAGCAAGGAGGATGTGCTGACTATCTATCTCAATACTGTTTCTTTCGGGGAGAATGTTTACGGCATCGAAGCAGCATCACGGCGTTTTTTCAATAAACAGGTAGAATATCTTACCACTGATGAGGCAGCGGTATTAATCGGTATGCTGAAGGCCAATACGATTTACAATCCCCGGCTTTATCCTGAAAATGCCAGGATTAGGAGAAATGTGGTATTAAGGCAGATGGAGAAATACGATTATATTCAACCCCCGGAAGCCGACTCTCTTTGCCAGCTGCCGCTGATACTGAATTATTCAAATCTCGAATCAAGGAATCCTGCAGGATATTTCCTTGTGCAGGTAAAAAAGGAGGCGGAACTGATCCTTCAGAACCTTGATTCCCTGTCAGGCAGAAAATGGAATATTGAGGAGGATGGCCTGATAATCAATACTTCTTTAAGCCTCGATCTGCAGAATTCAGCGATAAAAGCCTTTAATGATCATCTTCCGCGCATGCAGCGGCGACTCAGGGATCAGTATATGACTCTTGCGGGGGTAAGTACGCTTGAGGGAATTGCACAAAGGGAGATGACCCGGTTAAACCTGACTTCACGTGCCGGGGACACAATTTTTCAAAGAACCTTCGACTGGCAGGGCTCATACAACGAATCAGTTACTGTGCTGGACAGTATTAAAAAGGCATTGCTGCTGCTGCACGGAGGATTGCTTGCCCTTGATCCGGCAACCGGTGCAGTAAAAACATGGGTCGGCGGCATTGATTTTACCTCCCAGCCCTATGATCAGATCCTGGCACGGCGGCAGCTGGCATCTGCATTCAAGCCTGTTTTATATACCGCGGCACTGGAGGAGGGAATTAATCCCTGCCAGTTTTTAGATAACGATTCCATTGTCATGGTCGAATACGATAACTGGACCCCTTCGAATTATAATCATACCTATGGCGGAAAATACACCCTTTCTGACGCGCTGGCACAATCACTGAATGTTCCAACCTTCAACCTTTTCCTGGATTTAGATTTCAGGAATATAGTTTCCTTATGGGAAAACATGGGCTTTTCCTACCCGATGAAATACGCACCAGCAATCGCCCTGGGCACTGCCGAGGCCAGCATTGCCGAAACGGCAGTAGCCTATGCTGCATTTGCAAACGGAGGTTATAAAATCAATCCCTACACAATCGATTCCATAATGACTTACAATGGCGAGGTCATCTACCGGCGTCCTCTCCATACCGAGAAGGCCAGGATAATTTCGGAGCGATCCAGCCTGTTGATGCGGGCAATGCTGCAGAAAGCGATTGATCAGGGAACCGGCATATCGCTAAGGAATGTCTTTGGTGTGACCCTTCCTTTAGCCGGTAAAACAGGGACTTCACAAAATTACGCCGATGCCTGGTTTGCTGCATGTAACCCCTCGCTGGTGATCGTCAGCAGGGTAGGGGCCTCTTCCCGCGCCATTCATTTCAGCAGCGGATCCAATGGATCAGGAAGTGCGCTGGCTTTGCCCCTTGTAGCGTTAACACTGCGAAATGCCCAGGAGAACAGGGAGCTTGCACAGCGGCTGATGACCCCTTTCCCTGAATTGCCTCCCGAACTCCAAAGGGTCCTGAATTGCATTGAGTTGGAGGAAAGAAGCATTTTCGAGAGGATGCTCGATATTTTCAAAAGGGAAGATATTAATTTAGACAGAAAAGAAAAAGAACCGGCACCGGAAACCGGCAGACCCTCTTTTATAAGAAGGCTGTTCAGGAGGAATTAAGGCACTTTCGCGAACCCCCTTTAAATTTGGGCTGTGAAAACCACCTGCCCCCATAATCTCCGGTTTCTCCGGTGGTTAGTTATATTTGTGGCACGGGATTCTATCGGGTGTCCCGCAGTGCTGATTACATCATGAAATCCTGTTTTCCCTCACCGGGATTGCGCCATTAAAAGTTTCTTCCCGGCAGGGCCAGGTACCGGTCGATTTCCGGGCAACTATGAGTTTTTTCTGGCAATGATGCGTAACTTTATGGTTCAGTGGAAATCTTTTAAATGAAAAACGTCAGAAAAAATGGATGAATTGCCTCAGAATGGCGGGGTCACTGACCTCACCACAATTCTTGTTATAATCATTGCGCTTTTGATTTTCTGGATATTGCTCAAACAAATGGGGAGGCAAAGGAAAAGGCGTTCCTTCAGGAGCACCAGCCTTGGGCATCTCAGGCAGCGTTATGCCAGAGGTGATGTTTCAGAGGAGGAATATGAAAAACAGAAAAAGGAGTTTGAGAAAGAATAGTCAGGAAGAGAGTTAAACAAATCCTTATGATCTGGTTCCGGGAGTGCCGGGACTAAAGGTTAAAATGGAGTTATGTCCCGGTGATGATGGTTCCGGAAGTGCCTGATCTAAAATCCTCCAAAAGAAAGATGGAATCCGAAGGTGCCGGTAGTGGTGTCGGCCCGTTGCTGAAAAGGGAATGCGAAATAGGGCTCTACGATAATTGCCCCGAACAGGTTTATACGCAATGCCACGCCGGTGCTGAAAACGGGAATCCGTACATCGTTGTCCCTGGAAGGCCTCCACTCGGCCGCGATATCATCAAAATCGTCCCATGCCAGTCCACCGTCGGCGAAAAGGACCAGGTCGCTGAAAAACATCCTGGACCTGATAAGAGCAAGTTCCTCGGGTCCGGTAAAGGGCCAGCGTATTTCAGCATTTGCCACGGCAATCTTGCTCCCGAGAAGGTTGTTTACGCTGATAAAATCAGGTGACGTTTCCCCTGGCCGTGAAAGATCCCGGAATCTGTAACCCCTGACAAAAAACGGGTTTCCTATGAAAATAGGTTGCAGCCGGTCTGAGTCGCGGCCGTAGCGCCCGAAATGCATCAGCCGTATTCCAAATGAAACGGGCGGGATAAACCGGTATTGACGGTAATCGGCCTGGAGGCCCCAGAACCCGAATTCTCCCATGTTCCTGTCGACCTGGAACCGGTAGCGGTAACCGCTCATGGGGGAGGTCAGCCCGAATTGAGACCGGTCGCCAACATAAGCCAGGTAGGTCCTGAACATATAGAACGACCCGGGTGATTCAGCCCTGTATTCCTCCCTTTCAACCAGCCTGTTGCCAACGTAATAATTATGGATACTGTCTCTTCTGAAGCTGTACACGCTTGCACTGACGCCTCCTTCATAGCGCAGGTGTTTTGATACCGGGTACTGCCCGAAAGCTCCCAGCTCATCTTCAAAAACCCGTTGTTCTATCATCACAAGGTTTTGCGCAACTATGCCATTGATCTGTTCCTCCCTTATTTCGACAATACCTGCCGACCGGTAGGGGATATGAGAAAATACACCCCCCCAGTTGAAGCGGCTGCTTTGATTCAGATATACCGCCTGCCCTGCAATATCAATAATCCTTCCCTGCACCTGAAGCGAGGTGTTCAGCAGATTTTCCCTGAGCAAGTCACTGAACATGAAGCTGACCCCTCCTGCTGCGCCGGCACCAAACTGGCTGACACCAACCCCGATTCCGGCGCTGCCAATAAACTCCAGGCCAAACCCCGGATCATATTCCCCCGGCTCGAATTCTTCGGGATCGGTAAGGGGATATCTTTCCAGGTTTTCATCCACTATCAGCGTCGGGTGCTCCCTGTCCACCGGCGGCAATATGCCGGCCGACAGATCAACATCTTCATCCGAAAAAACGGGTCCCTCCAGCGCTGCGATGTTTTCCCTGAACAGCTGATAGCCTGCGTCGTCATAAAGAATATACACAAGGTCGCCGCTTTCCCTGGCAATATCAAAACAGGGAGACAATTCCGTTATTCCGCTTACACCTACCTGAAGGTCGGTTACTCTTCTTACCTCCTGGCCCGGCAGGTCGTAGCGGTAAATATTCCTGAAGCCGTCAGCATTGGAAACAAAGAATATCTGTGTTCCGTCAGGCGAATATCTGGGATTTATGATATCAGAACCGGGCAGGATATTTATTATATTTATACTGCCGTTGTCAAAATCATATTCCGCCAGCCTGTAATTTCCAAACCTTATCAGCTCAAAATCCGTATTTCCTTCCCTGTCGGTGATAAATACGATTTTTGAACCGTCCGGCGACCATGCCGGCTGCAGGGCGGCATACCTGTCATTGGTCAGTTGCTCGGTCTCCCCGGTTTCCAGGTTATAAACAAACAAATCACTTTTGCCTTCTCTCAGGCCAGATACCACTATTCTTTCACCGTCAGGCGACCAGTGGGGATTATTGAATGCAGACAGGCCGGGTATATCTATGGTCCTGGTAATCCTTCTCCTGCCCAGATCGGCAATAATTAGTCTGTTACGTCCCTCGCTGAAGGTGCTTAGTGCAAATTGTGTTCCCTCGGGGTTCCATGTTCCAGCCGATTCCAGGTAGTTGTATTCATCAATATGGGTATCGCGGATAATATTGGTGATCCGCCTGGTGATCCGTCTTTCCCTGACATTGGCAAGGAAGAAATCAATTGTTATCACATTCATGTCGGAAATAAAGACCATGTTTTCGCCTGCAGGACAGATAGAGGGTGCAATATTCATGCTTCCTGCGTTGGAGGCATCAAAAAGCCTTTCGCCCACCGATTCCTGTTTTCCCGCCATAAGGGGCTGATATGTTTCCCTGAGATCATTGGCCCACAAAGCCGACAGGGAATCGGACGAATATCCGGTCAGGGTGTCAATGGCCCTTTCATAACCCATTTGTGCCGTCGCAATAAAAAGGGGAAGGATCTGCCCGTCACCGTAATGACCGGTATAAAAGGCCCAGAAGGCATGACCCCAGCGGTAGGGAAAATATTGCTGCATATCCATTGTCATGTCTCTCAGAGTGGGGATGTTGTCATTTTTTACCGCATCACGCATCCACATAGCCGTTTGGGTGTCTCTCCTGCCGATGGAAAGATATTCCGATTGCCCTTCAACCATCCAGAGGGGGGTGTTCTGCATGGCCCGTCCTCCCATCCCCGGCCCTCCGTTTCCCAGGAACAGTCTGAAATGGTGCACATGGGTCAGCTCATGGCCCAGTACATGATTGGTTTCTCTTCTGGATGGCGATAATGGCATCACAACACGCTTTCGCATACCTTCAGTTACCCCGCCGGTGCCGGGTCCTATCAACTGCTGTATTACTGTAGTCTGCTGAAAATCAGCATGATTATTGTAAAGGATTACAGGGATTTTGCTTTCGATTGTATCAAGAAATATCGGCAGATGCCTTTGATACCATCTTTCGGTTAACTGGGCAAAATCGCGAATTTCCTGTTCATCATCCAGGTAATGGTGTATCCTGAAGTGCGGGGTTTCAAAAACCCTGAAGTTAAAATCATCATAAATGACTTTGTTTCTTCCGAACTGCTGGGTGTAAACGGGACTGCAGAGGATTGTAGCCAGGATAAGGCTTAAGATTCTCCAGTAGTTTCTCATAATATAAGGATAAGATCATGAAGTGTTACCTGTCTAGGTAAAACAAAATATATACCACCCGGATTTAAAATCAGTAGGGAGAAAGCAGAATTAGCAACCGGGATGGCTGATTTCCAAAAGCTTCAAAGTTTGTACAAAAAGTTGCCATGAGAAAAAATTATGGTTGCAGAAAGCATTATGGGGAATATTTACCACAAGTCACCGGCAATTCCGCGACAAATCATTTAGTGCCGGTGCGCATTGATGTACCGGATGGCAGGCATTTTATGGCGGTGAGCATATCTTTGCTGAGCGCC
This sequence comes from Bacteroidales bacterium, assembly GCA_007135095.1. Classification (GTDB taxonomy): domain Bacteria; phylum Bacteroidota; class Bacteroidia; order Bacteroidales; family PUMT01; genus PXAP01. Next base: position 45,959 of record SLJO01000077.1, on the reverse strand, counting down.
GATGACAGGCAAAAGGAACTGCTGGATGTCAGCCGGACCTAATTTGTTGAAATCATGTACCATATTGTTAATATCTCCTGCCTGGATTTCTTTGCCCCTGGCTGAAAATATTGTATATTGTGGGAAAACCATTCTTCGGCCATGAAGGGAAAGCCGCCCTGCCAGTCTGATCTGAATTTGTTTGAGCCACACCTCAGGCAGGTTGTTAACAGGGAACACCCCCTTGTTGTATTTGCGGAAATCTTTCCATGGAGCATTCCCGAAACCGAATATTCGAAACTTTATTCAAAAAAAGGAGCACCGGCCAAACCTGTCAGGCTGATGGCCGGATTGCTGATGCTGAAACAATTATTTAACGGCAGTGATGAGGGTATAGTCACCGAATGGACGCGCGATCCATATTTTCAGTACCTGTGCGGGGGCAGTGTGATGACCGGTAAAGCGCCCTGCTCTCCCAGTGACCTGCCTCATTTCAGGAAACGCATCGGACAGGAACGAATGCGCCGCCTGCTGAAATTGTCTGCCATCTGCCAGGAAAGGGCCGGAACGGACAGACTGAAGGTTGCAGGCGGCCTTCGGCCCGGCCAGGATAATTTTTCGTATTCCCTGGAAACAGGTTTTGGCAGGGGCTTTCTGAAATACATAAGGCTGCTGGCAGGGAGATTCACCGGTGCAATTTCCAGGACTGTAAAGTAAAACCGGAAGGATCGCCTCTCCCTGCCCGCGGAGAAATAAATTACGGCCGTACTACCGCACAACATTATCTCCCCGGTCCGCCATCCCCGGCGATTCATGGGTGCTGCTGGATTTATCGGTAATTTTGCATAATTTTACAGGGCATGAGGGAGCATACCACATGATAATTTGTGGCGTGACCGATATGTGCAGCCTGTTTTTGCAGCATTTACAAAAAGGCACCTTAATACTTTTTCTATGAGCAAATTAAATAAAGACAGCCGCATAGCCATCCTGGGTGCAGGCAATATCGGACTTTCCATAGCCAAGGGGCTTCTAAGGTCCCAGCGGTTTACTGCCGGCAATATATGGCTTACCCGCAGGCGTATAAACCTGTTGTCTAAAATGGAGGATACAGGTGTAATGATAGTAAAAGACAATGTCAGGGCTGTTGATGCCACCGAGGTCATTATAATTGCCGTGGAGCCTCAGCAGTTAGACGGGTTGCTGAGAGAAATCAAACCCGCACTGCGGGCAGGCAGCCATACCATCATATCGGTTGTGACAGGAGTCAGGATAAGGGAGATTGAACAGATTATAGGTAAGGGAGTGTCGGTGGTGAGGGCAATGCCCAATATTGCCATATCTGTCGGTGAGTCCATGACCTGCCTGGCAGCCAACGGAATCGGCGGGGAATCAATGGAAATGGCCACCGATCTTTTTGGGATGGTAGGGAAAACCCTTGCCATCAACGAGGAGGAGATGATTGCTGCCACTGCCATAGGAGCCTGTGGTGTAGCCTTTTTCCTCCGTGCCATAAGGGCGGCATCACAGGGGGGTATCGAAATCGGCCTGCATTCAGATCATGCATTGAATATCGCAACCCAGGCAGCCAAAGGGGCCGCTTCACTTCTTCTGGCAGCCGGGAGCCACCCCGAGCAGGAAATTGACAAGGTAACCACTCCCAAAGGCTGCACTATTGCCGGACTTAATCTTATGGAATACGAGGGATTCAGTTCGGCCATGATAAAAGGTATTGCCCTTTCCGCTTCCAAAGCGGCAATGCTGTATTCGGGGGACAAAGATTAAAAATTCTTAAATAATATCCCTTATGCTCCCCGGCTGGTGATGATGGTATATGTTTTGATATTTACTTATTCGCAAACGCTGGATTTGTAAAATGCTGAAAATTTAGTTACATTACCTAAAACTATTACCAGTGGACCTTATATTCGACATATTCAGGATTGATCACAATAACATAAAACCTAAACAGGGCAGGATACTCATATCAGACCCTTTTCTGAATGATGCCTATTTTAAACGGTCGGTTGTCTTTATTACGGAGCACAACGAAAATGGCTCGGTTGGCTTTGTGCTGAATAAACCCGTTGAAGTAGACATCAGTGAAATACTTTCGGATTTCCCTTCAATTGATACCACAATCTCTGTCGGCGGCCCGGTAGGTACTGATGCTATCCATTATCTGCACCGTCTCGGGGCGATGATACCCAACAGCGTGGAGGTACTCAAGGATATCTGGTGGGGAGGCGATTTTGAAGTGGTTAAACAACTTCTGAAAGAGGGCTCGCTGAACAGCTCCAATATAAGATTCTTTGTCGGATACTCCGGATGGCAGCCAACTCAGCTTGAAAGGGAGATATCGGAAGATTCCTGGGTTGTCAGCGAACTTGACAGCGGGAAGATTTTTGATACAAGGAACAGGGAGTCATGGCAGGAGGTTCTGAATGCACTTGGAGGCAAGTTCAAGCTATGGACCAATTTTCCTGAAAACCCCGGGATGAACTGATGCTGCCGATGGTTACAATTTTTCTCCAAACTGTTCCTGATTAAGCAGCGAGATCAGCTGTCTTGCTGTTTTGCTGTAATATCGCTTTTGCCCGTATGCCACTACCCAGCGGATTCCCGTTATGGAATTGGTAAGAAAACATTCATCGGCCGACAGCAGTTCCTGTTCACCGAGTTTAGTCTCCCTGCATTTTATTCCCTCTTTTTCAGCAATACGCAGAACCTGGCGCCGCATTATTCCATCAACACAGCCTTCACTTAATGCAGGGGTCAGCAGGGCGCCGTTAAGCATCAGGAAAATATTGGAACTGATGCATTCTGAGAGTCTTTTATCTGTGTTGAGGATGAAACAGTCATCCATTCCTGTCTCTTTTTTATACAGCCCTGCCATTATGTAAAGCAGTGAGTTTGCTGTTTTCAGGTTTGACAGTCTGCCTGCCGGCTTTTGCAGTGAAGTGAAGAGGACTGTTTTCAGGCCCTTTTCATTTATCCGGTACTGGTCAAAGTCAAGGGGAGTGGTATCGACAAGAAATGAGCAGGAATTTGTGGCAGGGGTATACAGTCCGCCCTGATCGCGGAAAACGGTCAGCCTTATCCGCACGCCATTGTAAAAATGGTTTTTGTTAAGAAGCCTTATGATTGCCGATTCAAGCCTGGCAGGTTCCAGGGAACTGTTTTTTTCCATCCTCAGGTATTTCATGCTTTTTTCAAGGCGTTGATAATGGCTTTCAAAAAACTGAAGTTTTGTTCCGTTGGCATGGATGGTTTCGAAAATTGCATCTCCATAACAAAATGCACGGTTAGTGTGCAGGATAGACGGTTCGCCGGCGGCGAGCATTTCACCGTTAAGGCATATGAATTGTTTGTGCTTCACTGCCGGGGAATTATAATATTCATGTAGTCCATCAATGAATCGTTTGGCTTAACAAGTATGCCCTTTACCCCTGACCGGCGGGCAGCCTCAATATCGGTTTCCTTGTCGCCTATCATCCATGACATGGCAGGATCAATATTAAACCTGGCGATTGCTTTTTCAAGAAGAATGCTTCCCGGCTTGCGGCAAAGACACCTGCCTGTTGCGGGGTAATGCGGGCAATAGTAAATTTCAGTAAGGCTAATGCTTTGAACGGACAACTTTTTGTTAAGGATGTCATGGATTTTGCGTACATGGGAATGGGTGTACAGGCCACGGGCGATGCCGCCCTGGTTTGAAATGACTATAAGCATGAACCCCCTGTCGCGCAGCATGGCAAGGGCATCAAATACACCCTCATTAAGATCAAAATCCTCAGGCTTAAAAACGTAATTTCCTGTCTCCCGGTTAATAACTCCGTCGCGGTCGAGAAAAACTGCCTTGTTTTTTTTAGCGCCTTCTTTCATTATTTGCTCATGTGCTTGCCTGGCCGGAAGAAATTCTAAAAGCGGAAAAGCTGCTCAAAAAATGATCCGAGCAGATTGAAATCAATAAGAACAGGAAAAACCAGTCCGAAAACTGCCCCGATAAAGTGGGCATCATGGTTGATGTTGTCTGATGATTTTTTACTCGCGTAATGTGAATAAGCAAGGTAAAGAATTCCGAATATCACCCCGGGAATTGGTATAATGGCGTATAACAACAGGTTCTGCCATGGCGCAAAGAAAATGCTGGTGAAGATCACGGCCGATACCCCCCCTGATGCCCCGACTGAATTATACCAGTGATGATCCTTATGTTTTTTTAAGGTGGTAAGCGATGATACCACTACTGCCCCGACATACAGAATAATGTAGGTGAGGCGGGGAAACATCAGCAGCCCGTGTGCTGCAAGCTGTTGAAAATAATATTCAACTGCCGTCCCGAAAGAGAAAAGCACCAGCATGTTAATAAAAAGATGGACCCAGTCGGCGTGCAACAGGCCGTGGGTAAGCAGCCTGTAATACTGCTTCCGGTGGTACACCTGGTAGGGGTTGAACTGGAGCCTGGTCATCAGATCGGGTCTTGAAAACGCAAGGACGGAAACTATTGCAGTGATAATTACTATATATATTGTCATGTTTTAAAAAATTTTCTGTAAATATACAAAACCGCAGCCGGAATCCTTGGAAATATTAATTCGCAAGGGTGCACAAGCGATCATGTTGCGGACTGGCATAAAAGGGATTTCGGACCTGCGCCGTGTAAACAGATGAGGGTTAATGCAAAATTTTATATACCAGTTCCTTTAGAAGGTCGCCGTCGCTTGCGGATGAATTGCCGAACCCCTTCGAGCGCATATCGTATTCCCTTAGCCAGGAAATAATTATGGCTGTCCTGCGTGCATCATACTTTTTTGCAGCCAACTGGTATTCAGAGACAAAATATGGGTTTATCTTCAGTGCTGAGGCCAGGTTTTTTCCGGATTTATCTTTGATCAAATGCAGTGTGAATATTTTGCTGAAGTAAGAAAAGAGTGATACTATGGTAAGGGAAAAGGGGTTTTGTTTCGGATTTTTTTCGAAATAGTTTATTATACGGTTCGCCTTGAGAATATTTTTTTGCCCCAGTGCCTTTTGCAGCTCAAAGTTGTTATAGTCTTTGCTTATGCCTATGTTCCGCTCGATGATAAGCGGAGTTATTCTCCTGTCGTTTTCCGGGAGCGAAAGTATCAGCTTTTCCAGTTCATTGGCTATTTTGCCCAGATCAGTTCCGAGATATTCCACAAGCATCATGGCTGCAGATGGCTCTATGCTGGAATTTCTGCTTTTCAGCCATGATGTGATCCAGTCGGGTATTTTGTTTTCATACAGCCTTGATGATTCAAGTATTGCACCGCCGGATTTCTGTACCACCTTAAATAGTTTCTTTCTCTTGTCGTAGGTGCTGTATTTGAAATTAATTACAAGGATAGTCGATTTCAGGGGGTGTTCAGCATATACGGCAAGCGTGTCAATGTCTTTCATTTGCTGAGCTTCCCTGACCACGATCAGCTGGTTTTCCGCCATCATGGGGAATCTGCGCGCAGCGGTGATAACCGTTACCGAATCAGTATCTTTTCCGTAAAAAACAGTCTGGTTAAAGGCTTTTTCTTCCGGGGTTAAAACATTACTTATTATATACTCTGTAACCTGGTCAATGTAATAGGGTTCTTCACCGGTGAGCAGATATACTGGCCGGTATTTTTTATTTTTAAGTTCGCTGATGATTTCACTGGCGGTCATGGAGCTTAAAATTTAAGGTGCTTCACCGATGATGAATGGTTTATGATTTCACGCAATGCGTTAATGCCAATTGTTAGATGGTCTCTTACAAACAACTCGGTAACCCTCTGGTCGCTTTCCGATGTTTTTATTCCCGTTGAGATCATTGGCTGGTCGGACACCAGCAGGAGCGCCCCGGAAGGGATGCCGTTTGCGAAACCCACTATGAATATGGTTGCCGTTTCCATGTCTATTGCCATTGCCCTGGTTTTCTGCAGGTATCTTTTAAAACGGTCATCATACTCCCATACTCTTTTGTTGGTTGTAAAGACAGTACCCGTATAATAATCCCGCTCGGCTTTAACAATGGCCGATGAGACTGCCCTTTGAAGGTTGAAGGCAGGCAGGGCCGGCACTTCCGGCGGAAGGTAGTCGTTCGATGTGCCCTCGCTGCGAATGGCAGCAATTGGCAGGATCAAATCACCAAGCTTGTTTTTAGGCTTCAGTCCCCCGCACTTCCCAAGAAACAATACCGCCTTTGGGTTTACTGCGCTAAGCAGGTCCATTATGGTTGCTGCATTGGCGCTCCCCATTCCGATATTAATGAGGGTAATGCCATTGGCAATCACGCAGGGCATGGGATTGTCCTTCCCGATAATGGGGCTGCCATGCATTTCGGAAAATATTTCCAGGTAATTGCTGAAGTTCGTGAGCAATATATGTTTGGTGAAATTTTCAATGGGATTACCCGTGTACCTGGGCAACCAGTTATGAACTATCTCCTGTTTTGTCTTCATATCTTAATATATTTGCATTGTATCACGATGCAGCAGCCTGGATGGTAAAGTAACAGCATAATTGTCAGACAATGTTTCAGCAGCTCAATTTACCTGATTATTCCTTTCAGATAAAATCCAAAGGACAAAGAAAGTACATTTTCGACAATATTCGAAAGCGGTATGTTTTTTTGACACCCGAGGAATGGGTGCGGCAGAACCTTACTGCATACCTGGTACGGGAAAAAAATTTTCCCGCCTCCCTGATTGCTGTGGAAATGTCTTTAAAGATAAACCAGATGGATAAAAGGGCCGACATTGTCCTGTTCTCCAGGCATGGCGCCCCACTGGTCATTGTAGAATGCAAGGCCCCGGACGTGAAGATCACACAGAAGGTATTTGACCAGGCAGCGCTCTACAATATGGATATGAAGGTGGAATATCTGATTGTCAGCAACGGACTGGTTCATTACTGTGCAAAACTTGATCACCAGGAACGGACCTGGAGCTTTTTGCCGGAGATACCGGATTATTTGACCGGAGCTTTCTGATACCAGCCTGCCGGGAAAATCACCGGTCAAAATCTGCCTTCGCGTCACTTTTCCAGCCTGCCGGGAAAATCACCGGTCAAAATCCTGCCCCCGCGTCACTTTTCCAGTGTGCCGGGAAATCACCATCAAATACCTGCCCCCGCGTCAGTGGCGCGGATTGATCAGTTGAAGCATATAAACGCTTTTCCAGCCTTCAGGGCTTTTGTTCCAGTCCTTTTTCTCACCGGTGACCCTGAACCTGAATTTTTCGAAAAGTTTGATGCTGACTTTATTGTCACAATCTATGTGGCAGAACAACTGGTGAAGCTGCAGTATGGTGAAGGAATAATCGATAAGCAATTCCAGTGCTTCTGAAGCATACCCCCTGTTCATGTACCTTTTTTCGCTTATCAGTATTCCGATACCGGCCCTTTCATGCATGGGATCAAAATCAAAGAGATCGATCGCACCTATGGTATCGGTATCCCCTTTTTCTGAAATATCGATCATCAGCCGCAGCTGCTTGGTCTGAAAGATGTCCATGTGTGATTCGGCAATGTACTTTTCCAGCACGAACCTGGAAAACGGTGCCAGTGTATTGCTTACCGACCATATATTTGAATTGTTTTCCCAGCTGTATAGCAGGTCGACATCACCAGGCTCAAGCGCCCTCAAACTAATTCTCTCTCCTGTTAAGATACTCAATGCAGTCTGTTTTTTTTAAGTGTTTTATTTCTTTTTTCTGCTGCCGCGTTCCTTATAATAAAAAGCCACCAGCAGGATCAGGGCCAGTATCAGTATCCACCAGATGGGCACTACCCTGCCCGGCGCATGAGTTTCCGGCACATCTTCGGGGACCGGTGTTTCAAAATACTCCGGTTCCGGGATAGTATCGGTACCCGCTGCGGCGGGTACTTTTTTGAGGACTGTTTCTTCATCCGGGGGATGGAAGCCAATCAGGACATCTTCGGTGACAACATCGCCCAGTATGCCGGTATGAATGAACCTCAGTAAATTATCTCCCGGCACGGGTTCATAATCATATATGTGTCTCCTTCGTTCTATCTTTTGCATTTCAGTTCCTGCGGGTTCCTTGTCAATATACCGCTCCACCTTCAGATCGGTGTTGAACCCGAGTCTCATCGAGATGCTGATTTTTTCCTTGCTGGTAACATGGTAATGGTGCTGCTCTATGCCCAGGGTTCTTCGGGGGATTGTTTCTGCAGGCAAAATTATGGAATCGGTTATCACTGTATAAATGCCGGGTATCACGGGCTCTGTTCTCACCAGGCTTGCGTTGATGATCTTTTCATTTTCCTCCCTGTCTGGCGGCAGGTTGATTTTCCTGACCACATTTTCATGGTCCTTCTCGCTGAAAACCACTTCCCATTCCCCGGGAGTAACCATGATTTCATATTCCCGGGTCAGCTGATCGGGCCGGGCGGTGTAAAGAGTGTCACCGCTGACGGACTCTATTATTCTTATTCTGGCTGCGGTGCCTGTCTGCAGTCCGTCCTTCCTCTTCATTTCGCCCCTTAAAAGAAATTTCCGCGGATTTGCTTCGGAAAAAATTGTGTACCTGTAGATATCCTTATCCCCGGAACCATCATTGTCAATTCTGGCAAAGTAAGCATGGATGCCGTTTTTAACGGGGTTAAAGAAAAGATCGTCTCCCGGGCGATTGATGCCGTAGCCCAGGTTCACGGGGACTGTCCACTGGCCCTCTTTTTTTGTCGAGTAAAAAATGTCATAGCCCCCGATATTGTAATGGCCATGTGAGCTGAAATACAGTGCCCTGCCATTTTCCATAATAAACGGGGCATCTTCATTGCCGGGTGTATTGATTTCAGGTCCAAGGTTAACTGCCGGCCCCCAATCACCTTTTTCGCACTTTGCGGAGTAATAAATATCGAGTCCGCCATATCCGCCCGGACGGTTGCTGGTAAAGTAGAGAGTGTCTTTGTTCACCGATATGCTGGCATGTGATTCCCAAAACCTTGTATTTATGTTATCGTTCAGCTTCTTAATGGGTGTCCACCGGCCTTCTTCATAATGGCTCACATATAAGTTCCCCACCAGGTTGTCCGATTTGTAGAGGTAGAGCTCCTTTCCGTCCCAGGATAAAGAAACAGGATGGCAATCCCCGTCACAACCAAGCTGCGCGGTTATTTCCTCCGGCCATGACCATTCTCCTTCAACCGTTTTTTCTGAAAAGAAGATTCCGTGGTATAACGGCAGCTTCCGGGTAAATACGATTCTCTCCTCATTGCCGGAGACGGCAGGGTTGGTTTCCGGCAAACTGGTATTTATCCTTTCACCCAGATTTTCCCTGATGAAGGATGCCGGACTCCCTGTGCTTACAATGGCATTCAGGGAGTTTTGTATATGTTCATCTACCACATTAATATAATAAACCTCGGGGTTCAACACCTCCCTGAACCGGTAAAACATCTTAAGTGCATCCTTAAACCGGTAGTTTATATGATATGCACTTCCCAGGAGAAAAAGAGCATCAACGGGGGCTTTGTTTGTACTATAAGTTGGCCGCCGCTTACGGGCATCCATATCCAGAATTGCTTTTTCCAGGTATCCAACGGCGGCACTTTCCTTTCCGGGCAGATTGAGATAGCAGTTTCCTGCCCTGTAATTCAAAAAAGAATTGCCGGGCTCGTCCAAAAGCAGTTCAAGATAAATAGCAAGGGCTTCGGTAAATTCTTCGAATAAATGGTGTGACTCGGCTTTTAGAAACATTTCCTTCCTGTCCTGGTATAGAAAATGGTCCTTTGCTTCTGTTTGCAGGGCAAAAAATAATCCGGCTGAAAGGAAAAACAATACTTTTATCATGCAATGCCAATAAAACTGATCAATGCCATGTAACTAACCCATCGAACCGTACCTGATCTGTTTTTTAATGATGCCATTGGGCTCCATGAGAGTGAATACTTAAATATAAACTTTATGACCATAATCCGGTTGAAATTCAACCGGTTTGCGGGTACAATTTACGATATATAAAGTTAAAAAAAAACCCTTCAAGTGAAGGGGGGGAGTGGTAAATAAAAATGGCAACCCCTGCTGTGGGTAGTTTTTATATTTTCCTTCCCGGATCGAAGCTTTCGAGGTACTCTGAGATCCGCCTCAGAAATTTTCCCCCGAGTGCACCATCAACCACCCGGTGATCGTAGGAGAGCGAAAGCGTCATAATGTGCCTTATTGCAATGACATCGCCCTGGGCTGTTTCCAGAACAACCGGTTTTTTTACAATGGCCCCTGTACCCAGGATTGCAACCTCAGGCTGGTTGATTACGGGAGTACCGGTAGTGTTTTTGAAAGAACCGAAATTGGTCACCGTGAATGTGCCACCTGATATTTCATGCGGCTGAAGCTTTCCGGACCTTGCCCTGTGTGCAAGGTCATTAACGATCTTAACCAGGCCGAACAGGTTTTTTTCATCGGCATTACTTATTACCGGCACAATAAGGTTCCCGTCAGGCAAAGCAACTGCCATCCCTATGTTTATCCTTTTTTTAACTATTATGTTTGTTCCCTCTACGGAAATATTTACCATGGGGAAATCCCTGAGTGCCCTTGCTGATGCTTCGATAAAAACCGGGGTATACGTAAGGTTTTGTTTTTCACGATCCTGGAAGCCCTGCTTGTTGGCCTCCCTCCACCTGACCAGGTCGGTAACATCTGCATCTATAAATGAGGTAACATGCGCCGAGGTGCGTTTTGAACTGACCATATGGCTGGCAATAAGCATCCTCTTGCGGTCCATGGCTAAAATCCTGTCGCCCTCTTCCAGTGCTTTACCGGATGTTTCCCTTTTCCCTGCCTGTTCCTCTTCCTGTGATTCTGCCGCGATCCGGGACTCGCTGTCTGAATCACCGTCAACCGGCTGCCCCTGCTGTTCTTTGCTGACTTCACCGGCAACCGGACCCTTTTCTTCTTTTCTGACTTTACCGGCAACAGGACCCTTTTCTTCTTCCGGACTTCCTTTTCTGACTTCACCGGCAGTGGCGCCTTCACCCGGCTTTTCTGAAGTCCTGCTTTCCAGGTACTTCAGTATATCATCCTTGGTAATTCTTCCGCCTTCGCCACTTCCCTTTATTCCGTCAAGCTCCCCGGCGGTAACATTTTCTTCCCGGGCAATGTTTCTGACCAGGGGGGTTAAGAATTTCCCCGATGGTGTTTGCCTCGGGAATTCCTGCGCCTGCTTTTTGGTGGTTTTGTCATCAGGATCATCATCAGGTTCTGCCGGAGCAGCTGTAACGGGTTCGGCTTTGTGGTGAACATCCTTTGGTTTGGGACTTTCAGCTTCCTCCTGTGTTTCAATGACTGCAAGAATATCCCCTACCGAAGGCACTTCGCCCTCCTTCATCATAATTTTTGAAACAATACCCTTGACGGGGGAAGGTATTTCGGAATCAACCTTGTCTGTGGCAATTTCCAGCAGGGGCTGATCTTCTTCAACCATGCTGCCTTCGCTGATGAGCCATCTGGTAATGGTAGCCTCAATTATTCCTTCGCCCATAGCGGGCAGTACAAGTTCAATTTTTGCCATGACGGGGCTATTGTGTTAGTAAGATACCCGAAATGCAACAAAATTTACCGGAAACTGTTCAAATTACAATCCCGGTATGATGTGATTTTTATCCATGGTGGCCAAATCGTGCTACCTGCTGCCGGGGATCTTCAGGTATAAAAGAAGCATCCTTGCAAGGCTGGCAATAAGCGCTGTCAAAACAGCAAGCGGGAGTATCGTTGCTATTTTCACGTACCAGTCGGTGTTAAGCATTGCATAGACAAGCAAAATCGCCACGCTTCCGTAAAAAAGTCCCCGCAGTGCCGCGGATATATCGGGAGGGTTCCTGTAGCCTCCCGTCAGGTAAATGGAGACGACCCATACCAGGATAAGCGCCGGGATAAGAACCAACCGGCTTTCTTCAGGATACACCCCCCCCGTCAGGGAAAGCTGAGCCTCCCATTTTGACGGTATCAGCAGGTAACCGGCGCAGATGATGCCGGCATCCAGGGTAGGCAGTATACTGCGCCTGATAACCCTTCCTGAAATTGACAGTCCGGCACGAAACCATATGGCAATATAAAGCAGTAAGAGAAGCATGAATGTGCCGCCCGGGTCAAAATGCTTTCTTGAATATATTATCATTGCCCGGTAGAAGACCAGCACATAATTAATGCTCGACTTGCGTGTACTTTCTCCCTTGTAATGCGTTATGGAGGTTCCGGGGTAATACCACAGGCGGTAGTTATTCTTAAGCAGGCGTATCGAGAGGTCTATATCTTCCCCATACATGAAAAAGTCCTCGTCGAACCATCCTGTCCTGTCCAGTGCCTCTTTCCTGGCAAAGAAGAAGGCACCGGTGAGCACTTCTATCTCGTGCGTCTTGTCTTTATCAAGATGCCCAAGATAATACCTGCCAAAGATTTCTGAACGGGGGAACATGCTTGCCAGTCCGCCGATCTTGTAAAAAGCCACCATTGGAGTTGGTATTGACCTTTTTGACTCGGGAAGGAACTTCCCCTTCCCGTCATTCATTCTCACACCCATGGCGCCGGCATCAGGATGGCGGTCCATAAAGTCAATACATTCCCTGAAAGTTGTTTCCCCGACAAGGGTATCGGGATTAAGGAAGAGGATATATTCCCCTTTTGCATAGGGAAGAGCCTGGTTGTTGGCTTTGGAAAATCCCAGGTTGGCCGTGTTCCTGATAAGGGTGACACCGGCAAACTTTTCTTCTACCATGTCGGCTGAGCCATCTGCAGAGTTATTGTCAACAACAAAAATGTCTGCGTCAATCCCAAAGGCTGCTTTCCTGACAGAATAAAGGCAGTTCTCCAGGAAGTTTTTGACATTGTAGCTTACTATGATTACCGAAAGCTTCATCCAGTGTTATACATATGCTGTTGCAAAACCGTTGTTGCAAAGATAAAAAAAGGATCCGGTTTTGATGTTGCGCCTTTCTATGCGAGATTTTTTCCGATAGCCTTTGCAAGTCTCCTTATGCCTTCAACATTCATGTCTTTTGAGGCAAAAGAGAAGTTCAGCCTGAGGGTGTTCCTTCCGCTTCCGTCACAATAGAAAACATTTCCCGGAACAAAGGCAACCTTTTCCTCGATGGCCTGCATGAAAAGATCTTCTGCTTCAATATGGACCGGAAGGGTAAGAAACAGGAACAGCCCTCCCTCGGGTTCTGTCCAGCTGACGCCTGCCGGCATGTATTCCTTCAGTGCCGATATCATTATATCCCTTTTTTCATGGTACATATCCCTGATCTTCACCAGATGGGTATCGAAGATGCCTGTTTCTATATACCTGGCTGCAATTTTTTGCACAAAGGGAGAAGTGCAGAGGTCTGCAGTCTGTTTTGCAATAACCAGCTTGTCGATTATGGCCTCGTTGGCGATCATCCACCCTATTCTGAATCCCGGGGCAAGGATCTTTGAAAATGTCCCGATGGATATTACCTGTCCGGTATTATCCATGGCATAAATCATTTTCCTGGGCTTGCCCTCGAACCTCAGTTCGCGGTATGGGCTGTCTTCCACTATGAGGATGTCATATTTGCGGGCAATGTCAAGTATTTCCTGCCTTCTTGATTCAGGCATTGTTATTCCTGCAGGATTCTGAAAATCGGGTATGGTGTATATAAATTTCGGCTTTTCACCGAAGGCCTTCATCTTTTTCAGTTTTTCTTCCAGAAGGTCTGGTCTCATTCCACTTTTATCCAGCCTGATGCCTTCCAGTCCTGCGCCATAAAAGCTGAATGCGCTTATTCCTCCCAGGTATGACGGCAGTCCGCAGATAATTTTGTCGCCGGGATTTATGAATATCTTGGGAAGCAGATCAAGCGCCTGCTGGGAGGCGGTTGTGATGATAAGATTTTCAATTCCTATTTTCAAACCCTGCTTGCGGTATCTTTCAACCAGCAGCTCCCTTAGATGGACTTCCCCCTCGGTAATACCATATTGCAGCGCATGTTGTGCATCATCAGAGTCGAATAATTCACATACTATCCTCCTCAGTTCTTCAACCGGAAAGGACTCGGGTGAAGGCAACCCCCCGGCAAATGAAATAATATCCTGACGCTGGGTTAGTTTAAGCACCTCCCTGATGGCAGATTTTTTACGGGAGCTGATCTGCCTGTTGAAGATTTCATTCAAATCGCTTACCATGGGATCATTTTTTAAAATATTTTGACCGGCAGGAAAAGAATAAGTTATTTACTATACGAAATTGCAAATTGTAAAGGTCAACAGCAAATATTTTGGCGGGTTTTAATCAAAAACCCCCTGATAAGAAATAATTAAGTTTTTATATGCTTCCTCCCTGGCAATGTTTTTGCCGGTGCGCTTTGCCTGGCAGGCAGGAAAAACGGCATTGGACGGCGGCCGGTTTTATCCGGTTTTTCCGCCATTAAAGGAAGCCTCGAAAAGGGTCCTGTTGGCAATAGACCTTCCCAGGGTAACTTCGTCGGCGTATTCCAGTTCGTCGCCGATAGAAACGCCCCTTGCAATTATGGAAATGGTGAGCGGATATTTCTGAAGCTTGCGGTATATGTAAAAATTAGTGGTGTCCCCTTCCATGGTTGTGCTAAGGGCAAGAACTATTTCCTTCACATTGCCCGCGGCAACCTTTTCCTCCAGGGATTTTATGTTCAGGTCTCCCGGACCTGTTCCGTCCATGGGAGATATTATACCGCCCAGGACGTGGTATACGCCTGAATACTGGTGGGTATTCTCTATGGACATTACGTCTTTTATGTTCTCAACCACACATATTATCGAATGATCACGTTTGGCGCTGGCGCAGATATTACAAATATCAGTATCTGAAATATTATGGCAGGATTTGCAGTGCCTGATCTCTTTTTTAAGTTGCAGGATGGACGAAGAGAATTTTTCAACATCAGCCAAATCCTGTTTAAGCAGGTGCAAAACGAGCCTGAGGGCCGTTTTTTTCCCTATGCCGGGAAGGCTTGCAAATTCGGAGGTTGCCGCTTCAAGCAGCCTGGATGGATAATTATCAGTATTCACCTTTAGTTATTTTTACCTTGCAAAATTAACATCTATAAAGGGCATAACCAAAAATTGATTGATCAGCCGCTGCGCATAACTCCTTTTTAATTTTTTATGTAACCTTGCATTCTTAATCGGGATTATTGTGCCCTGAAAAATTTCAATAATTACGGGAATGGCTCCTTTTTTAGTTATCAGCATTGTATTCGCATACTTTATGCTCCTTTTCGTGATTTCATGGTTTACCGGAAAGGACAGGGGCAGTGCTGCATTTTTTCTGGCAAACAGGGAATCTCCCTGGTATGTTGTGGCCTTTGGCATGATCGGTGCCACCCTCTCGGGCATTACCTTTATCTCCATACCTGGATGGGTGGGTGAGAGCAGCTTTTCATACATGCAGATGGTGCTTGGCTTCCTGGTGGGCTACTTTATTATAGCAAACATCCTTATGCCGCTTTACTACCGGCTGAATCTGACATCGATTTACTCTTACCTGAAAATAAGGTTTGGCACAAGTTCCTATAAAACCGGAGCCGTGTTTTTTCTTTTATCCCGGCTTACAGGTACCTCTTTCAGGGTTTATCTTATGGCCAGCGTACTGCAGATAACCGTTTCGGATGCATGGGCAATACCGTTTTACGGAACGGTGGCAATGACCATTACGTTAATCTGGCTGTATACCTTCAGGGGGGGCATAAAAACCATTATCTGGACTGACTTGCTGCAGACCCTTTTTATGCTGGTCGCCGCCGGGGCCACGGTATGGGCTGTTGCCGGTGAGCTACAGCTGGGTTTTTCAGGAGTGGTGCGCGTGATTTATGAAAGTGACTATTCAAGGGTGTTCTTTCTTGACGATTTCAAAGACAGCCGCCATTTTGCCAAACAGTTTGTGGGAGGGATATTTATTGCCATCGTTATGACAGGCCTGGATCAGGACATGATGCAGAAGAACCTGAGTTGCAGGAATATTTCAGAGGCTAAGAAGAATATGTACTGGTTCAGCATCACACTGATTCCAGTTAAGCTTCTGCTTCTCTCGCTGGGAGTTTTGCTGCTTGTTTTCGCCACCCGTGAGGGCATTGCCATTCCCGAAAGAGCCGATGACCTGTTTCCCGTTATTGCCACCCAGGGGTATCTGCCAGCCTATATAACCGTGTTTTTTATAGTCGGACTCGTGGCTGCAACATATTCAAGCGCCGACTCCACCCTGACAGCGCTGACCACCTCCTTTACCATTGACATCCTCGATGCTGGTTCACTGCCGGAATCCAGGCTTGTCAGGACAAGGACCATCGTTCATGCTCTTATGGCTGTGGTTCTCGGACTGGTGATTGTATTTTTCAGGATACTGAATGACCAGAGCGTTATAGGGGCCCTTTTCACTGTTGCAGGATATACTTACGGCCCGCTGCTTGGATTATATTCATTTGGCATATTTACCAGGCTGAATGTAAGGGACAGGCTGGTGCCACTGGTGGCTGTGGCTTCGCCTTTGCTTACCTGGCTGCTGGATGCCAACTCACAGGCCCTGCTGGGCGGTTACCGGTTCGGTTATGAACTGCTGCTGGTGAACGGGCTGATTACTTTTGCCGGACTCCTGCTGATAGCAAGGGGCAGGAATTAACGGTCCTGCCAGCATCCCTTCCTGCCCTGCGACTTGACCGGCACAAACCGTCAGGGTTGCAGCGTGCCCCTGGCAATATCCAGTGCGCTGTTTATTGCAGCGCCCATGCCGGCGGGGTTTTTACCTCCGGCAGTGGCAAAAAATGATTGTCCGCCGCCGCCTCCCTTGATGTGGCCGGAGATTTTGCCGATTACCTGGTCTGCCCTGAGGCCTTTTTGCGTTAGCTCTTCCGAGATCATCACTGCCAGATGGGCCTTGCCCGAGATTTCCGATCCCAGGATCATAAACAGGCCGGGCAGCTCGCCTTTCAGCTGGAAGGAGATGTCCTTCAGCGTGGCAGGAGAATCTGCCTCCACGATCTCGGCGATTATATTTATGCCATCCTTCATTTGAACTTTTTCCATCAGCATGGACTTCAGGTTCGTAGCCTTAGCCTTGCTCATTTTTTCCAGTTGCTTTTCCAGCGATGATTTGTCCTTTATCAGCTGCTGCAAAGGCCTGACGGGATCGTCTGAGGTTTTTAAAAGGGCTTTGATCTGCTTTAGCATGGCTGCCTGCTCATTGACCCACTCTTCGGCGCGTGGACCTGTAACTGCCTCGATCCTCCGGATGCCGGCAGCAATGGCCGATTCCGAAACAATCTTGAACAGGCCTATCTGTCCTGTTCTTTCAACATGAATTCCCCCGCATAGCTCAACGGAATTACCGAAGCGGATGGTACGGACCCTGTTTCCGTATTTTTCCCCGAAAAGGGAGATGGCACCGGAAGCCCTTGCTTCTTCTACAGGAACATCCCTATGCTCGGTTCTGGGAAGGTTCTCCCTGATCATCCTGTTAACCTCATTTTCCAGCCTGGTTAATTCTTCATCGCCGGGCTTCTGGAAATGTGAAAAGTCAAAACGAAGATATTCATGGTGAACAAGTGAACCTTTTTGTTCAACATGGCTTCCCAGGATATTCCTCAATGCATCATGCAGGAGATGCGTTGCCGTATGGTTGTTTGCGGTGAGTTTCCTTTTTTCATCATCCACAACTGCCCTGAACTTTCCTTCAGGATTTGCCGGCAGCTTCTCGGCAATATGAATATTAAGTTCATTTTCCTTGATGGTGTTGATGATCCTTATTTGATCGGTTTCATTGGAAAGCATGCCGGTATCGCCAACCTGTCCTCCGCTTTCGGCATAGAACGGCGTTTTGTCGAATACCAGATGATAGAGTTCACTGCCTTTTGATACCGTTTTCCTGTACCGGGTAATTTCAACCTCTGCTTCGGTTACATCATAGCCTACAAAATCTTCTCCTGAAACGTTTTTCAATACAATCCAGTCGCCCGCCTCAACCCTGGCATCCTGCCTTGACCGGCTTTTCTGCCCGTCCATTTCCCTGGTGAACTCCTCGTGGTTAAAGGTGTATCCTTTTTCCTTGAGGATCAACCGGGTAAGGTCAGGGGGAAACCCGTAGGTGTCGTAGAGTTCAAATGCACTTTTACCATCAATTATTTCAGATTCCGACCTGGCAATTACCTGGTCAAGCATCTTAATTCCGGTTTCCAGCGTACGAAGAAATGAACTTTCTTCCTCCTCGATTACTTTTTCGATAAATTTCTGCTGTGCCGGCAGTTCCGGGTATGCTTCGCCCATAATATCCACAAGCACGGGTACCAGCTTGTATATAAAAGGAGCTGACTGCCCCAGGAAACTGTACCCGTACCTGACAGCCCTGCGGAGAATGCGCCTTATGACATACCCCGCCTTGTTGTTGGAAGGAACTTGTCCGTCGGCAATTGAAAAGGCCAGCGTACGGAGATGGTCGGCCACCACTCTCATTGCAATATCGCTTTTGCCACCTGTTCCGTATTGAAGTCCGGTTAAAGCGCCAATCTTATCTGTCAGGGGCAGGAACAGGTCTGTATCGTAATTGGATTGCTTGTTCTGCACTACCATGCAAAGCCTTTCAAAACCCATTCCTGTGTCAACATGCTGCATCGGAAGCTTCTCCAGGCTGCCGTCGGCTTTCCTGTTGTGCTGGATGAAAACCAGGTTCCAGATTTCAATAACGCCGGGGTGATCGTTGTTTACCAGGGTAGCCCCGTCAGTGGCCTTTCTTTCCTGATCAGAACGGATGTCAATGTGTATTTCCGAGCAGGGGCCGCATGGCCCGGTGTCTCCCATTTCCCAGAAATTATCTTTTTTGGAGCCCGTCAGGATGCGGTCTTCGGGGAGGTATTTTTTCCACCACTGCTTTGCATCAAGGTCAGGCTCCAGGTTTTCAGGAGTATAGCCCTCAAAAACAGTGGCATACAAACGATCCTGGGGGATTTGTAACTCTTTTACTAAAAATTCGTAAGACCATTTAATAGCATCTTCTTTGAAATAGTCGCCAAACGACCAGTTGCCAAGCATTTCGAACATGGTATGGTGGTAAGTGTCGTGACCAACCTCCTCAAGGTCGTTGTGCTTTCCCGACACTCTCAGGCATTTTTGGGAATTGGCCACCCTGGGATGTTCGGTCTGCATGTTGCCAAGGAATATATCCTTGAACTGATTCATGCCGGCGTTGGTAAACATCAGGCTGGGGTCGTTTTTGACAACGATGGGGGCAGAGGGAACGATATGGTGATTTTTTTTTCTGAAAAAATCCAAAAAAGCAAGGCGGAGTTGATTGGAGTTCATAAACATATTACATTTATAAATGGATGGAACAAAAAAAGCCGCGCATTAAAAACATTCAACACACAGGATGATTTATGAGCATCTGACTGTTAAAATGAGAATGAAATACAATGAACAATGGCTTTTCTGGCTAATTTGAAATAAATTTTTATTCCAGTTGCTGTTGCAAAATTAGTTTATTTCGTTTAGATTTGTTGGTTGGCTGTAAAAAACAACGTATATATTTCAAAATCAGGTTTATGACTAAACAGAAGTACCGGTTTAATCCCATATCACTAAAATATGATAAGATAAACCACACTTTCAGGGACAAATTTTTAAGTTTTCTTACCTATTTTTCTACCAGTGTAGTCATTGCAGTCGTTTATTTTTTGGTATTCAGCCATTTTTTTGATCTTCCCAAAGAAAAGATATTGAAAAGGGAAGTTAACAAACTCACTCTCCAGTACGAAATCCTTAACAAACAACTTGACCATGTCGGGAATGTCCTTGCAGACATTCAAAACCGCGATGATAATATCTACAGGGTTGTCTTTAATGCCGAACCGATACCGGCATCGATAAGGACTGCAGGATTTGGTGGTGTAAACCGGTATAGCGAACTTGAAGGTTACAGGAACAGCGATCTTATTATTGAAACAACCAAAAGACTTGATATTCTTAAAAAGCAGCTGTATGTTCAGTCAACCTCCTATGATGAAGTAATCAACCTTGCCATTAACAAGGAAGATATGCTTGCATCTATTCCCTCGATACAGCCTGTTGCAAACAGGGATCTGAGAAGGATAGGCGGTTATTACGGCATGCGCCTGCATCCGATCTACAAGATCAGGATGCACCATGACGGCATCGATTTTACTGCACCTACCGGTACTGATGTTTATTCCACCGGGAACGGGGTTGTTACAAAAGTGGTCAACTCACCCAGGGCAAGAAGGGGCTATGGAACATATATCGAAATTGACCATGGTTATGGTTACAGAACCCTTTATGCACATCTGGATAAGATATTGGTGCGGAACGGCCAGGAAGTCAAGCGCGGTGATGTTATCGGACTTGTAGGGAATACCGGTGGTTCAACCGCTCCACATCTGCATTATGAAGTAATTAGAAATAACCGTCCCATTAATCCGATCAATTATTTTTTCGGGGATCTTACTCCTGAAGAATTCGATGCCATGATAGAAATGTCCATGCAGGGCGGATCTTTTATGGGGATTTAACTCGTATCTGCTGTGCCTTACAAAGAGAAAAAGGTTGAAAAATTATACTACTCCATCGGAGAGATTGCAGACATGTTCAATGTCAATACCTCCCTTATACGCTACTGGGAAAAGGAATTTGATATTATAAAGCCGAAAAAGAACAAAAAGGGCAACCGCTTTTTTACCATTGAGGACATCGATAATTTCTATCTTATCCATGAACTGGTGAAGGTCAGGGGCCTGACCCTGAGGGGAGCAAAGAAGAAACTCAGGGAAAACAAGGATGGCACTGAAAGAAACTTTGAGATTGTTAAAATCCTCAAGGACATCAGGCAAATGCTGATTGAGATCAAGGGAGGCCTTTAGCCGGAATGGTTTTTCACATTCCTGCTTCCCGGAAACCAGGATTATTTTCTTTTCCATTACCACCCGGGTGTGCGCCTTTATCAAGGATAAGCCGGAAAAAAGGGTTTGCCCCGATGCTTCCCGGCCTTTCCCGGAAAAACACTAATTTTATAGTAAGATATCTTTAACTGCTGATGGGTGATCCGGGTTTATCATGGACGACTCATCAGGATAACAATAAATTAAATAATTTCTTATGCTAGTAAATAAGGTTATAAGGGTACTGGAAGACTTTGCCCCCTTGCCACTTCAGGAATCATATGATAATGCCGGCCTGGTTGTCGGCAGCCATGAAAAGGATATTGATTCTGTCCTTTTGTGCCTGGATGTGACGGAATCTGTAATGGATGATGCGGTTAAAAAGGGAGCAGGGCTTGTGATCTCGCACCACCCGGTAATATTTGGAAAGCTGAGTAAACTCACAGGAGGCAGCTTTACCGAAAGGGTTATTATTAAAGCCATTCGTCACGACATAGCCCTGTATTCCGCCCATACCAATATAGACAGTGTTTTTGGAGGAGTCAACACCAGGATTGCGGAAAAGATCGGGCTAAGGAAACCTGAAATTTTGTCGCCTGCAGCCGGCTTACTCAGAAAATTGGTGGTATTCGTCCCTTCCGGCCATGCATCAAAAGTGCGGGAAGCCATATTTGAAGGAGGTGCCGGGCATATAGGAGAATATGACCAGTGCAGTTTTAATGTCGAGGGCGAAGGTTCATTCAGGGGATCTGAAAATTCAGACCCGTTTACCGGTGAACCCGGCAGCCTGCATTTTGA
Organism: Bacteroidales bacterium; assembly: GCA_007135095.1. Classification (GTDB taxonomy): domain Bacteria; phylum Bacteroidota; class Bacteroidia; order Bacteroidales; family PUMT01; genus PXAP01. Next base: position 24,290 of record SLJO01000077.1, on the reverse strand, counting down.
AAAAGAGCTGCGGATAGAAACCATATATCCTGAATTTAGGGAATCCCGTATCCTTGAAAAAATGATAAAAGCCCATCCATATGAGGAAGTTGCATATGATATTTATCCGCTGGAAAATAAATATGACAGGGCCGGGATGGGCATGGCCGGGATGCTTGATAAACCTTTGGCAGCGAAGGATTTCCTGAAGCATCTTAAAGATGTGTTCGGAATTAAAAGCATCAGGCATAGTGAAATGCCCGGTAATAAGATTTCCCGGGTTGCAGTATGCGGAGGAAGCGGCAGCTCCCTGATCCCCGCGGCCAGGAAGTGGGGAGCCGATATTTACGTATCGTCCGATTTTAAGTATCACGATTTTTTCCAGGAGGGTAACCGGATGATGATTGCAGATATTGGACATTTTGAAAGCGAACAGTTTACACTTGAAATATTTCATGAGTTACTTACAAAAAATTTCCCTAACTTTGCGGTTCATTTTTCAGACGTAAAAACAAATCCCATTCATTATTTTTAAAATTTATGGCAACCGAAACCAAAAAAGCACAGGAAGGAACTGAGCGTTCAACCGAGGAAAAACTAAGAATTCTTTACGAAATGCAGATGATCGATTCAGAGATCGACAAGATCAGGATTCTGCGGGGGGAACTGCCGCTTGAGGTACAGGACCTCGAGGATGAAATTGCCGGTTTGCAGACCCGTCTGACTAATCTTCAGGATGAGATAAAGAACCTTGAGGATTCAATTCAGAAAAAAAAGAACGAAATAGTCGATTCCCAGGCACTGATAAAAAAATATCAGGAGCAGCAGATGAATGTCAGAAATAACAGGGAGTATGATTCTCTCTCCAAGGAAATAGAGTTTCAAACCCTTGAGATTGAGCTTTCAGAGAAGAGGATCAAGGAGTTTGCGATCCAGCTGGATGAAAAAATTAAGCTGGAGGTGGATTCAAAGACTTTATTTGATGAACGCTCAGGCGATCTGGAAGCTAAGAAAGGCGAACTTAACAGCATAATTTCTGAGACCCAGAAAGATGAGGAAGAACTGAAACAGCGTTCCGATAAGTTCGAAGAGCTTATTGATTCCCGCATCTTAACGGCGTATAAAAGGATACGGCGGAATGCAAGAAACGGACTGGCAGTTGTTCCCGTAGAAAGGGATGCCTGCGGCGGCTGCTTCAACAAGATACCACCCCAGCGTCAGCTGGACATAAAATCCAGGAAAAAGGTGATAGTATGCGAATATTGCGGCAGGATACTGGTCGACAATGAGCTGATGACCGACAAGGAGTTGCCTGAATAGAGAGGGGACTATTCGCCCTATGGTATAATTCAAACATGTATTGTAGATGATGAAAATTGCTGTATTGGGATTCGGGTTTATGGGCAAGACTCACACCCTGAATATTCTCAATAACAAAAATCTTAAATTATCAGCCATAGTTGATTCCATACCCGCGCTGATCGAAGAGAACCTTAACTCAAAAACCGGAAATTTCTCGACAAGCGATATCGATGCAGCTGAACTCTCCGGCATAAATAAATATTCAACCATCGATGAATGCCTTCACTCTGAAGATCTGGATGCAGTGGTTATCTCTGTCCACACCAACCTTCATTACGAAATGACCAAAAAGGCATTGCTGCATGACAAGCATGTTTTTCTTGAAAAGCCATTCTGCCTTGATATCGCTCAGGCTGAAGAATTAATCAGTCTCTCGGAACAAAGGAACAGGGTGCTGATGGTGGGGCATGTCGTCAGGTTCATGCCTCCATATAACCTGCTGAAGCAATGGGTTGATACAAAGGAATTCGGCCAGCTGAAATTTCTTTCCCTGTCGAGGTTTTCAGGACTGCCCGGGTGGGGCCAGTGGAAAGATAAAAAGATTACAGGAACATCCGGGGGCGCCCTTTTCGACCTTGTTATTCACGATATTGATTTTGCAAGCTATGTGCTTGGGTTGCCCTCTGATATAAACAGCAGCTACCTACCGGGAACCTTGAGCGACTACGATTATATCAGTGCAATGTGGAGCTATGAAAGCAGGAACCTTCATGTCAGGATAGAAGGGGGCAACACTTTTCATCACAATTTTCCTTTCCAGGCCGGCTATATGGCCCAGTTTGAAAAGGCAAGCATTCTCTACACCTCTCTTAAAGGAGATGTCATCCAGATAGCCGACGACAACAGCATCAGGGAGGTGCCGGCCGGAGATGCGGGAGCAGGGTTTTACGATGAGATTGACTATTTTGCACAATGTATTATAAACAATACACCACCTCATCAATGCATGCCTGCAGACTCCCTGCAGTCGGTGAAATTATGCTATCAACACATTTAACCAAGACATCATGAAACAATCCCTGGCTATTAACGGAGGTCCCAAAACTATTGACAAGAAATTCCCATGGCCCATTCTCGACGAGACAGATGTACAAGTTGTCACTGATATCACACGCAGCGGACTTTGGGGAAATCCCAACTGCGATGACCGGGTAAAACTCCTGGAGGATGAGTTTGCCTCCTTTTGCGGAACAAAATATGGCCTTTCCTGTGTGAATGGATCGGTAGCACTGCGGCTTGCCCTTATAGCATGTGGCGTGCGACCCGGCGATGAGGTAATTGTCCCCCCGTATACTTTTATCGCAACCGCTTCCATTGTACTGGAAGCCAACTGTGTTCCCGTTTTTGTTGATATTGAACCAGACACCTACAATATTGACCCTTCCGGGATCGAAAAAGCCATTACCCCCCGTACAAAGGCTATTATTCCGGTCCATTTTGCCGGACAGGCTTGTGATATGGACAGGATAATGGCCATCGCAAAAAAACACAGTCTCACTGTGATAGAGGATGCCTGTCACGGGCACGGGGCCGAATACAAAAACCGAAAGCTTGGCAGTATAGGCGATGCAGGGTGCTTTAGTTTCCAGTCGTCGAAAAATCTTACCAGCGGTGAGGGTGGCATGATCGTTACAAACGATGAGGCGCTATTTGATATGATGAATTCGCTTCGTAACGTTGGCCGCATTAAAGGCGGACAATGGTACGAGCACTATAACCTGGGGTGCAACTACAGGATCACCCAGCTGCAGGCAGTCCTGCTTTCAAATCAGTTAAAAAGGCTGGATGAACAGACAAGACGACGTCACGCAAACGGCACCTACCTTAATTCACTTCTTGAGGAGATAAACGGCATAAAGCCTCTTGCCAGGGACAGGGGAGAGACATTGCACAGCTACCACATTTATATTTTCAGGTATGACAAATCAGAGTTTAATGATCTGCCAAAGGCAAAATTTGCCGAAGCGCTAGCCGCAGAAGGCGTTCCCTGTTTTATGGGATACCCGCAGCCATTATATAAACAGCCTCTTTTCCAGGAAAAGAATTTTATGTGCTATGCAATTCCCGAAGAGGTTGATTACTCAGGGGTCAAATGCCCGGTTACAGAAAAGGCCTGCTACGAGGAAGCTGTATGGATAATGCAACATGCAATGCTGGGAACCAGGGATGATATGATGAAATTTGCCGGGGCAATAACAAAAATTCAAAAGGCGGTTAAGGAATAGCAGACTGCAGGGCAATTGGTGGTACCGCTGTTGACTATAGTTTTCAGAGATGAAAAAATCAGAATTTAAGCAGGCAGTCCTTCAGGGAATACCTGATGAGCTTCCCCCGCCATCTGAATATGACCGCACAGCCAACCATGCTCCTGTAAGAGCAGATATACTTACAGACAGCCAGAAAAGACTGGCGGTAAGGAATGCGCTGCGATATTTTGACAAGCGTCATCATGAAGCCCTTGCCAGGGAGTTCGTTTCCGAACTGGAAAATTTCGGCAGAATATATATGTACCGTTTCAGGCCTTCCTATGAAATTAAGGCAAGAAACATCAATGATTTCCCCCACAAATCCCTCCAGGCAGCATCTGTGATGCTGATGCTGAGCAATAACCTTGATCATTCTGTTGCCCAGCACCCCTATGAACTGATTACTTACGGAGGCAATGGCGCGGTATTTCAGAACTGGGCTCAGTACCTGCTTACTATGCAGTACCTTGCCGGCATGACCGATGAGCAGACCCTTGTTCTTTATTCGGGGCATCCCCATGGCCTCTTTCCCTCACACCGGGAAGCGCCCAGAGTGGTGGTAACCAACGGCATGGTAATTCCCAATTACTCATCGAGGGAAGATTACGAGAGGCTCAATGCCCTTGGCGTTAGCCAGTACGGACAAATGACTGCCGGATCATTCATGTACATCGGTCCACAGGGCATTGTCCACGGCACCGCCATAACAGTATTGAATGCCGGCAGGCGGAAGGGAGGATACAACAAGGAGGGAATTAAAGGGAAGATATTTGTAACCAGCGGACTGGGGGGGATGTCCGGCGCTCAGCCCAAAGCCACTGTCATTGCTGGGGGTATATGCCTGGTAGCCGAGGTCAATCCCAAAGCAATCCACACCCGCTATTCCCAGGGATGGGTTGATGAAGTCTATGATGATCCCGACCGGCTCATCCGGCGTGCTTTCAGGGCGAGGGAGAACAAGGAGGCCGTATCGCTTGCCTTCAGCGGTAACGTGGTTGACATGCTTGAGAAAGTGGCTGCCGAAAATTTGCCTGTTGAACTGGGATCGGACCAGACATCTCTTCACAACCCCTTCTCCGGAGGGTATTACCCGGCAGGAATTGGTTTTGAGCAAGCAAACCGGCTCATGGCTTCTGATCCGGCTGAATTCCGCGCACAGGTCCGGGCGTCCCTGCGCCGGCATGTGGAGGCTATAAATAAGCTTACCTCACGGGGCATGTATTTCTGGGACTACGGGAATGCATTCCTGCTTGAGGCCGGACGTGCAGGGGCTGATGTCTTTGATTCCGACGGTGCATACAGGTATCCTTCATATGTGCAGGACATCATGGGGCCCTTATTCTTTGATTATGGTTTCGGACCCTTCAGGTGGGTATGTACCTCTTCAGATCCTGCTGATCTTGAGGTGACTGACAATATTGCCGCAGAGGAGCTTGAAAAAATTATTTCCACTGCCGGACCGGAAATACTACCGCAGCTACAGGATAATCTTTTGTGGATAAGGGAAGCGGGCATGAACAACCTGGTAGTAGGATCCCAGTCCCGGATACTATATGCCGATTGTGAAGGCCGCATAAAAATTGCATCGGCCTTTAACCGGGCGGTGCGGGACGGCAGGATATCAGCGCCGGTAGTGCTGGGCAGGGATCATCATGATGTTTCAGGCACCGATTCACCTTTCCGGGAAACATCCGATATTTATGACGGCTCCGCCTTTTCGGCCGACATGGCCGTGCAAAATGTTATAGGCGATTCTTTCCGTGGCGCCACCTGGGTATCCCTTCACAACGGAGGAGGAGTAGGGTGGGGGGAGGCAATTAACGGGGGATTCGGAATGCTTCTTGACGGGTCAAAGGAGGCCGGTCGCAGACTGGAGCTGATGCTTCAGTGGGATGTGAACAACGGCATTGCCCGCAGGAGCTGGGCCAGAAATAAGGGAGCCATGACGGCAATACAGAGGGAAATGCAGCGCACACCGCTTCTGAAGGTGACCCTGCCAAACCTTGTGAATGAGGATTTGATTAACTCACTATACTGATATTTTACATTTATGCGCAGGAACCGGCTTCTCCCCTTGTTATTTATTATGGTCCTGGCCATTGCCTCGTGCGAGGATGATGTTTTCGGCCCGGCAAGTCTGGAAGGAGAATGGAATGCGACGGAGAAAAGCAGTGCCTTTGGTGAGCAGGTTTTTTCAGTGGCAATAAATTATTCCCCGGACAGGGAAAGCATAATAATAAGTAATTTTTCGAATCTGGATATGGATATTGAGGTTGTTGCAGAGGTTATGGGGCTTGATCTGACTATTCCCTTTCAGTCGGTCCAGGCCAGGGGAGGGACATTTCGTATTTCCGGGTCAGGGGCCGCAACCTCTAATATGCGGAGGATTAATTGGAAGTATAGGATCGATGGGAATGACTGTACCGCTGTTTTTGTGAAACAGTAAAATGGCATGATATGACTTTATTGAAATTTCAAAAATAAATCCATTTATGGCAATCAACTACCAGATACGCTACGCGACTCATCCCCGGGATTTTGTCGCATATGACACCCAACGGATCAGGGAGGAATTCCTGATTGATAATTTCCTGGTCAAAGATGAGATCAACATGGTCTATTCCATGTATGATCGTTTCATTGTTGGTGGCACCGTACCGGTGAAAAAGGTTATGCAGCTTGAAACCATTGATCCTGTAAAAGCGGACTTTTTCCTTCACCGCCGCGAACTCGGTATTATTAATGTCGGAGGAGCAGGAAAAGTGACAGTTGATGGAACGGTTTACAAACTCGAGAACAAGGAGGCTCTGTATATTGGCATGGGAGATAAAAAGGTTTCTTTTGAAAGCCTGGACGGTGCCTCTCCTGCCTTTTTTTATTTCAACAGCGCCCCGGCCCACACGGGTTATCCCGATAAGATGGTTACCCTGGCCGATGCCCGACAGATGGCGATGGGGTCGCTGGAGGCTTCCAATGCCCGTACCATCAATAAGCTTATTGTAAATGAGCTGGTGCCTACCTGTCAGCTGCAAATGGGCATGACAATCCTTGAGCCCGGAAGCGTCTGGAACACCATGCCTCCCCATGTGCATTCACGCAGGATGGAAGCATATTTTTATTTTGATGTTCCCGATGACCAGGCTATATGTCACCTGATGGGCCAGCCGGATGAAACCCGGCACATCTGGATAAAAAATCACGAAGCCGTATTGTCTCCGCAATGGTCCATCCATGCTGCCGCCGGCACTTCAAACTATATTTTTATCTGGGGTATGGCCGGCGAGAACCTGGATTATGCAGATATGGACAAATCCGGCATCCGTGATCTGAGGTAATTATCAGCACTCACAAGTGCCGGTTGACAGTCACGCACAATATATCACAAAAATTATGTCATTAAGATTATTTGATCTTACCGGAAAAACGGCCCTGGTTACCGGTGGCACTCATGGGCTGGGGATGGCCATAGCCGAGGGACTGGCTAATGCGGGTGCCCGGATTGTATTCAACGGCAGATCAAAAGAGAAGGTTGCCGGGGCCGTGGACCAATACTTGTCCCGGGGCATAACGGCTCACGGGTATGTTTTTGATGTTACTGATAAAAATATGGTACATGAAAAACTAAAACAAATAGAGCTGGAGGTTGCACCTGTAGATATCCTGGTTAACAACGCAGGTATCATTAAACGTGTTCCGATGCTTGAAATGGAGGTGGAAGATTTTCGTGAAGTGATTGATATTGACCTTACAGGACCCTTCATTGTGAGCCAGAAGGTTGCCCGCAGTATGGCAGAACGTAAAACAGGCGGCAAAATAATAAATATCTGTTCCATGATGAGTGAGCTTGGAAGAGACACTGTATCAGCCTATGCTGCCGCAAAGGGAGGCCTTAAAATGCTTACACGCAATATGGCAACCGAGTGGGCCAGATATAACATCCAGGCTAATGGTATCGGCCCCGGTTATTTTGCAACTTCACAAACAGCGCCAATCCGCGTTAAAGGGCATCCGTTCAATGATTTCATTGTGAACCGGACTCCAGCCGGCCGGTGGGGCAGTCCCGGGGAATTGCAGGGAGCAGCAATATTTCTGGCCTCAGCGGCTTCTGATTTTGTTAACGGACATATCTTGTATGTCGACGGAGGGATACTTGCTACCATAGGAAAGCCTGCAAATGAGTAGCACATGGAGGCATTGCCATTTTAAAGAAAAAAAGCGTAATTTCGTCTGGTATTTTACCTTGCTGCCGGAATAACAGCCCGTACATGCATGAATGAAGGCAGTATGAATTTTACATCGAATAAATATTGCCAAAAGAATATAAAATTGCATGTAAAATCGAACGAATGATAATACAACTGATCAAGCATACAATAGTTTAACACCAAATTTTTATATGGCAGCAAAAAAAACACTTGTCCTTGGAGCAAGCCCCAATCCTGTCAGGTTTTCCTATAAGGCAGTAAAAAGCCTTCAGAGGCACGATATTCCTGTTATACCCGTGGGTATAAGGAAAGGAGAAATAGGAGGGATCGAAATAATTAAAGACCGCCCCGAAATTGATGATATTCATACCATAACCATGTATATCGGTCCGGCCAGGCAAAAGGATTATTATTCCTGGCTGCTTTCCCTGCATCCCAAAAGGATAATCTTCAATCCCGGCACCGCTAATACAGAGTTTATGAAAATGGCAGAAATAGAGGGTATTGAGGTGCTCGAGGACTGTACGCTTATTATGCTGAACTCCGGAAATTACTGACAACTCACCGGTTTTTGGAATATCATTGCAACCGGGAGTTAGCGGACAGAGACGCCGGCATGCCCGAGCTTTTGGGTGGTGGTGGCTTTACAAGGGGGTTAGCGGGCAGAGACGCCGGCATGCCCAAGCTTTTCGGTGGTGGTGGCTTTACAAGGGGGGTTAGCGGGCAGAGACGGGATTCTATTTCTTTAACAGCAGGACAACTGCATGGGCCGCAATACCCTCCTCCCGTCCAACATACCCAAGCTTTTCGGTGGTGGTGGCTTTAACCGAGACATCCCCGGGATCAATTTCCAGAACACCGGCGATACTGCTTTGTATGGATGAAATGTATTCCCTGAGTTTGGGCTGCTGAAGGCAGATTACGGAATCAATATTACATATTGAAAAGCCTTTCCCTGTAATGAGCTTATTTACTTCGGCAAGCAGTCTGGTGCTTGCGATATCCTTGTATCTCATGTCCGTATCGGGGAAGTGGGCTCCTATATCTCCCAGTCCCAGTGCACCAAGCAGGGCATCGCAAATTGCGTGAATAAGAACATCACCATCGGAATGGGCAACACATCCTTTATTGTGCGGAATTTCTATGCCTCCCAGTATCAGCTTTTCGTTCCCCGCAAGCTGATGAACATCAAAGCCAATACCAGTGCGTATCTTCATGCGTAAATATTAAATTTAATCAGTTGGTCTGATGGATATTTTTGTGGTACTCAGTATCATGGGGATTCATCCTTAAAGTGCATGCGGTTTATCAGGGTCAGAGTGATCAGTCACTGCTGCTTCTTCTGAGGCCGTCAAAATCAAATGCCAGGGAGAATCTAAGGGTGTTTGCCAGCGGATTGGTGCTTTGCACGGGCACAAGATATGCAATGTCAAGTGCAAACACATTTAGTTTAAGTCCTATTCCTGTTGTGAAGTATTTCCGGTTGCCCTTGGTTTCATGTTCATGGTAATATCCTCCCCTGAGAGCAAACTGGTCCATGTACCAGTATTCCATGCCAACGGAATAAAATATTTCCCTCATTTCCTCCCTGAACCCTCCGGGTGCATCATAGAAAGACTGCAACATGCCCATTGGCACCGACACATCAGGGTTGCGGCCTGCACGTATCACGGGATTGCCGGCTTCATCTTCAAGTTCCGGATGATAGACCGGAGGTGTCGGTACGAGGAGTTTGTTCAGGTCCATTGCAAAGGTCAGGCTGTTATACGGGTCCAAATCGAGGGTCAGTGAGCTGCCCAGGCCCAGGTTAATTGGTATGAACTGTGCATTCTGGTTATCTGAATAGCTGATTTTATTTCCAATATTCGAGATATTCAAACCCAGACCCAGCTGCGAGGGTATATCGGAAACGGTAATATCGTTGCGGTAAAAAACTGAAACATCAGCTGCAATTGCCTGTGCGGCTTTGGAAGCAACTCCGTGTACAAAAGTGCCCCCGGTCAGATCTGACCTTATGTACCTGAAGGCAAGTCCCCCGCTGAAATTATCGGAAAACATCCTGGCATAGGATGCATCCAGTGCAAATTCGTTTGGCGTGTGCTGGCCGTCATACTCACCAGCCATATTGGTAAAGATGATCTCTCCGAGCGAAAAGTAGGTGAGTGAAGCACTGATGACCTGATAGTTGTCCAGCCTTTTATAGCCTGCAAGATATGCAAGGTTGATATCTTCTATAATATTTCTCAGCCATGGGGTGTATGAAAATGCAACTCCGAAATCATTTTCAATGAAAGCAAACTTGGCGGGATTCCAGTGCATGGAGTAGACATCGGGCGTGGTGGCTATCCCGGCATCTCCCATGGCAGCAGCTCTTGAGTCGGGTGCAACTGTTAAAAAGGGAACTGCTACATGCACCACATTAATTTGCCCGCCCAGTTCGTAGGGGGTGAGATCCTGCGCGGCAAGAGGGTTTGCGAATAAAGCATACAGTATTACAGGTAAATAAACTACAAAAGATTTCGGACTCATTCGTGTGAATTATAGTTAGCAAATAGTATTATCGGTATATTAGGGATATATGAGGCAGTAATATATTATATATAAAGGTAAATATTTGCAAAAATAAAACAATAGGCCAAAATGACAGCATCGGACGATAGATACTTTTGCCCCGGTTTTAGCATTCTTTAACAGTTATAACTTTAAACTTAAAAAAATGTTATTTTAGTATGACCAGCTTCTCGTATTTTTCTGCTGTTTGTCCGTTTTCTGTTCTCAGCCTGATCCGGTATATGTATACCCCCCTGCCTATCCTGTCGCCATAATCATCAAGCCCGTCCCACGGGATGGGATCGGGCCTGAATCCAGGCGTATTGATTGATGTATCAATAGTTTTTACAAGCCTGCCCGTAACAGTGAATACCTGGATAAGGACATCCATGCCTGTAGAAGGCTGGTTATGTTCAAAATGAAACGCAGTATGCCGGGTGAAGGGATTCGGATAATTAAAAACATGCTTCAGGGCAAGCTCGGCCGACTCGCTGACGGTAAATTCCAATGAAGCTTCCGATGAATTATTGAACACATCCCAGGCTTTGAGGTTTAATTTGTAATTTCCATCTTCCAGGTTTGAGAACGGGTATTCAATGGTGCCGCTCTGGTAGCTGTCTGCATCTGCTGTGTAGTAGTCGTTCAGTACAAGGAGGCTTGCAGGGTCGTTGTTCATTACAAGGGTTATATCGTGCCCGATTCCTCTGCCCACAGTATTTATTCCGCTGCTGTCGGTCAAAATGGCCAGTAAAAGCGGATTCTGGTTGGTCAGTCCTCCGGAAATGAAATTCAGGTCATTTATGAAAAGCTTTATTTCGGGACCCTCAGTATCTTCAGGTGCATTCCGGTCATGCCCGCCAATTATGATATCGTAAAAGTAACCAGCTGCATCAGTGGTGCCTGTGGTGGCAAAAGAGCTTATTTTTCCGGATCCATAATGGTAGGCAATGTCTTTGGGCACAATGAAGCTGAAACTGAAATTGCCGCCGCTGATACTTGCTTTACCCTTGTAGATTATGTTGTTCCTGCTTTCAAAGCTGAATGGGGCGGCGCCGTCATTTCCCAGAGTGGTTTGGGTTGCTTTCTTGTCAAAGACCGTATGATGCACCTCCCCGGTAAAGTCATTCAGATCTTCACCCTGATCATTGACAATTTTCCCTGCTATCGTCATTTTACTCAGTGCCTTCAGTGTGTCGGCTGGCTCTGTAACCGGAGTTTCATTTATTGATGTGAGCACAACCCTGTGTTCAGGAATGGCCATTTTCATGGAAGGATCACCAAGCAGTGTAAAGTTCCTTTTGTTAATCCCCGAACCGGTATTGATCTTGGTGAGTCTCATTACGTCCCCCAGACGCATATCGCGGCCATTAAGCTGCTTTTCAAAGATGAAGCGGTAAAAGTTCTGGTTCAGAAAGAAATTGGGGGTGGCATAAACCAGCCTGGTGGTTGAAAAAAGTGCTATGCTGCCCCCCCGGGGATTGAGCAGAAGCATTTCCCCTGCCGAAACCCTTTCAGGGTTGTCAAACCGGCTGAACTCGCATGTTGCGGTCAAAAATACCGGCAGGCGGCTGATGTTAGTCCATGATAAAACATCATTGATATCTACTATGTTTTCGTCTGCAAGTCTGAGGTCATTGCCGTGACCGGTATAGTTTATTACCAGGGCACCCTTTCTGATTCTCTCGGCGATGGCATTATTTACATCGGGGTACCTTTGTCCCAGTACAGTGCCTTCCTTTTGCCAGGCATCCAGGTATATCTTTTCGATATTAAAGGCAGGATAATTGTCTTTAACCGTTTCGGCAAGGATATCTGCATCCCGCATATGTATGTTGTTGTCGCCGTCATCACCAATAAAGCAAAGCATGTTCTGCCAGTCACCCTTATTAACCGCGCTGTTAAAGTTGATGATTTTATTGACCACCGCCTGTGCCTGACCGGGAGTCGTTACCGGCAGCCTTCCTATCCCTATATCCACCAGACCGTTAAATTCACCCTCGTTATCATCGAGCAATCCGAAAAAATCGTCACTGATGAATGACTGGGTTGGTATGAGGGAGTTTGGTGACTGGTAAGTAGGTATGAAATTAATGCCTGAAGGATCGCCCGGCCTGTTGTCATAAGATCCCTTTCCGAACAGCAGCAGGTATTGCGGTATTTCAGATTCATGGGCGGCCCTGTCGTAGAGCATTTTCATAAAATCCCTTAAGGCGGAAACATCTGGTTTACCCGAAGAAAATTCATTATAAACCTCCTGGGGAGTGACTACCACCACCTCCAGCCGGTCGTTATTTCGCCTGTGATCTGCCAGTCGGCCGGCCTCGGTCATAAACAGGGGGTGGGTTATTATGACCATGTCAACCGGCCCGATGCCGTGAAGGTTTTGATTGGGTATCCTCCCGATTATTTCAGGCTCAAGATATGCTTTTCCGTCAAAGGCTATGTATTCATTAAGCTGATCATTCAGGGCGGTAAACACAACTTGATTTCCTGATACGCTGGTGCCGACCTCGGATACATTGAGAGGATCGCTTATATCCCATACCCTGGTGCCCGGCGGGGAGTTTGCAATCCTGAATTCGGCAACCTGCCCGGTACCGGAGGATTCAGAATCGCGGAAATGCATCTGGCTCCCGCTCATAATCAGCGAACGCCTCGCATTTAAAAGCAGGTAATCAAGCCATCCCTCAGCAGAGGCAGTGTTTTGTGAAAAAGCCACAGACAGCTCTATCTCCCCGCCTGCCGGACTGAAGCTTGCTGTTCCTTGTCTTTCAATGGCGAACTGGGACACATTGCTTCCCATATTGACGGCCGTGAAATTCAACTGGCTTAATACGCCGGAGTTGTAGGATGCCGTGAAAGATGTATTAACAGGTGATCTTGCTGTTGCCTTCCAGCTTAAAGTGACATTCCTGTCCCTGTTTATATTGGGAAAACTGAACTGGAAATTGCGGGAGGTTATAACCCTGAAATGCTCGCCAACCCAGCTCCTTCCCGACTTAAGAAGATTCACTGCACTTTCCTGGTGAAAGGCATAGTCGTCAAAATTTTCGACAATTATTCCTGGCGGCTGTTCCAAAGGAGCCCTGGTCTCTACTCTGCCCCCTGAGGAAGGAGAGGATGTGACAAAATAATAACTCCCGTCTGAATACAGATGGCGTTCATGCTCAAACATGCCCGTTTCCTCATTGTAGTTCCAGCTTACCGGTCCCTGCCCGTAAAAAAGTATATAGTCTCCCTGCCCGAAAACCCCGTCATTTGCCATGCTGAAATAAATGCGGTTCTCAATAAGATCATCGGGCCTTGGCTCATTGTTCATTTTTGGAAGCATCCGGTTTCCGTTGCCGAAGATCCTTACATCAGAAGGGTTCTGAATCCCCATTTGAATAAGGTCATTATATGTGAGCCTGTAAATGCCATCCTCCGTTGTTTTAACCATAACCCAGGTGCCGCTGCTGAGGACCGAGTTATCTGCATAGCTGCGTTGGATAGTGCCACCGGAGGATTTAAGGGGTATATCTTCTTTTTTGAAGCTGTATGAAAAGGAGATCAGTTTCTCAATGGTGCCGTTGAGGGGATTCCTTCTGAGCGGGCTGAATGATATCTGCAGGGATGGTTCTTTGCGGCTTTTGACCCAAACCTGTTCGGGATGCACCCTGGTATCAATCCGGCCGGTATTGCCTGTTGCAGCAAGCTCAACTGGGTCGAGGGCTTCAAACTCCATTTGCTCAAGCACAACAAAATGGTCAGGGTAATACCCGGGAGCAGCAAGAAGTTCCTGGTACACGGGCAGCGGCGAAGCTGAATCGCCTGATTCACTGTTTTCAAACCGGAGAAAACGCTCACCGGGCGCCATGGCAGTTCTTTTCACCTCCTCCTCCGAACCGGTGTCTTTGATATGCCAGTGTATGGTACGGTCAGTACGGGATATCTGGGCGCAGACCGGCTGGTAAACAAGAAGGGCCGCGCATATAAGAATTCTGATCATACCGGTTGGGCATTATAAATAATTGGGTTGTAATTGCTCCAGATTTTAGTTTTGTTGGATCGATTTGGGATAAATTTGTAAAATATTTTAATTAAACGGAAACTTATTTGCCATTATTAACGTAAAAACTGTGAGCATATTGACAGGTAACTGCATAAATGCAAGTGGCATTGATGGTTATGAAATTCTTAATGTTCTTTTAAATATTATTGTCCGGTGCTGTTTACCGGACCGGTTTGCTGCCCGGGGTTTACTATTTTGCAGCCCTGTTTAATCTGCCGTTACCCGGATGCTGTTTGACCCGTGAGGCGAACGGCGGTTTTCGTACAGCGCGATTTATTAGACAGTTACCGGCCGGTGGGTTATCGCCGGAACGCATCATTTTCTAAAAATTTTTGGTGATTGGTAAAAAAAACTGGAAGAACTTAGTATATTTGAAATTGTGATTTAACACTATTTATTATGAAATTAAAAGGCATTTTTTCGCTTGTTGTTGTGGCAGTTACTGTGAGTTCCTGCGGGTTGCTTGGCGGGGGCAGTTCTGATGTGTCATCAACCACCGGATGGGGTTACAATGATGCTGAAATGGGAGGCTTTGAAGTAAGGGCCCTCTATCAGCAGGAAACCGGTCCGGGCCTGGTCTTCATCGACGGGGGTACCTTTACTATGGGAAGGACCCAGGAAGATGTCATGTATGACTGGAATAACGTACCCCGAAGGGTCAGCATAAGTTCATTTTACATGGATGAAACCGAGGTTTCCAATGTTGACTACAGGGAATATCTGCACTGGCTGCGGAGGGTATACGTTAGCTATCCCGAGGTTTACAGGGGGGCATTGCCCGACACCACTGTATGGAGAAGCCCTCTTGGGTACAACGAGCCTTATGTTGAAACCTATTTCCGGCATCCTGCCTTCAATGATTACCCCGTGGTTGGAGTGAACTGGCTTCAGGCGAATGATTATTGCGTATGGCGTACAGACAGGGTTAATGAGATGATACTGATACGTGAGGGAATTCTTGACTGGGATCCCAACCAGATCGATGAAAACAATTTCAATACCGACGCCTACCTTGCCGGTCAGTACGAAGGACTCGTACTTCAGAACCTTCCTGACCTGTCACAGGCGGGAGGTGAGCGCCGTGTACAGTTTGAAGATGGTCTTTTGCTTCCCAAATACAGGCTTCCCACAGAAGCGGAGTGGGAGTTTGCTGCACTCGGACTCATTGGGAACACCTATGAGGAGCGTATTTACGGACGAAGGGTATATCCCTGGGATGGCCATCATGCGAGAAATGATTCAAGGAGAGATCTTGGCAAGATGCGCGCCAACTTTGTTCGCGGACGTGGTGATTATATGGGCGTTGCAGGCTTTCAGAGTGAGGATTCAGAAATAACGGCTCCTGTCAGGTCTTACTGGCCAAATGATTACGGATTATATAACATGGCCGGCAATGTAAATGAATGGGTACAGGATGTCTACAGACCAATGTCTTTTCATGACGTCGATGAATTCCGCCCCTTTCGCGGGAACGTTTTCACCAGGCTCGCAACCGATGCCGAAGGTAACATTGCTCAAAAGGATTCACTGGGCAGATTAATAAGCAGGCCGATAACCGAGGAAGAGGCTTTTGGACGCAGGAATTACAGTCAGGCTAATTATATAAATTACCGTGATGGCGACAGGATGTCCAGTGTGGGTTATGCCAACGATAACGACGATGAACGGAGCAGGATGTATGCTCAGAATGACGGTGACTTTACCTCCCTGATTAATGATGAGGTTAGGGTTTACAAGGGAGGATCATGGAAAGACAGGGCCTATTGGCTTTCACCCGGTGAACGCCGCTTTCTTCATCAGGAGGAAGCCCGTGATGATCTGGGTTTCCGTTGTGCAATGAACCGTGTCGGAGGTTCCCAGAACAGATAAATACTTCACACATACTTTTTGATCCGGAAACCTCATTTATTTAATGGGGTTTTCTTAATATAAGCATTTGAAAACAAAAGAATTATACAGAGTTTTTCTCGACTCATCCGGTGTTACAACTGACAGCCGTGTTACTTCACCGGGTAAGATCTTTTTTGCCCTTCAGGGAGAAAAATTCGATGGCAACGCGTTTGCCAGGCAGGCCATCGATAACGGCTGCAGCATGGCCGTTATTGATAATGCTGACTTTGTTGTTCCCCGGCAGACCATCCTTGTCAGCAATGTGCTTTCGTCATTACAGCAGCTGGCCTGCTATCACCGCCAGCTGTTCAGGATTCCCGTGCTTGCAATAACCGGCTCCAACGGCAAAACAACTACCAAGGAATTGGTGCGGGAAATTTTGTCCTGCAGGTACAAGACGCTTGCCACCAGGGGAAACCTGAATAACCATATCGGCGTGCCGTTAACATTGCTTGAGCTAAATGAGACTCACCAGATTGCCGTCATTGAAATGGGCGCAAATCATATCGGGGAGATTGAGACACTTTGTACCATAGCCATGCCGGACCATGGGCTTATAACCAATATAGGCTCTGCTCACCTGGAAGGCTTTGGCTCACCTGAAGGGGTGCGAAAGGCTAAGAGTGAATTATTCCGTTATCTTAAGAGGACAGGGGGGAAGGCATTTCTTAATTCCGACCGCCCCAATCTGGTTGAGCTTTCAGAGGAGATCAGCCTTGACTTTATCCCCTATGGAACCGGAGAGGAAAACTTTGTGGCCGGGAGCCTGCTTGCTTCTGATGAAAAGCTTGAACTGGAAATAAAAACCCGAAAATTCAGCAAATCCCTGAATGTAAAAACACAAATGGCAGGGACCTATAATGTTGAAAATATTATTGCTGCAGCCTGTATAGGGGTATATTTCGGAGCTTCCCCCGGTCAGATAAAAGATGCCGTGGAAAATTATATTCCTTCCAGCAACCGTTCACAAATAACCGCGACAAAGAAAAACAAGTTATTGCTGGATGCATATAATGCCAACCCCGACAGCATGATGGCTGCCATCATAAATTTCGCAGCCATGCCGGGAGAAAACAAGTCGGTTATTCTGGGTGATATGCTTGAACTTGGGCAGTACAGCACCAGGGAGCATGAAAAAATTATCCGGATGGTGGACCGGTATGATTTCAGGGAAGTTATGCTGGTTGGGAAAGTGTTTTATGATATTCCGGCTGCCGGCAGCTATCTTAAATTCAAAAATACAGAACAGCTAACCGAATGGCTTACAGACAACCCGGTATCGGGCAGATTTATACTGCTTAAAGGATCAAGGGGGATCGGCCTGGAGAACTGTTCCGGCGCCCTCTAGTCCCCTATTAAACCGCACCTGCCCTGATGACCCTGTTTTTAAACGGTTATCCCCGGCCCAGCTCCTCTTTTTTCTGGTAAAGGAAACGCTTGATCTTCTGTGTTGGTGTCTTTTCAAATGGCGACTGCTGCTCAATGATCTTGCTTATGCGTGAAAATTTATTCACCTCATTGTTGACTTTCTGCTTTATCTCGGCGAGTTTTTCGTGCACGAGTTCGCTCATCTGTACCTGCATATTCTTTGCTGAATCCTTCAGTTCGTTGTAGTATTTCTCAAGTTCCTCGTAATTCAGGTGTACGCGGGCCACAAGGGTTCCCCTCATCTCGTAAACCACCGATTCGAGAACCATCGACTGGTTGTTGATCACTGACTCTATCTCCTCGGGATAGATATTCTCACCGCTGGGACCCACCACCATATTTTTCAGTCTTCCCTTGATGTACAGATATTTATCCTCATCCATTACTCCAAGATCACCTGTTTTGAACCATCCATCTTCTGTGAAGACCTTTTCGGTTTGTTCCTTATCCTTGTAATATCCCTTCATGATATTAGGCCCTTTGGCAAGGATCTCTCCCTCCCCGGTGATTGAATTTGGATTGTCAATTTTCAGCATTTGTCCCGGCAGGCTAAACCCGGTAGACCGGTAACGGGTAAGTGAAGGAGTGCATCCGGCAAGCAGGGGTGAAGTTTCAGTCAGTCCGTAACCTATGGCATAGGGGAATTTGGCATCACGAAGGAACTGCTCGGCATCGGCGGCAAGTTTTGCGCCTCCAATGCCAAAGAAATGTAAATTGCCTCCGAAGGTATTGTAAAGTTTTTTTCCTGCTATTTTATGAATCTGACGGCGGAAGAAGGGCACCTTAAACAGTGATCTCATCACGGGGGAACCCTGGATCTTTGGCAGCACCTGGAGCTTATAAACCTTTTCGATAATAAGCGGCACCGTAAGTATCATGGTGGGTTTTACCTCCTGCATTGCTGGCACCAGGACGGCAGCAGTAGGGGGTTTTTCAAGATAATAGACCGATGCGCCGTTCATCATGGGTATAATGAAACCGATGGTGCATTCATAGGTATGCGACAGGGGAAGTACAGAAAGCATCCTGTCATCAAGGGTTACATCCTGAATGTGACCTGTGTTTATTGCATTGGACACAAGATTTTTGTGGGTCAGCATTACCCCTTTTGGATTTCCTGTTGTACCGGAGGTGTACAATATGGCTGCCAGGTCATCTTCACCGGGTTCATTTATGTCCTGTTTGCCTTTTATCCTGTCAATATCATTCTTCCATTGACTATGACTCTGAACAACTTTGATTTTTCCTGTTTCCTCCAGATGCCCGCGGTCAGCCAGACTGAAATCATCAGCATGAATTATGGTATGAAGACTTCCGGGCAGCGCGTTTTTAAGCTTGGGTGCCAGTTTACCGGAAACTATTACAGCGCTTGTCTCCGAGTGTTCAAGGATTTTCTTAATTTCCCTTTCATTGAATTCTGTCAGTATCGGCACTGTTACGGCGCCCATTGAGGTGATGGCAAGATATGCAATACCCCATTGCGGCATGTTCTGACTGAGGATTGCAACCCTGTCCCCCTTCCGGATGCCTTTATCGGCAAGCAAGCCGGAAATTTCTTTTGCCAGGCTGTACACCATGGAATATTTGTAGGGAGTGCCCCCGACAAATGACAGGGCAATCCTGTCAGGATAGAGTTGATTGCTGTTTTCAAGTAAGGCAGCAAGGGTTTGACTTTTAGGGATATTCATTTTTCAGGTTTTTATCTTTTTGATTACCGGATACAAAAACAGTGCAAATGTAGCCAAAATTGCCATATTTTGTAACAGGGGCGTAGCGTATTTCTTATCCCTGACATAATAATAAACAGCATGAAATAGTTTTAGTTCTTGACAGTGGCCGGCCCTAATGTTAAAATTCATTAAATCCGGCATGATATTTGAATTTGAACCGGTACTTGTATTAATTTTATGCAACATTTATATTCAACTTTCGTAATGAACAATTATGATGCCAACGTCAATATTGACTTTTTATAACAGTAAAATTAGCATGATGAAAATTTTTCTTTCACTATCGGTACTTGTTATGTTTTCCTTTGGGTCACTGCTTTCGCAGGAGCAACGGGGAGCATTTATTGCATTTGACAGGGAACTGCATGAATACGGAGAGATGTCGACCGAAAATCTTCCCGATGGTAAATTGAGGTTCACAGTATTTAATCAGGGTAACCAGCCGCTGGTACTTTCAAATGTACGGGCATGCTGCGGAACAAGGGTCAATGATTACACCAAACAGCCCATTTCACCGAGCGACAGCGGATTTGTAGAGGTGCAGTTCAGAATAGTACCCCAGCCTCACAGGATACGCCGGACCGTTACCATCCAGTCCAATGCTGAAAACCGGCAGACCGCAATATTGCGCATTCAGGGAGCGGTAGTTGAACCCAAAGGTGATATCACCCTGCAGGATTAGGCAGCCTGAATTTCGCTGATTATCTCCCCTGCCTCAGATGTGCTAAATGCACAGCAGGTTCCTTTCGCTTCTCTTTACAGAGGTGACTTTGAGCTTATATCGGTTTTTACTTGCAGATTCCAGATGTTAAATCATCTTTGATCAGACTCACATTGCCTTCCGCCATACTTCATGGTAGCGGATATCCCGCTTACCGGTAAATACCGCATGCCCGCCGGCACCATTTATTCTTGCCGGGTCATTTGCGTGCGCCATCCCAGGCCTTGACCTGCACATGCTATTGCAAATTTTCATCTGTCTTTGTGTAATTTGACCTGAAGGTCGGTTTTACATACAATAGTATTGTGCCCTGAAGGATTTTCGCTTAATGGATACATTAAAGGAGGAACCGCTTCGCTTTAACATAAAATTTTTTCATCTTGTCTGTATGTAATTAAAGCTGATAAAATTTTTAATGTACTTTTGAAGAGCGTGGGGGCAGGAACCGGACAATTATATGACATGCTGGCTTCATGGAATAGAAATGCCGAATTTGAAATTATCTGCATAAAAACCCAACTGAATACTAATTTCATTAACTTTTTCACAAATGGAAAAAACCATGAACCGAACCATTTCCCCAGGGCCTGTTCTGAACCGGCTGATAGGGGTGACTGTAATGTTACTGACCCTAGCACTGCCAGGGATTGATGCTCAGAAAATTTATGTCATGACTGACCTTGAGGGAGTAAGCGGAGTATATAAATTTTCCCAGACAAGGGAAAAGGACACGCCGCTCAATATCCAGGCCTGCGAATACTTTATGGATGATCTTGCAGCCCTTATACGAGGCTTGCAGGATGGTGGTGCAAAAGAAATTGTCATTCTCGACGGGCATGGATCGGGGTCACTGATCCCGCATATGATGGTGCCCGGCGCAACATACATTACCGGCCGGCCCCGACCGGGACCGGGTATATGGGGGATTGACGAGTCTTTCGACGGACTGGTGCACTTTGGCCTGCATGCCATGATGGGCACCCCCGACGGGGTACTGAATCATACCCAGTCTTCAAGGACTGAAAACCGGTACTGGTATAATGGGGTTGAATCCGGTGAGCTTGCACAGGTTGCTGCGATAGCAGGTTATTTTGGTGTGCCAACGATTATGGTGACAGGTGATGTTGCTGCATGCCGTGAAGGGATAGAATTCTTCGGAGATGAAATTATCACGGTAGCTGTCAAGGAGGGGATATCACAGGAGGCCGCCGTTTTATACCCCTTCCAGGAAACCCGGCAGGCTCTCTATGAAGGAGCCAAAAAAGCCATTGCAGCTATTTCAAAATGCAAGCCTTATATCCTGGAAACCCCGATTCAGGCAAAAATTGAATACCTCGACCTTGATCCATCCCTTCCTGAACCCAGGGTTATAACCAGGGAATGGGTGATTCCTGATGCCCTTCACCTCCTGGTCAGCCCTGATATCCTTGAGAGGATGAAAGAACAATGATCCTTTGATTTCCATGCCGTCCTTTTCTGCCCTGTGTTACCACATCAGCCGGAAGGGGTTTCTTTACGGGTAAATAACCCGCTGCCGATACAGTTCCCCGGGAAAACCGGTAAGGGCCAACCCGGAGCCGGAACAGAGAAAAAACAGAAATTATGAACTGGTAATTAAATAATATGATCATGAAAAAAAAATCATTGCTTTTATTAGTAAGCCTCATCATTGCTGCCGGCCTGAATGTTCCGGCAATTGCGCAATCAGACACTGAATCAGGTGTCTGGCAGGAGCCATGGGAAGGGGTCCCGGATCATTACCGGAACTGGAACTATCCTGATTTCCATTTCCCGGACAACCTGCCCGCCTGGAAAGAAGAACGCACCGGAGTGAGGGAAACGATAGTGCAGCTTCTGGGCGACATTCCTGCGCGTCCGGAACAGTTGAATGTAAGGACAGTTTCCAGGGAAGAAAAAAACGGGTACATCCTGGAAAAGTTCATTTTTGATAACGGCGTTGATTCATGGGTGCCCGGATACATTGCCATACCCACCAGCGTGGAGGGTAAGGTGCCGGTTATTATCGGACTGCATGGCCATGGTAGCAGCAAGGATAACATATTCGGATCGAACCCGGCCACTGCACAGGATGTCCTGGCGCTCTTCATCTCGAACGGTTATGCTGTGATGGCAATTGACAGTTATTTCAACGGCGAGAGGCGTGGTCAGGGTCCTGCAGGAGATATGGAGATGCAAACCAGGGCTGACCAGGAATTATCCCTGTTTAAGATTAATTCATGGTTTGGCCGTTCACTCTGGGGAATGCAGCTTCGCGATGAACAGATTGCAATAGATTATCTGGTAAGCCGCCCCGAAATAGACGCGGAAAGGATTGGTATTGAAGGGATGAGCATGGGAAGTACCCGTGCATGGTGGCTGGCGGCACTCGATGAACGCATAAAGGTCGTGGTCGGCATTGCCTGCTTTACCCGGTATAAGGAGCTGATCGAACAGCGCCAGCTGCGTGCCCACGGCATATATTATTTTGTTCCGGGAATGCTTAAGCATTTTGATACCGAAGCCCTGATGGGTCTGATTGCTCCAAGGCCATTCCTGGTTCTTACCGGTGACAGTGACCTTGGTTCGCCGCTAAGCGGTATAAGGGTCCTGGAGGATAAACTTGAAACTGTCTATAACCTTTACAACCATCAAGGCAATTTTAAGAGCATAGTTTATGAAAATACAGGACACGTCTTCACTGATGAAATGAAAATTGAAATGCTTGATTGGTTTGAGAAGCACCTTAAATGAAAAAATTACCAAAATAGACCGGCCAGGTATCCCTGCCGGATTGCTCTGAGTGAGTTATTATCAGGTTGTTTTTTTGATGGTAATAAGGGGTTAAACAGTTATTTTTGTATTTATGGAATTGATTGATAACCCCTTTTTTGAACTCGCGGTAATTCTTATCATTGCTGCCATCGTCGGACTGGTAGGGCGGTTACTGAAACAACCGCTGATAGTTGCCTTTATAGGGGTGGGAATTCTTGTGGGTCCATGGGGGCTTGATCTGCTTGAGTCGATTGAGCAGATCCATTTGCTTGCCGACCTTGGCATTGCCATACTCCTGTTTGTTATCGGACTCAAGCTTGACATTAAGCTGATTAAATCGACGGGAAAGGTCGCGCTTCTCACAGGGCTCGGACAGGTATTGTTCACGTCATTTTTCGGTTACCTGATGGCAATAGCCATGGGCTTTTCTGTTATCATATCACTGTATGTTGCCGTAGCACTTACCTTTTCAAGCACAATTATAATAGTAAAGCTGCTTTCTGACAAAAAGGAAATTGATTCATTGCACGGACAAATATCTATCGGGTTCCTTATCGTGCAGGATATTGTCGTTGTCCTTGTCATGATATTCCTTTCGGCTCTTGGCACGGAAATCATCGGGAACCCTGCGTTTGACATTGCGCTGGTAATTTTAAAAGGTCTGGGGATGCTGGCAATAGTTGGCCTCCTTATGCGCTTTGTATTACCCCATGTTGTTAAAGCAATGGTATACTCCCAGGAATTGCTTATCCTGTTTTCAATATCATGGGCTCTGCTGCTTGCCGCAACCGGCGATTATCTTGGATTTAGCAGGGAAGTAGGCGCATTTCTTGCCGGTGTTTCACTTGCATCAACCGATTACCGCGAAATGATCAGCGGTAAACTTACCACTTTAAGGGATTTCCTTTTATTATTCTTTTTTGTCACGCTCGGCTCCGGGCTTGATCTTTCCCTTATTGGTGGCCAGATCAGGCCGGCACTTATCTTTTCGTTTTTTGTTCTTATAGGGAATCCTTTGATAGTTCTTATCATAATGGGTCTGATGGGTTACCGCAAACGAACCTCCTTCCTTTCCGGCCTGGCAGTGGCTCAAATAAGTGAATTTTCCCTGATCCTTGCTGCTCTTGGTTATCAACTGGGCCATATCGGGGATCAGACGGTGGGACTGATAACCCTTGTGGGGTTAATTACTATTGGGTTGTCCACCTACATGATACTGTATTCCCATCAGATTTTTGAGGCTATTTCACCGTTTCTGGTGATTTTCGAGAGAAAGGATCCATACCGTGAAGTAAAGGTCAAGCAGATGAAAATGGCCCAATTTGATGCCATTATCATTGGCCTGGGCCGCTATGG
>SLJO01000149.1 GCA_007135095.1 Bacteroidales bacterium | reverse complement strand
TTTTCCCCCTAATCGACGGTGTAAAATCCGGGAGGCTAAAAGGACTGAAGAAAAAATGGTTTCTTCAAAAGGCCAGTATCCTGCGAGATCTTTACATTCATGGCCCGGCATCAAATATGGATATCAGTAAGAGGTTGAAAATATCACTGCCGACTGCACTCAGCATTATCAATGAACTCCTTGATACCGGCCTTGTTGATCTAAAGGGTTATGGAGAATCAAAAGGCGGCAGAAAACCGGTAATGTACGGACTGAAAAACAACTCGGTATTTGCCCTTGGAATCCATGTAGAGCGGTTCAGAACGCGAATGGCAATCTACAGCAATGATGATAATAATATTTCCGGGACTATTGCGTATCCCAGCGATATTACAAAGTCAGAAGAGTTTGTTGATGAACTCTATTCACGGGCATCCAGGCTGGTTGATGAATCCTTGCCTGACACCTCAAACCTTATCTGTGTGGGGATGATTATGCCGGGGCTTGTCGACTCATATCAGGGAGTGAATTACACGCACCTGAATTTTGGAAAAAACACAACGCGTGAAATTCTTGAAAAGAAATTCAACAGGCCTGTTTTTATAGATAATGATGCCAAGGCTATGGCACAAACTGAACTTCGTTTTGGTAAAGCCAAAGGGCTGAAGAATGTGCTTGTGATTTATCTGGAATGGGGACTTGGACTGGGAATTATTATAGACAATAAAATATACAGGGGGGCTCTGGGCTTTTCCGGTGAACTCAGTCATACACCGGCTGTCGATAACAATATATATTGTCAGTGCGGCAAACTCGGCTGCCTTGAAACCATTGCATCCGGTGCTGCAATATCAAGAATGGCTGCCGAAGGGGTAGCCTCGGGTAAAATACCAATGCTGGGTGGTATCCTGAATGAAACGGGAAAAATTGATACCAAGGATGTTGTAGATGCAGCCAACCAGGGGAATCTGTACGCTATAAACATATTAGCAGAAGTCGGCATGAATCTGGGCAAGGGAATTGCAAGCCTTTTGCAGCTATTAAATCCTGAAACTATCATCCTTACCGGAAAGATTTGTGAGGCAAAACAGTACATAACAATACCGATTCAGCAAGCTCTTAACAGCTACTGCATGCCACAGATACGTGAGCAGACTGAAGTGGTGGTTTCTGATCTTGATTCCAACCATGGTATACTTGGTGCAGTATCCATGGCAATGGAATATGTATTTGATCAGCCATTCATTATTGATGATTGCAGCAGGCCGGAACTAACCGGCGGCATGGAAAACCAAAAGAAACAGAAGAGTCAAGCCGGATTGTTAGCAAAATCAGTAAATAATTCTATAAAATAACGCCTATGACTAATTTTTTACATTTTCTACCATTAATTATTTTAAATCCAAACCTCTAAATTATCAGATCTATGAAACAATTGAATTGTATGCTTTTAGCATTGCTGTTTCTGGTTGCTTCTGCCCTTACAGCGCAGGAAAGGACCGTAACAGGCGTTGTTACTTCTGCAGATGACGGAATACCCCTTCCCGGTGTTAACGTTGTTGTGGTTGGGACACAGATCGGGACTATAACCGATTTTGATGGTAATTACTCCGTGCAGGTCCCGGGTGACAGGGATGTCCTTCGTTTCTCCTTTGTGGGTATGACGCAGGTCGAAAGGGCCGTTCCTCCGGGAAACGTATTGAATGTGGTTCTTGAACCCGACCCGGAAGAGATTGCTGAAGTTGTTGTTACTGCAATGGGTATTTCCAGGGAAAGAAAAGCCCTGGGATATGCTGCAACAACAATATCATCGGCTGAATTGACCAGGGTGGGTTCAACCAGCTTTGCCACATCGCTATACGGGAAAGCCCCCGGAGTGAGGATTGTGGCTACCCCTGGGGGAGCTACCAGTGGTGTGAACATCAATATAAGGGGTTTCAACTCCATTACCGGTTCGAGCCAACCCCTTATCATAGTTGACGGTGTACCGATCCGCGACGGGGAGGTGAACAATGCCAACTACTGGGGCGACCAGCGAATCCGGGGTAATGGCATGGTTGACCTCAATCCCGAAGACATTGAAGACCTGACCATTTTGAGCGGGGCATCCGCTGCTGCACTTTACGGCTCGGAAGCTGTTAACGGCGTTGTGGTGATCACTACAAAAAGTGGCAAGGGCACCAGGGGCTTTAGTGTTGACGCAGTTTCACACTATACCCGCGATTACGTGGCCTATTTGCCAGAGTATCAGAATAAATTCGGACCGGGTTATCCCGTATTCATTGGGAACGCCGGTCAGGATGACGATGGCTGGATCTGGCGTGATGTGAATGGCCAGCAGGTAAGGGCGCATATAAACACCAACGTAAACTTCGGTCCGGCATTTGATGGCTCTACCCAGGTCCAGGCCTGGGATGGTATTGTCAGGCCCTGGGAAGCGCAGATGGGCCATTATTCCGCATTATTCGAGCCAGCTACCTCGCTTTACAACCAGTTAGCCATGACGATGGGTAGTGAACAGGGTACTGCAAGGTTCTCCATCACCAGGCAGGACAACACCCCTGTCAGCCTGAATTCCAAGAATACCAGGAATATCCTGAACCTGAATTCCACTTATAACCTGGGAAATAATTACACCGTTGATTTTGTAATGAGTTATACAAACCAGGAAACCCATAACCGGCCCTTTATGGTTGACAGGTTATGGAACAACTTTGGCGGGATGATGACCAGGTTTGACAATGCCAAATGGTATTTCCCGCATTACCAGACCAGTATGGGATACCGCCATGTGACAGGCACTAATCAGAGTCTGACTCCCGAGGAAAACCTCCTCTACCCTGGGTTCAGACCGGACATTTTTGATTACCTCTGGCAGGTAAACAGGGTCCAGAATATTGAGAATTCAGACCGTATCATCGCCAATTTAACCAATACCTGGCGGGTTTTCAGTGATTTGAGTCTGCGTGGAAGGGTATCGACCGATCTCACCACTATGAAAACCGAACAAATTAATCCGAATACCATTCCGCTGGTATTTGGTAATTCAGGTGCTTTCAGTATGAACAGCTGGCAATACAAAGTATTATACGGTGATATGCTCTTGCTTTACAGGAAAAGCCTCACTGAAGATTTCACCCTTGGTTTGAATGCAGGTTATAACGCACGTACAGAAGAAGCCTTTACCACATCGCGGGGAACAGCCGGCGGTTTGAGTACAGAGAACCTTTTTGATATTGCTGCTTCAGTCCAGACGCCCAACAGCGGCTCATCGCGTTCTTACTTTCTTACAGATGCGTTCTTCGGTATCATGAACCTCGATTACAGAGGCATGTTATTCGCCGAGGGGACAATACGCCGTGACCGGACCTCCACGATGCATCCTGACAACAACGTTTTTTACTATCCTTCGGTAAATACTTCATTTATCTTTTCCCAGGCGGTTGATTTGCCCAACTGGTGGGAGTATGGCAAACTTCGTGCTTCCTATGGCGTAGTAGGTAACTATCCCGACCAGTACAGGGCCAATATTGCTTTTAATCAGGGTACCCTTGGAACACAGATGCCGGGAGGACAACCGGTTCTTTTTACCAATTTACCCATGGGATTTGGTAACGATAACATCAAGCCGGAAGAGAGACACGAGGTTGAATTTGGCCTTGAGACCGGATTCTTCGGAGGCCGTTTAGGTTTAGACCTTACATACTACGACGGTGAGACCAGGGACCAGATACTTGGCCTGACCACTGCGCCGAGCTCCGGTGCAAGCTCGGTTCTGACCAATATCGGCACCCTCAGGAATCAGGGTTTTGAGATGTCGTTGAGGATTAACCCTGTCAGGACGAATAATTTCTTCTGGAGAACGATCCTTAATGCTTCCACAAACAAAAATACCATCCTTCAACTTGCCGACGATGCCGAATATCTGCTGCATGCCAATTATGACGGCGATGCCGCCGAGCTCAGATCCGAAGTAGGCAAACCCATGGGTAGCTTTTACGCAAGGCCCATCGAAACAAATGGCAACGGAAAGCCGCTGGTTGATGAAAGGGGGCTCTACAGGGTTTCTTCCACAGAATGGGAATATATTGGTAATGCCATGGACAAGTGGATGGGTGGCTTAATGAACTCCTTCACCTATAAAAACGTAACCCTCGATTTGCTTATTGACTATCGTTTTGGCAGTCATGTGATGCCAACGGCCGTTTACTGGATGATCAGCCGTGGATTATTGACCGACGCTCTCCCTTACAGGGATACGGAAAGCGGTGGTATCAGCTACTACATGCAGGAAGGCGAGAGAATCCGCTGGGACGGTGGAAACCGGGGCCCCAACGGCGAAGTCGTTTATCATGACGGGATCATTCTTGACGGTGTAAGGAGGGATAATGGGCAGTCGAATGATATTATCGGCTCCTCCTCAGAAATGTACTTAAGGTCAAACGGCTGGGGTGGCCCGCAATACAATCCATGGGCACAATACAGGAATTATATTTCGCCCAACGACTATGTCAAAATGCGTGAAATTTCAGTGAGCTATGTAATTCCTAAAGGTTTTGTTGACCGGGTGGGACTGAACAACCTTACGTTGTCGGTTTATGCCCGCAACCCCTTCTTCCTTTACAGGACCCAGAAGCATTTTGATCCCGAACAGATTGCCTCCGGATCTCGCTGGACACAGCAAGTTACCAACCTCGGCACTAACCCTGCTACAAGAACTTTTGGTGGATCCCTAAGATTTAATTTCTAGTATTCATGGTGAAACACATAAAAATCAGACAAATGAAGAAACTAATCATAATATTAATATCGATGGTGACGATTGTTGCATCATGCAACAAGGAAACTTTTGAAGAATATTACCCGGATCCATCCAAGATATCCTCCTCTACCCTTGAAAAGCAGTTCACCGGTATGATGAACTCCAATGTCAATTGGGTTGTGCCGGATTACTGGAACTACTTCGTAGTTCTCAGAATAACAGCCAATCGCTGGACCCAGTCTATCGGCTGGATAAATACCGGGTCGCAATATGTTCCGGGGGGCGCGGCCGTTGCAGGCAGGTGGAATTCATATTACAACTTTCTCTCACAATACAAGGTATTTGAGGACATCTATAACTCGGCATCTGAGCGTGAGCAGCGGGACAAGCGAATATTCATGATTGCAGCCACTATCTATTTACATTATCATACACAGCAGACGGTCGACCTGCATGGCGATATTCCCTGGTCGGAGGCCGGTATGATGAGTCAAACAGGCGGCGACTATGTCAGATCGAGGCCTGCGTATGATAATGCTGAGGATATCTACACCAAAATGCTTGACGATCTGAAAGCATTTGCCACTGAACTGAATACCCTGGAGGTAATGCCAGGTATACTGACCGGATTCAGAACCCATGATATTGTCAATAAGGGCGACCTGGATAAATGGAAAAGATACAGTAACTCATTGCGCCTGCGCATGCTTGCAAGGGTATCAGGTGTCCCTGCCTTCCAGGCAAGGGTAGTGACTGAAGTCGCAGAGATACTAAACAATCCGGCTACTTATCCGGTACTGGAAGACAACTCCCATAATATCCAGATCAACATCTTCAGCCAGGATACACCAATTCATTCACGGGGCTTCCGAACCGGTCTCGAGGACTGGGATGGTAATCTCGCCGGCAAAGTCATGTTGGATCACCTGGTAACAAATAATGACCCGCGTTTAAGGGTATTGTTCCAGCCAGGCCGGGTAGACGACGAGTTCATAGATGAATGGGTTGGCGTTGACCCCCTGGCCCTGGAATCCACCCAGCAGGCACTTATCACAACCGGAACGGTTTCACGCTATAACTGGTCAACCCTTAGCCGGAATCAGTTTTTCCCCGGCGTGATTATAAATGCAGCCGAAGTAGATTTCCTGAAAGCGGAGGCCTTACTTGCCGCCGGCCAGGATCCCCAGGCAAAGGCATACTATGAAAAGGGTGTTGCCAGTTCGGTCGACTTCTATTACGGTCTCAGGGCGATAAGCAACAACAATGAATCACCGGAATATGAGCCATATACGGAGGCAGAGATAGCTGCTTATCTTGCGCAAGACGATGTGAGCTGGGACAATGCTACATCGGCTGCAGAGAAACTGAACCTTATCGCTACCCAGAAATGGATACATTTCAACGTGGTTCAGCCCAATGAAAACTGGGCGGAATACAGGAGGCTCAAGCTTCCACAACTCAGCTTCTGGGTTGACAACTCCGATCCCCAATCCCAGCCTCCCAGCAGGTGGCAGTATTCCGACTCCGAACAGACTTACAACGAGGCAAATTACAATGCTGTGCGAGGCAAGGACACCTATAATACCAAAATTTTCTGGGATGTCCGATAAAATTCGCTGATTAATGACAGATATATGATTTTGATTTTCAGCTTTGGTCAATGCCATACGAGTCAATAAAACCCGGTAATTATTTTATATTACCGGGTTTTATTAGGAAGCATTAAGGATTTAAACCTTTATCCGGCCGACATTATTGGTTCGCCATTGGAAAGCCATTCAAATGTTTGAGGAATTTGTGAATGAAGCAAACTTGTGATTAAAAACGAAAATATTATTTTAGGGTTTGAAAGTATTGGTAAAGAAATAATGCAAATTATCAAAAAAGGCCAATAAAAAATTGAAAAATAATGATTTCTGAAGGTCTTCAGGCAGGTTTGCCATGATATGAATTTTAAAAACTGTGAATAATGAAGAGAATAAATATTTTTTTAACATGGTTAACCATTTTTATTATCATTGCCAATTTTGCTTTAGCATCAAACCCTGAGGGGCTTTTGCCGGTCAATCGCGATGGGTTTGAGACGGGCGACTGGCGCAATTTCAGGCCACACTATGCGGGAAATGCAACAGACTGGATGAGGCAAAACTTTTCCATCATCAAGGATGGTCCCATCGATGGAAACTTCTCGCTTCGATGGTCATCGGACGACACGGAGCACCAATGGTACATGCTAAGCAACGCTTTCTATATGGCTAAACCGATGACCGTTTCGGTCGATATCCGTTTATCAGGCGATGCTGAAGTTTTTAAAGCCGGACTGCTGCTGATGGAATCGAAAGAGGAGTTTGCCGGAATAACGGTATCACGGGAAAGAGCTGAACTTTTCAAAAAAGGGAATACCACTATTGAAAGACCCAACGGGGGAATAAATATTTTACCCGGCAGAATATACCAACTTTCGGTCAGCATGCTGGATGATAATGTTTTCAGGGCTGAGATCACGGAAAAGGAGTCGGGAAGGGTGCTTGCCGGATTCGAATCACTGAGCTTCATTGTTCCCGGGGCCTTGTCGTTCTATGTGAAAACCGGCGCCGGTTCCAACACGGTTATTGATTTTGACAACCTGGAAGTAAAAGCTGCCGACTATAAAGTGCCTGCCGGAGAATATGTACGCTCTCCCCGGTTCGTGGCATTGCCCCGCCTGCCAGATGTAACCGAGGATGAGGGAAATTGGGTTGGCGGGCATTCTGTGATGTTTGCAGATGGTGAATTTAAAATGTGGTACCGTATCCGCGATAACCAGGTAAGAGGCCGTGGATACGGATTTGCGCGAAGCAGCGATGGGCTGAACTGGGAGAAATATGAAAACAATCCTCTTTTCTCCCACCATCCCGATTATCAAAGCAATGAAAAGATAAGCGTACTGAAAGTTGATGGTTTATACAGGGCCTGGTATGCGGTCGACACCGGTAAAAACTGGTTCACGGCCTATGCCACAAGCAAGGATGGTATCAGCTGGACGCAGCATGGCTTGGTCATTGACGAGACCTATTGCAAGGACGTGGTGGTGATTTACCTGGCTGGCACCTATTACCTTTACTCTATTAAAGATAATACTCAGATTGGAGTATACACTTCCTCCAATGGCGTAGATTTTTCACTCAGAAATTTCATTGATATTGGCGTTCACGCCCATTTGAGTGCATTTTATGAGAAGAAAACAGGGCTGTTTCACCTGTACTCCACGGCAGGATTTAATGGGGTAAACCATGCTGTTTCAGCCGATGGGATTAATTTTGGTTTTTTCACCCGGGTGATGAGCCATTCACCGGTTGGACTGGATGACTGGGACCAGGCGGGGGTTACCTATTTGTCGTTCGTCAAAGATGCTCACGGCCATGTTCAGGATTCCCGGTCCCTTCCTTTTTATTATCAGGCCCGGAACTTTTGGGGAAACAACAGCCCCGGCTGGTTGTACCATGGTGGTGAAGGGGTAGTACTTGGCGGAAAATTCGAAGGATTATATCTGAACATTCCTGCAATAATTCACCCTGACCAGTCTTGCTACTACGAATCATTCCCGTTTATGGTACCCAGAGCCGACGGGTTGTCGGTTTCAGCATTAAGGCCGGTCAGGATTGTAGTTGACAGCTATGAGCCGGGAAATGATGTCGTTGCAAAGGGAATCCTCGAGGCCATTTCCAATTTGCCAGGTGCAACGCAGCTTCAATTAAAAGCCGAAAGACTGAACCCGGGTAAAAGCTATCAACTCTTTCTGGACCAAAACCAGGTAGGTGAAGCCTTGGCCGATAAATACGGAACCATCATGTTTACCATACCCGTTCGGCAGGACGGAGAAAAAAAGCTCCAGTTAGTGAACAAATAAACGCATAAATAGGCAAACTGTGTGGTTTCTGTTTTCGATATGAACATGACGGTTTACAATGGGCGGGCCATTGAAGCAGTCTGGCAACATGGTAAATTCCCTGGTAAGAATTGCTGACGAAACAGTAAGCTGATCATAATTAATTTTAAATTTATAATAATGATTGATATGAATCACCCATGTTCCGGTGTAACATAAAATGCAATGAATGTCACATCCAGTTTGTAATCATAAATGTTAAGTTTATTGCATGTGAGATCGACCGCAGGTCAATAAATCATGGGTGATCCATGGATTGAAAAGCAGATTAACCGTATCATAAATTTGTAACATATTGTTAAACAATTTGCTAACTATAATTTACACACATGAATAAATACAGAATCGCGACAAAAACATTTGCAATGATGGTGGGCCTGTTACTGATTGCCTTCACTTCTTTTTCACAGCATGATTTTCACGGCCGGTATGTGCCTGAAACGGATCCTGTCGTTCTGGAGAAACTGGAAGAATGGCAGGACATTAAGTTCGGGCTGCTAATGCACTGGGGTCCTTACAGTCAGTGGGGTATAGTCGAATCCTGGTCGATATGTCCGGAGGATGAAGGCTGGACACAAAGAAATATGGATAATTATGTGGAGTATGTCAAACAGTATGAGAACCTCCAGACTACATTCAATCCTGTTGAGTTTGATCCGGAAAGATGGGCCAGGGCTGCCAGAAATGCCGGTATGCGTTACGTGGTTTTTACCACAAAGCATCATGATGGGTTCTCGATGTTTGACACTAAATATACAGATTACTCTATTACTGGTAAAAATACCCCTTTCAGTACCCACGCCAGGGCCAATGTCACAAAGGAGATATTTGATGCCTTCAGGGCCGAAGGCCTGTGGACCGGTG
>SLJO01000020.1 GCA_007135095.1 Bacteroidales bacterium | reverse complement strand
GTTAACGAGGCTATGGCTGAAACCTGTTTGATTATTTAGAACTAATTTGATATAAAATGATTAAACTTTTCCCAATGAAAAACATCTTAATTAAAAGTTATATCAACTAACAGGAATAAAGTCTTTCCCCATGAATAAAATCATGATGAAACTTGCGGGTGTTTGTGCAGTCCTCCTGCTGCTGACCGGACCGTCTTCAACGAAGGAGGAACAGAAAAATGATCCCTTCACCGGGATAGAGAATGAAAAAGTACTGCCCATGCTGCAGCATCTGCCCAGGCAACACGGCGGGATGAATGTTCCACCGGTGGATGGAAGATTCCTTTATGATTTAATTCTGGAGAATGGTTATCAGCGGGCGCTGGAAATCGGGACCTCCAACGGGTACTCGGGATTGTGGATCGGACTGGCACTTCAGCATAACGGGGGGAAACTGGTTACTCTTGAAATCAACCCTCTGGCTGCAGATGAAGCAAGGGGCAACTTTCTTAAAGCCGGCCTGGATGGTGTGATTGAAGTAAGAACAGCCGATGCACTGGAAGAGATCCCAAAGGTGCCCGGTACATTTGATTTCATATTTATCGATGCATGGAAACCTGATTATTATAAATATCTCCGGCTTGTAAAGGACAGGGTTGTCCCGGGGGGAGCAATAACTGCCCATAATGTGACTGGTGGCTCACAAAGACAGATGAGGGACTTTCTGGAAGCAATTCAGAATGATCCTGACCTGGAAACCATTATCCATCCGTTGAGTGGTCAGGGAATATCGGTGAGTATAATTAAATCCAGGTAATGGTGCACAGTGTGCTTCAAATATAGTGATCTCCGCGCCCAATGATCCTACCGGCTGAGCGTTACACTTACTCTTCCGATCTGTCCGCCCAGCGGGGGATTCATTTTTGAAATCTTTACCGTGACACTTTCAAGTGAAGAAAACCTTTCGTACAGGCTGTCAAGTATTCGTTTTGCTACATGTTCAAGAAGGTTTGATTCGATAAGCATTTGCTCCTTTACTATTTCATAGGCCGACTGGTAATTAATAGTATCATTCAGGTCGTCTGTTTCGGATGCCTTGCCAAGGCTGGTTGTAACCCTCAGATCAACAATAAACCGGTTACCTATGATCCTCTCCTCACGGTAATGACCATGGTAGGAATAAAATTCCATGTTTTCTATCTCAATAAGTCCCATTTATGTCTTTTTTGTCAAAATTAGGTAATTCTGTGTTAATCGGACTTAATGTAAAAAAAATATAGTGTTCTTAGCGGATTTGAGTTTTTCCTGTTAATTTTGTAAGCCTTTGCATTTACCAGAAAAATCCATAACGAATGGCTATGAACGAATTCCCCGGAAAGGAAGAAAAAGAAGAACGATCGCTGAATTTTATCGAGCAGATCATTACCGAAGACATACGGTCAGACAAAACAGGGGGACGTGTGCATACCCGGTTTCCTCCCGAACCAAACGGATATCTTCATATCGGACACGCAAAGGCCATATGCCTGAATTACGGCCTTGCAGAAAAATTCAACGGCCTTTACAATCTGCGCTTTGATGACACGAACCCCCTTACCGAGGAAGTCGAATATGTGGATTCCATAATGGAAGATGTTCGATGGCTGGGGTATGACTGGGAGGAAAGGTTGTATTATGCATCTGATTATTTTGACGTTCTCTATGAGTGGGCGGAAAAACTTATAAAAAAGGAAAAAGCATATGTGTGCGATCTTAGCGCTGAAGAGATCAGCGCCCAAAGGGGCACTCCTACAAGGTCTGGCATGGAAAGCCCATACCGTAACCGCAACATTGATGAGAATCTTGACCTTTTCAGCAGAATGAAAGAAGGAGAGTTCAAAGAAGGAGAGAAAGTGCTCAGGGCAAAAATCGATATGTCCTCGCCCAACATGCACATGCGTGATCCGGTGATGTACCGGATAATTCATGCAGGCCATCACCGTACGGGAGATAAATGGTGCATATATCCCACTTACGATTATGCCCATGGTCAGTCAGACTCGATCGAAGGTATCACCCATTCAATATGTACCCTGGAGTTTGAAGTGCACCGGCCCTTGTACGACTGGTTTATCCGCGAGCTGGAGATATTTCCAAGCAGGCAGATAGAGTTCGCCCGCCTTAACCTGAGCTATACCATCATGAGTAAGAGAAAACTGCTTCAGCTGGTCAGGGAAGGACATGTCTCGGGATGGAACGACCCGCGTATGCCTACAATTACGGGTTTGCGGCGCAGGGGTTATACCCCGGAATCGATAAGGTATTTTGCCGACAGGATAGGTGTGGCCAAACGCAATAATGTGATAGATGTGGCCCTGCTTGAGCATAGTGCCCGGGAGGACCTTAATAAAAAAGCCGTCAGGGTGATGGCGGTACTAAATCCCCTCAAACTGATTATTACCAACTACCCGGAAAACCAGTCCGAAACAGTTGATGCAGTGATCAATCCCGAGCAGCAGGAGCTGGGAAAGAGGAAAGTGCCTTTTTCCCGCGAAATATTCATAGAAAGGGAAGACTTTATGGAAGACCCTCCCAAAAAATTTTTCCGTCTCGGACCCGGCAGGGAGGTAAGGCTTAAATATGCCTATATCATTAAATGTGAAAAGGTGATCAAGGACAGCCAGGGGAATATCACAGAATTACACTGTACATATGATCCACTTACAAGAAGCGGTTTGCCTGATGCAAACAGGAAAGTTAAGAGCACTATCCACTGGATTTCAGCCCCGCATGCAAAAGAAGTGGAAGTAAGGCTTTTCGACCGGCTTTTCCTCAAGGAAGATCCGGATGATGCCGGGGAGGGCCGGGATTTCAAATCCAACCTTAACCCGGATTCTCTAAAAATCACAAAAGGATACATTTCCACAGGAATAGAGAGTTTGAGACCATTTGATAAATTCCAGTTTGAGCGCATCGGCTATTTCTGTGCCGACCCCGACTCGGCACCCGAAAAACCGGTATTTAACCGGACCGTCACTTTAAGAGATGCCTGGGCAAGGAGTACGCAAAACAAGTAACCTCTTTGTTAGAGCACATGACCGCAACCGGCTGGCCTCGGGAAGTATAGTTTCCGGCATCATCCGGTCCGTGCGCTTGTAACATTGACCTCCAGCCGGTTGCCAGCTACCTGAATATCATTAACCACCCTTCGTCGGCATTGGGTTCAAGACTTCGGCCATCAGGATGGGCGGAATTTCTGTCATTGATTAATCGCCGTTAATCATAGGTATTCTTCACTTGGTAAAAAAGCAAATCCCCTGGTTGAACAAAAGGTTTCTTATTTCCTTAAGA
Organism: Bacteroidales bacterium; assembly: GCA_007135095.1. Lineage (GTDB taxonomy): Bacteria > Bacteroidota > Bacteroidia > Bacteroidales > PUMT01 > PXAP01. Next base: position 25,153 of record SLJO01000020.1, on the reverse strand, counting down.
TAATGTTTATCTGATCTATTTTTATTTAATCAGGCTGTAAAGCATAATGATCAAAACTTATCTCATGAAAGGAAAACTATTGACATGGAATATCGGGAAAGAAAAGTTATTGATGTTCGCAATGGATTTTATAGAATTCATCACAGTTTTGGTTTCCATCCCAATAGCTTATTACATCACAAGTCATTTCCTGGGTTATTTTAATTATGAATGGAAATTTGATCCTTCACAGTTTGCTTTCTTCAGCATTTTGATAATGGTTTCATGGTTTGTGCTTTTCAGGGTCATTTCAATGGCAAAACTGCCAAAAGCCCAGAGGCATCTTACCCTGTTCTTTCATTTTGTAAGGGTAAATTTTCTGAATCTGCTGGTTTTGATTATATTGAAACTGGTTTTCAACCTCCAGTCCATTCCTGTCATCTTCATTTTATTCCTTGTTCCTGTAAGCATGCTTATTACGTACGCCATCAGGATGGTTGCCTTCAAAAAGCTGAAAATATTTCGCGGCAATGGAAACAGTCTGCGTCATGCGATATTAATTGCAGATGGCTGTTCTGCAGGCATAATTGACAAATTTATTGCCCAGAAGGACTGGGGTTATAAAGTCGAATCAATAGTAACAAGCTCAGGAAAAATAAAGGAGAAATACGGAGGGGCTTTCAAAATACATTCCGATTCTTTCGGCTTAAAAGCTATTCTCGATAACCAGGTAATAGATGAAGTAATATATACTAAAAACCGCACTGATGAGGAAGAGGTATCCAGGCTGGTGGAAATCTGCAGCGAAGTTGGCGTCATTTTCCGTCTGCACTCCTGCGTTCCGCAATCTGACCCTGAGGATATCCGGTTAAAGCCTGTAAACAAACAAAAGCAGCTTGCACTTGTAGACATCCCTTCGAATAATATGCCCCTGATTATTAAAAATATGGCTGACATATATTTTTCATTAACTGCGGTAATATTGCTTGCCCCCCTCTTTCTGATTATTGCAGTCATAATAAAGCTTGAATCCAGAGGCCCTGTTTTCTTTAAGCAGGAAAGGATAGGATTACGGGGAAGAAAATTCAGACTTTACAAGTTCCGCACTATGGTTGCCGATGCAGAGAGCCACCTGGAGAAACTTAAAGAAAGCAATGAAATGGACGGCCCTGCATTTAAAATGAAAGATGATCCCAGGGTAACAGTATTTGGAAAATTTTTAAGAAAAACCGGACTGGATGAATTCCCGCAGCTTATCAATGTAATTACAGGAGAGATGTCGTTGATAGGCCCGCGCCCTCCGATTGAATCGGAAGTCAGGCAATATGAACGGTGGCAGTTAAGGAGGCTGTCTGTCAAGCCGGGCATAACCTGCACCTGGCAGATCACACCAAACAGGAATGAGGTCAGGTTCGACAAATGGATGCAGCTTGATCTTAATTATATAGATAACTGGTCCCTTGCCGGTGATTTAAAGCTATTGTTCAAAACCATAGGCACGATTTTCTTTGCCAGTGGCAGATGATTTCCTGCAACCTACAAGCCACATTATATGCATATTCCTCATTATATGATGCATATTGCAATCTAATCTATGAAAAGCAAACTTTGATCACAGAGATATGAACTTTAATAAACTTTAATAAAAACAGGCTGTTTTATATTTTGAATAACATGAATAATTTCGTAAATTGTGTAACAATACAATTAGTTGGCCAAACCCCACCAGGTTGATTAAAGGGTGATAATGCGGGAAGAATTATAATTACTTTTTTTAGGCGGTATAATTATTTAAAGGATAAAGCAGGACTTTATGTTTAACAGAAACATAGAACGGGGAATAATATCTAAACCTTCTTTCAACAGAACGGGTCTGAATGATATTCTGGATATAACAGAATTGATTGCAGTACTGCTATGCATTCCCCTGTCTTACGCTCTGGCAGTGTACTTTATTGAGAATATCAATTTTCCGTTTTATTCCATCGATTATAAACTGTTTATTTTGCGCCACCTGAATTACTATAATTACTCGTGGCAGTTTAACCTTTCACAGTTCCTTTTTTTCAGTGTCCTTGTTCTGATCTCCTGGTATATACTCTCCCGCCTTACGCTGATGGCTAAATTGCCGCGCAGGAATAAGTACATGACGATAACCATTCATTTTTTAAGAGGGAACTTTTTTATATTACTCATATTGATGGTTTCAAAATTCACATTCAATCTTACATCCATTCCTATAATCTTTATTTTTACCTATGTAGCTGTCAGCATGCCGGTAACTCTGATAATCAGATTGATTTCCACAGAGAAGCTGAAAGTTTACAGGGCCAGGGGGAATGATTTGCGCCATGTCATGGTGATTGCAGATGACAATTATGTAAACTTCATTGACAATCTGATTAATCAAAAGTACTGGGGTTATAAGATAACAGCCATAATCTCGGGATCAGACGGCATGAAAATTAAATATGGCGAGAATATTCCGGTCTGGCCTGATGGGCATAATATTAAAAACATCCTTGACAATAATGTGATTGATGAAGTTATTTATTGCAAAAAGGATGCTGACGAGAGTGAAATACATAACCTGGTGGAAATATGCAATGAGACCGGTGTTATTTTCCGGGTCCAGTCTTCGGAATCAATCGTTGATCCTATGCAGATCAGCCTTAAAACAGTCAACCATAACGGTAGCCTGACACTTGTTGATATGCCCTCTCTCAGGTTGCCTCTGGAGATAAAGACCCTGGCTGATTTTTACCTTTCATTCTTTGCACTGATCATTCTTTCGCCAATACTGCTGTTTATAGCAATCCTCATCAAACTTGATTCAAAAGGCCCTGTGTTTTTTAAGCAGGAAAGGATCGGTCTCAGGGGCAGAAAGTTCAATCTTTATAAGTTCAGAACCATGGTCGAAAATGCAGAAGCATTGCAGGAGAAACTCAAGGAAAAGAACGAGATGGATGGTCCGACATTCAAGATGAAAAATGATCCCAGAATTACACGGATCGGAAGATTTCTGCGAAAATCCGGTCTGGATGAGTTCCCCCAGTTGATAAATGTGGTTAAAGGAGAAATGTCCCTTATAGGGCCACGTCCGCCGCTGGAATCGGAAGTAAAACAATATGATCGGTGGCATCTGAGAAGGTTATCGGTTAAACCCGGAATTACCTGCACCTGGCAGATTATGCCGCAGCGAAATGACATCAAATTTGAAAAATGGATGAATATGGACCTTAACTATATTGATAACTGGTCACTCGGACTTGATGCCAGGCTGTTCTTAAAAACCATAACCGCATTATTCATGGCAGGAGGAAGATAAGGACTCCCCGGAAATATTTTGACCGGCTTTTAATTGAACATTTGGCAGCCGGTATTTGTTAATTGCAGAGGCAGCATACTATTCAGGAGCCTTTGCCATAATGCACGTTAATTTTTATTATCATATATTAATATATTAAACGCCTTGATTAACCATGATATACCAATTATTTAAAAAAATAACACTCCGCGTTCTTTACATTCTGGTTTTCGCTGTCATGCTCTTCACCTCCTGCGTACCAAGGAGCCGTCTGTCCTATGTTCAGTCGGAGCCGGGAACCCGTCCTTATGACATGCAATATATTGGTAAACCAGCGGATAATGTTATAAGGCCGGGAGATGAGATTTTCATCAGAATTACCAGCGCCGATGAGGAAAGGACAGCTATCATGTTCCAGGACCAGACCAGGGGGAACATTGATCCTACATTATTAAGCCATACTGTAAGTGAGGATGGGACAATCAAATTGCCATATATAGGTAGAATAAAACTGGCAGAACTTACCCTGGAAGAGGCATCTGACAAAATCGAAGCTGATTTGAGTGATTTCCTGTTTATTCCATCGGCTTATTTAAGGTTTGTAAACACCAAGGTTTCAGTATTGGGTGAAGTCAGAAATCCCGGGGTTTTTGTTTTTAATTATAAGAACATAAATATCCTGCAGGCAGTTGCCTACGCAAATGATATTACCGAATTCGGCAACCGCAGGAATGTTTTGATAATCAGGGAGGAGGACGGAATGAGGAGAACAAAGCAATTCGTGGACCTGACATCAGACGATATTCTGGAATCTGAATGGTATACCTTAAAATCGGATGATATCATTTACGTCGAGCCACTGGGAAGGAAAAAATGGGGAATGGCCGCTGTACCCTATAACCTGATTCTTTCGGTAATTACGACAACACTTGTTGTGATCACATATGTGTCCAATTAAATCAGCAGGCGGGGCAGACCAGGAAATCTTTTTCGTTCCTGCAGAAAAAAACGATGGGCGGAATTTACAAAGCAACACAGACAGTTATGAAAAAATCTGATGATATATTGGCAAATAATCTTTTACGGATGTTAAAGGATTTGATGAGATACTGGTATTTAATAGCAGTTTCTCTTGCAATAGTTATGACCCTTTCCCTTTTCTATTTGAAATATGCTGCAAAAACATACAGAGTAAGCAGTTCAGTGCTTCTAAGGCTGGAGGCTAATAATAATTTAGGCAGGGGTGGTGATGATATCCTGAGGGCATTTGATGTTATAATGCAGGACAAAACACTTCAAAACGAAATTTATTTCATGCGCTCATTGCCTCTGATAAGGGAAATTGTGGAAGAAATGGATATTCGTACTTATTATTATGTGCAGGATGACAGAATTCCCAGGAACCTGACTTTCACCTATCAGAATGTTTACAGGAATACCCCTTTCTGGGTCATCCCCACGGAAAACCATGTCCAGCCGGCTAACCTGTTCTTTCATATCAGGATTATCGATGAAGAGTCTTTTTATATATCGGCCTCAGGTGACGAGACCGTTATAATGAATTTCTCAAATGAAAGAATAATAAGCGATAATGTAAATTTCGATCTGGAAGGGATCTTCAAGTTCGGATCTTTGGTTGAGAATGATGTTGCATCATTTACGATCCTGCTGAATTCTAACTTTGATCCCGACCGGGATACTGACAAAAACCTTTTTTTTAAATTCAATAATCTTGACTGGCTTGCAAGCTCGTTTCAAAATGCATTAACAATAAATTCCCAGGTAATCGAATCTTCCCTTGCAGAGCTTTCAGTTAAAGCAGAAAACCGTCAGCTCGGACTTGATTTTTTAAATGCTTTGATCAACAAGTATATTGAAACCAATATGGAGGAGGCCAATTTTCTGGCTAATAAGACAATCGAGCATATAGAACGGCAACTCAGGGATGTTTCTGATGATCTGACCAGTTCCGAACAACAACTGCAAAGCCTGCGAAGTACTCATAGTGTTATGAACATCCAGGAGAGAGCACAGAATATCGACCAGCAGCTTGGCAATACCAGAACCAGGCGGGAAGAAGCCCAAAGAAGACTTAGCCATCTTGAACAACTGAACGAATATTTTACAGAATATAAAGACTCGGCCAGAATGCCGGCTCCCTCGTCACTAGGACTGAACGACCCGCTTCTTAATAACATGATCCAGGAACTTACAACCCTGAATGCTGAAAAACAAAGGATTTTATCTCAGGATCAAATACGGAATCCACGTCTTCAGACAATTGATATAACCATTGACAACCTTAAAACTGCAATTTCTGAAAATATAAGTTTTACAATAAACACCACAAGGCGCGAATTGAATGACCTGACCGCACAGATGAATGCTCTTAACCGGGAATATGCAAGCCTTCCCGAAACACAGAGGCAGCTTCTGGGAATTGAACGCAGGTTCAATCTGAATGATGCCATATATACATCTCTTCTTGAAAGGAGAATTCAGGCCCAAATTGTTAAGGCATCCAAACTTCCTGATGCCAAAATAATTGAACCTCCCAGAGTTACGGGCGTGGCAAGTCCCAACAGCTTAATCGTTTTGTTCTTTGCCCTGTTCGTCGGTATCATGGTTCCTTCTTCGGGTATTCTTGGTATGAAGCTTATAGCCAACCGGGTAACCAATAAAGAAGACGTTAAACTAATAACAAGGATCCCGATAATAGGATCAATCCCTGTAAATGAAAATTCCTATCAGAATGTGGTAAGGGAATTACCAAGGTCACCAATGGCGGAAGCCTTCCATATGCTGCGTACCAACCTGGTTTATTATTTACGCGGTGAAAACAACAAGATCATCCTTGTCACCTCCTCTATACCAGGTGAGGGAAAATCCTTCACGTCGATCAACCTGGCGACGAGTTTTGCACAGGCAAACAGCAAAACATTACTTATCGAGTTCGATCTCCGCAACCCCAACAAGTTCGTCAACGAAATATTTAATACCAATGAACTGGTTGGCATCAGCTCTTACCTGATAAACAAGGCAACACTGGAAGAAATAATCGTGCCAACCGAAGTATCAAATCTGGATATTATGCTGGCGGGACAAATTCCGCCAAACCCAATAGAACTTATATCTACCCCTAAGACCAATCAAATGTTCCATGAACTCAAAAAAAGGTATGATTTCATTATTGTTGATACGCCCCCTTACAGCCTGGTAACTGATGCCTTCCTCCTTATGAACATAGCTGATATTAAACTCTATGTCAGCAGAATCGGTTATACCAAGAAAAAGGTGCTTGCCGCAAACATGGAGGATGTTGAGGATAAAAACATAAAGGACATGCATCTTGTAATAAATGAAAGCCGTGAAGTCAATACCAAATATGGGAAATACGCATATACTGAAAACACCAAAAAGCATGGAAGCACGTTAGCAGGGAAACTAAGTCATGGCAGAAGAAAAATAGCAATTTATTGAAATATACATTGATGGGAAATCCTCATCCATCGCCTGCTGCATAGGAGTAATAAAAAAATCCGGGGTCTAACTACGCTTAGACAGCCCGGATTTTAGAAAATAAATTTGATCCTTTGTCAGAAATTCAATATATCCAGCTCAACGAACATCCCTCCAGAAATTTTCAGTGTCAATATCCGAACCAACGGGATCGTTTGTCTGTAAAAATATCTTGTATTCCTCCAGGCCATTAAATATTTTATTTGATTCATGCACATAATGGTCTGTATCTGTGTTGCTGGTTCCCCAGGTTATCCTGTCACCAGGCTTATTTTTAATGACATGGTTGTTTCTTATCCCAAATGGCGGTGCCTGTGTAAGGTGATACTTTATTACCGAAAGGCCTCCTGCAATCCATACATACGACTGTGAATTCGGTCTGCTTGCATCATACAGGTTATAACGGCATATATTGTCGGGCGGCATATTGTAATAATGTGCTCCTCCTCCGGCTCCCGATAAAGGCGCTAAAAAAGTATTCCATTCTATAATAACACCCCTGTTGTTTGAATTTAGTCCGTTATTCATTATCAGTCCAAATTTCCAGGTTGAATTACTGCGGTCAAATATATTCCCTGCAAAGTAATAGTTATTCCCGGCTCCTCCCGATTGCCAGCAATCCCCTGTTCCTCCCTTGCCCCAGGCTGTCGATTTTGAATCGTCACTCCGTGGATCAGGGCTGCTTGGATTGGGCCAATTTTCAGCTTTCGCACGCTGATCCATTAAATTTATCTTATGAATCCAGTTTCTCACGGCTGAATGTCCATTCCCGCCACCGGCATAGACTCCATCCGACCAGATATTCCTAATTTCAGTGTGGTAAAGAACAAAATTATCGCAATCAAATTTGATGCCCTTCAAAGGATAGGGAGTTGGATCGTAATAATATGAAGGGTTGTGCTTCCCTTCTATAATACAATAGGCAATAGTGACATTGCGACATAAGTCGGCAGGGCTTGATGTGGGAAAATAGCGTGAGTTATGCATGTAAATCACCGCATCATGCCCTGTGGATTGCTGAGATTGAGCCAAAAAGTGAATATCCCTTATAGTCAACCCATTAGTCCCGGCAGCTATCCACATTCCCCCAACAACCGGCATTTCTCCGGATCCATAAGCTCCGATAAAATTGTTTTTATAGATCATATCTGTTAACCTGGTACCGTTGGCCAGTCTTCCGATTTTCTCATTCAGCTCTGTTCCTCTTCTAATTAAAAAAGCGGTATTGGAGGGAATGCCTTTGCTGAAGTTATCATTAATGGATGTGAACGGCTTTTCTATTGACCCGTTAGAACCACCTCCACTGTAAGTCGGATCAATATGTATTTTATTTGTGAAGTCATTTTCGTTTTTTACTTCGGGTATTTTATATACGGGGCTGCCCGGACTGGCCGGCTCATTGCGCTCAGGTTCCTTAATATGCTCTCCGTGTACCGGGTCCAGATCAAAATATCCGACATCTACCTTGTTACATCCCGAAAAAGTCAATAACATTGTAACCAAATAAAGGATAGTCTTCATAATTAATTAATTTTAGCCATTTGATTCATCCATTTTCTGTGGACAAAAATAAAGCAAAAGGAAAACCATCCAAATTATATCATTGTTTTTATTTAGTCTATTTATAAATAGTGTTAATATAGCATAATTTTTGTTTGAGTAATAATTCCCCATTTTATGCTTTAATAATGCTACTATGAGTAATTTACACCCCAGTTTCTTGTTTCTGATCCCCAGGGAAATTCACTTTCCCGGCTTTGCAGCCTCATTGGCTCGAAACACCAAATCCTGAGTCGTGGCTGGCGAGGATGATTGTTCCTGGTTCAAACCGGTCATTCTTTAATAAAAAGTGATTTTTTTTTATGGCATGGAGTTTGTAAAGACCGAAACTCTTTAAAATGCAATCGTAAAAGTGGTTAGCGGGGTTAATTGATGTCGGGGTTCAATGCTTATCGGCTCTAAACAGGGATAGGACCGCACCCCATGAGAAACAGGGATCGGTACCTAAGGATATGCCATGATCTGGCAAATGGTTATGGAAGGTCAGTACAGGGCTTACTTTATCGGATCAGACTGACTTTAATCTTTTCTCAAAAACCTTGCTAAACTCAGGCCAGGTATGAGTATTGACAAAATCATGAATTTTTTCCGAGATATCCGAACTATCCAGTTGATCCAATTGTTCAAGATGAACTTTCAAATCTTCGAAATCACCGTAAGTCTTAATAACTCCGGCATTTCCCAACTCCGAAAAAGCTCCTACATCAGGACCAAATACGATTGCCCCGTGGGAGATTGAATCCATTAAGGCACCGGAGCTCAAAACAGAATTTCCTGAGTAAGTGAACAATACTAGCCTCGATTGCTGAAAAAAAACAGCAAGTTCATCAGATTCGATGTATTGATCCCTGATAATAATATTTTCATTTTCGTATTTCCGGAGTTCCTTTATAAATTCAGGATAAACAGCTTTGCCGGCGATTAATATCCTGTAACGCTTAAGTTCATTCCCCTTTGAAAGAAATTCAAGGAAATTATCAATTGCCTTATACGGTGCCAGAGTTCCCCAAATCAATATATCGTATTTTTTTTCATAAGTATTCCTTTCGGCAGTTTTTACGGGAACCACAGGATGAGGGAAGTAAAATATCCTTGAAGAAACTCCGGGACATAGCGATTCAGCAAAATTTATTCCCTCTGTTGAATGGGTAATAATAATATCACTTTGTTTTAACAGATTAAAAAACAACATCCTCTTGAAAAAGAGATTTTGGGATGAATGGGAGAATTTATTATGGAGTGTCCACACGATCTTAATTCTGGAAAGCCTGATTAATTTTAGCAGGATGAGAAAAAAAACAGACTGAAAAAGACCTCCTTTTTTATCAGGGAGCTCTTCAATCCAGTTTAGTATTAACAGGTCAATTTTGAAAATAAACCTGCACAAATTAAAAATTCCAACATTCGAGGGGTTGTTCTCATTGAGATAATTTATAAAATGCCTGGTGGAACCGATAAAATTATCAACATAGGGATTATGAACGCTAGTTTTGTTACGGCTGGTTCGCGGGTATAAATAAGCTCTCTTTTTAGCTTGTTCCTCCTGCATGTTCGTGTTTTTTAATACCTAAATAATTGAGAAATTTCCATTTGTAAAACCCGCCGACATACCGGAAATATTTATTAATCAAATAAAAATATGCAAAAGGCGATTCAGCATGCTTTTTAAAAAATACAAAATCCTTGTTAATATTAAAGTTAGATTTTATGCTTACCAGCGATTTAAATAAATTACTGAAACTCCCGTAATGGATCATCCCTGTATTGGTAGTGTCGTTATATATAACCAGCTCAGGAAAAGCAATCAGCCTGAATCCTGCTTTTTTTGCCCTGTATGTAAAATCACTGTCTCCATGATACTGGGGGAAATTTTTGTCATCAAGCAAGCCAATTTTTTCAAATACGCTGCGATGGATAATTGTTCCCATTCCCGGGAACCAATCCGCCTCAACAGGTATTCTGAAAGCATCGCTGTCGGGCTGCCGGGCCCCGTAAGGGTAGCGCCGGCCATTGACTGGATTGAACCTGCATCCCATTGCCCAGATCAGGTTCTCATTAAGGACAAACACCTTGGACCCGATTAGCACGTTATTACCATTCTCCCTGATAAGTCTTGCAGCCTGGATAAAATAATCGTTTGCCGGTACTATGTCGTTATTCCACCATAGTATATAATCAGTATTCAAATTCTCAAGTGCATAGGTTACTCCCATGTTTATGCCCCCGCTCCACCATAACCCACCGTCACCATAAAGCAGATGAACCGATGGATAGTTGTCCCTGATCCAGTCGGCCGTTGAGTCGGTAGAGCCGTCATCAACAACAATTACCTCAAATTCTGCGCTCCGGATTTCGGACCGGGAGAAAAGGGTATATAAGCTTTTTAAGCATGCCTGGGTGAAACTGATTCCGTTATTAACGGGTATTATTACAGAAACTTTATCTTTGACTCTATGCTTACCTTCCATTTTACATCTGAGTTAGGCCCACGCTTTTTAATCCCTGCAGAGCAAGGAATCCCGGTATTAATCATCCGGGGAAAAATTATTGTAACCTATAAACTATTTCGGGACTGAAATGTTTAGAGTACATTAAGTTTCTTTTAAATATGCTCATTATGCTATAATAATTTCCTTGTAACCTCTGATCAATTCTTTCAGAATACCAGGCATATTCTTCAGTTCTCAATTAGTAAGCTGACAGTGTCCCGGAGCATATAAAATCATGACAACTCAAGCTAAAATTCACAACAAAGCCGCATAAATCAACTATCGCAAAGATAATTCATCAGCACTACAACAACCATTTGATAAATCAACAGGCATACAATGGTGGAAAAATTTCTAATAAATACAATAACCGCATGGGAAGAACCTCCAAGGGCAAGACACCAGCTTGCATTTTCCCTGGCTAAAAACCATCAGGTAATTTTTGTAACCCGGAACAAAACCGGACTTCCGAATATACGGGAATATCATCCGCAAAAGAATATAAAGGTAATTGAGCCGGTATTCCCGATAGACTACAAATACAGATACCGGCTACCTGCAATAAACGAACTATATCAGCGGTGGTTGTTCAGATGGCTTAAAAAGAACATATCTTTTGACCATTGTATTAATTTTGATTTTACTGCACACTATATCAGTAATTTTTTCAAAAATGCCATCTACTATTGTAACGATGATTATATAGGTAACAGCAAGTATCCGGTTTGGATCATCAATAAGTATCACCAGAGGTGTGAAAGCATTGTGATTAAAAACGCATTATTTTGTATTGTTACGGCAACTTTCCTGGAGAATAAGTTAAAACGAATCAACAGGAACACATTTTTAATTCCGTTGGGTGCTCCTGATTTAAAAGACATTAACGTGATTCCAAAACAAACAACTGACACAGGAAAAATTACGGTGAGCCTGATGTACGTGGGAACAAGAAAGCTTGATCACAATCTCTTAAATGATTTGCTCCTCAAGGGTGATGTGAATATCGTATGTATCGGCCCGCGGGATAATGAATTCGAAAGAAAGATCATCAGCAATGATAATATCTCTTTTAAGGGTGTTTTAAAAGGAGATGATTTATACCAGGAGATTAATAAGGCTGATGTCGGCATTGCACCTTATGACCTGCAGAAATCAAATAAGGGTGTGACGCCCAATAAGCTCTGGCAATATTTTGCAGTTGGCAAGCCAATGGTGATAAGCGACATCCCGAATTTAGCCTATTTTGATTTTCCCGATAAGTTTGTTTACGTATATAAATCGAACTCTGAATGTTATACGTTGATCAAAAAAGCCCACCTGGAAAATAACAGCTTACTTATCGAAAGCAGGTCAAAATTTGCCGAGTCCAATTCCTGGGATAAACGTGCTGATAAATTCCTGAGTATTGCCGGCGATTTTTCTGACCACAACCCGGTGTAAAATTCTTCGCGGCAATAACGACAATCCAGGAGTTCTGGCGGGCAATAAACGGGTTCTCTGATTTTTGCATCTATTTTTCAGCCTGATCGGCAGGGTTTAATATTTGATTGTAAAATCTTATCAATTTTTCGCTTTCATATTCCCAGGAAAGCTCCGTCAGCACCCTGTTATATCCGAAATCGCCCATACTATTTCTGATTTCAGGATTATCGATCAGGTAAATGATCTTATCGGCAAAGTCCTTTGTATCTCCATTCTTTATATAAAGGGAAGCTTCAGCGGCAGAATATCTTCCTTCTTTCAGATCATATTGCACAATTGGCTTTTTCAGTGCCATATACTCCATGATCTTGTTCATAGTCGAAAGATTGTTCATCTCAGTAGGCTTATCCGGGTTAACGCAGACATCGGCGGTGTTTAATACCGAGACCAGTAAATCGTCGGATACCCTTCCGTAAAAATCAACAAACCCATCCAGGCCTTTTTCGGCTGATAATTGCTTCATTCTTTCCAGATCACTGCCCCCGCCAACGATCGCAAACTGAATATCCTCTCTCTGTGAGCAGATATATGAAATACTTTCCAGCAGTAAATCAATACCTTCCTGTTCGCCGATAACACCAACATAGCCCACCAGGTATTTCCTTCCTCTCAGAAACTTTTTATCAGGAGGGAGTAATTTTAAGCGATCCAGTTTCGGGCCGCTTCGAATAACCTGAATCTTGTTTTCCGCCATCTTACCTCTTCCGGTGGCTATTCCCTTATAGGATTCGTTTGTGGCTATACTGTAGTCTGCCGCAGCAAATGTTAGTCTTTCCATTAACAGCAGCAATCTGTAAAACAGTCCCCTCTTATTGTATTTGGCAATAAATAGCTCAGGGTTGATATCGTGGTGATCAAAAACGTATTTCACCCCGAATAATTTAAAAAAAACAGCTACCAGAAAGATGAGATCCGGGGGGTTGCACCCATGGATGACATGAAATCTCTTTTTAAAAAAAATTTTCCAGCTTAGCAGAAACTCCCAGAATAATGCGCTGCTGTATTCCCAAAGGTACCCAAGGGCACCACGGGCCTCAAGGGGTAATGGATGACGGTAAATCTCTATCCCGTTAATAACCTCATAAGATGTATTGTACTCGTTCATTTTGGGACATATAATGCTTATGCTCGCACCACTTTCCCTGAGTGTATTAGCCTCCTGCCATACCCGCCTGTCGAATGGAACCGGGAGATTTTCAACTATTATAAGTATATGTTTGTTTTCCAGACCCTTCATCTTTTACCAGTTTATTCCTATATAATTTTCATACAAGACGATTTCTTCATTAAGCCTGACAAAATCAATAATGATCTTGTCCTTAACATTATTGAGTATTTCATGGAATTCCGGTTCTTTATTATTGATTATGATTACTTCGCATTCCCCGATCAGGTCGGCAATATCTTCCCTTAGAAGGGCCGAGAGATGAGGAATCTTTGAATCTATATAATCCTTGTTGGTACCTGTAAGTTTGGCCAGATTAATATTCCGGTCATATATCAAAATATCACATCCCTTTCCCAAAAGGGCTTCAATAACCGCTACCGCAGGACTGTTCCTTAAATCATCCGTGCCGGCTTTAAAGCTGAGGCCGAGAAATCCAAGCTTTTTATTCCAGTATCTGGAAATGATCTTGATTGCCCGCTGTATCTGTATCTCGTTGGTTTTATGTATACTACTGATCAGGGGCACGTCAACATAGAGATCATGAGCGAGGGTTTGAAGCCCCTTCAGATCCTTGGGCAGGCATGAACCGCCATATGCAAATCCGGGCTTGAAATAGTAGGGAGAGATGTTCAGCTGTGTATCTTTGGAAAATATGTCCATCACTGCATGAGAATCGATTCCAAGTTCTTTGCATATATTCCCGACCTCGTTGCCAAACGACACTTTTAGTGCATGGAATGTATTATTTACATATTTTATTATTTCCGCCACCTTTATATCCGTTATAATAATTTCACCGGGCAGATGCCGGTACAGTCCTGCCACAGTTTCGGCTGCCTTTTCGTTATCGCAGCCAATTAGAGTAAGAGGAGGATTATTATAATCACTCAGAGCCGTTCCTTCTCTTAAAAACTCCGGATTATCGGCCACTGCAAAATGGTGGTTCCTCTTTTTTCCTGATGCTTTACCAATAATGTCGGCTATCTTATCACAAGTGCCTGGCATTACTGTTGAGCGGATTGTAATAATATGAAACCCTCTTTTTTCTTTCAATGCGTTACCAATGCTTTCTGCAACCTTAAATATGTACTGAAGGTTCAGATGTCCGTTATCTGTGCTGGGGGTTCCCACAGCTATGATACTTATATCCGTTTTAGCAACCGCATCATGCGGGTTCATTGTTGCCTCGATATTGCCGGCCTTATGCTGGTCAAAGATGATCTGATCGATGCCCTGTTCTATTATGGTGGCCCTGCCGGAATTAATCTGATCCACCTTTGTTTTACTTATATCTACACCAATTACCCGGTGTCCTCTTTCTGCCAGGCATCCCATACTTACACACCCGACATATCCTAATCCAAAAATGCTGATATTCATAATTATCTTATTTAAGTGTTTTTTTTTGTTGTCATTAATAAGAAAAATTAGTGCCTTCGGTAAATGGCTAAATCCAAATCGGATGTCAGGGCGTTATTCCAATCATTGACCCGAATTTAGTCGCGCCCGCTGTTTCCAGTGAACACAGGATCATAGTGGAAGGTTCCTTTTGCATAAAGGATTTTGAATACCACCCGGAAATTTCAGGCTCAGTACGGCCCCGCACCAATTCATATGGTAGTTTATTATCCAGAATAATCATTGCCCCTCTTTTGCCACCTGTGTTTCCTATAAAAATTGTGTTATTCCCCTTTTCACTGATTTCCATCAAGGGATGGATATGCAGGGCAAATTCGACCAAATAACTGTTATCGTTGTCAGTTATGATTTCATCGGTTATGTTAAACTGCATTTTATCCCTGTTAAATATAATCTCCCTGATATGAGTTATCCCGAGAGATTTGTATCCGTCATGCCGGGCCCTGACAGTTTCAATGCTCCCGGTGCGTTCAGCCTTAATTATTTCGGTTTTGTAATGGTTTAACCATAGTGTAGGTCCGCCAATGGTAGCCTGATTCAGTTTATTGATTCTTATGGTATTGTGCGCCAGCGTGCCAATAAAATACTTGCGCCACCCGGGTTCAGTATGATAGGTATAGGTACCCGGGTCGGTAAACACGGGTTGACCATCAATGTGGAGGATAAAAGATAATGCATCAGCATGTCCGTGAGCCGCTATTGATAAGTATCCCAGAGGTGCAGCATCAAAATGCATGTAAATTTCACCATTTTCTTCCTTTTTCCGAAATAAAAAGTGCCCTTCCCCGGTGTAAAAGACCGAGCTCCCGGCAGACTTTTGATCCTGTATTTTTTCAAATTTCGAAATTACATCATCCCCAAACAAAATTAGATTTTTAGTGTCAATTCCATTACTTTTTGATTTGAACACCGGATCATTGAACATTATCGCCCCCGAGGTAAGCAGTGACTTAAAATTATTAAAATCGCCGGCCTGATCGAATAGCACGCATTTTCCATCATCTTCATCCCCGTATTGCGGGAAATTGCCTTCCATGTCTGTGAAATTATAAATATATGTAAATATCATTCTCAACTGTTCCCGGTATTTCCCGCTGAAAGGATTGCCGGAATTTTCACCCGTTACAAATGCCAGCAGGAAAAAATCGGTAATAAACTGAATATACTCTGCTGCCTCCTCCCTGTTGATCCCATTTATCGAGTGTTGACGAAATATCTCTTTTTCAAGTCCCAGCTTCGCATACCTGTTCCATTTTTCTGATTCACGGAAATTCCATAGCGAACTTGCTATAAACAAACCTGCATACTCAGAAATCAGGTGGTTATTGGAAGAAGAATACCTTGAGGGGTTCCTGTATGAGTATCTGCAATGCTGATAAATTGAAGGAATCCATTTTTCGCCAACAAAGTCTTTAAACGCAGGATTAATGTTACTTAATTTTTCCGCATCGAGCAAATGCCAGCAAAAGTACCATACAATCAACCGGATGTTCACCTCGATGTTGCTATACCAGTTTACGCCAAGCAGGTAAGGGTTGCTTTCTATCCATGAACTCAATATGCTGGTGAATTGCCTTAAGTATTTTTCAGACCCGGTATGATTATAATTTAGTGCAATAAATATTAAAAACTGCAAACGGTTGACCTCCCATACATTCTTTGCTGAAAGGGCGGGATTATTCCGGATATTTATGGCTTTTGAAAAAGTAACAGGAAAATGATTGCCGGAAAAAACATCTTTATGCCAGTCTTTCTCCTCTGCAGGGTAATCAATAATCTTTCCAAAAACATTTATTGTTTCAGCATGTATGACAGAATACCCCGGTTTGTAACTGAACCTGATTTTATTATAAGTTACTTTCTGTTCCGAAGGTGACCGGCCAGCATGAAAAAGTTGCTCATATTTTGCTGTAAGCATCTGAAATAGCCTGTAAATCATCTCCTCCGGGGACATGGTCTTTAGTCTGTTAAGATACCAGGAAATCATCAGAGGTCTTCAATATTTATTTTATAACTCATCCCCGTTTCAAGGCTTTTAATGGCCATGATTGTTGTGTAGGTATTTAAAAGCAATGAATTAAACGATACCGGCAATTCTCCGGTTTTTACAGAATCCACCAGAACGGCCATTTCCTTTTTTTGTCCTTTATCTGATGTAAAGAAATTTTCCTTTGATTGCTTCCCGTCTTTGAAAACGATAACAGACCTGAAATTGTTGAATTCAATGTTTGTCCTGTAGCCTGTAACGGTTATTTTTTCTTTCGGGTAATTCTTGTCGCCATCGGCCAGGTATGCCAAAACACACGATGACCCATTACTAAACTTAATGGTTATGAATGTGTTATCCTGCTCAGGCATGTCATTAACAGTGGTTGAATTTGCATAGACCTCTACCGGATCTGCGTCAAGCAGATATTGCAGGGTATCGATAAAATGACATGTTTCTCCAATAATGCGGCCGCCCTGACCGGGTGCCTGATACCATTTATCAGGAGGGATATGCCCGGCGTTAACCTGGTAGTAAATAGAATAGGGAACTTCTCTTTTCATCTGCCGTTTAAGAAATTGTACCGATGGAGAAAAACGCCGGTTGTACCCAACCATCAGTACCCGGCCGTTCGATGAATAGCTTTCAGAAATCAGCTTCAGTTCATCAACAGATATGGCCAATGGCTTTTCAACATAAACGTTTTTTCCGTGATTCAGTGCATCAACAACCATGTTGGCATGCTGGTTATGCCTGGTAGCTATCAGGATAGTATTAATATCTTTGTCTGACAGCATTTCCCTGTAGTCAGTTGTTGCATATTCAAAGCCGAATTTCACAGCTTTATCCTTTGCATTTATCCCTGTGGCTGTTGCTATGCCTGTTAGATTTGCATTTCCTTTAAGGAATGGAAGCAGCATTGTACTGGCATAATTTCCGGCTCCAATTACTCCAAGCCTGACCTGCCCGGTTTTTTCTGCCGGGGCATTTTTAAGGGCGATTTTTCTTTGATTTAAGTTAACATTCTGGTCATATTTTAAAACAACACCCAGATACTCCTCTTTTGCTTCCTTTAATTCCAGAAAAATTTTTTCTGATTCAGTAAAATCAAATTCATGGGAAATCAGTTTTAAAAAACTTATTTTCCGGTCTTTAAGCAGCTGCAAAACAGACATCATATTTCTCTGTTCGGTCCAGCGCACATAACCAACCGGATAATCAATCCCCTCTTCCTCGTAGGACGGGTCATATCTGCCGGGACCATAGGATCTTGAAAACCTGAAATCCAATTCTTTATGATAATACAAATCCCAGGGCAAGTCCATCCTGGTAATGCCTATATCAACAACCTTTGCCCTGTCCCTGGCAATATTTCCTGCAAGGACTATCGGATCGTTGCTTGTGGTGCCGGTGGTAATAATCACCGAATCACAGCCGAACCCATTGGTCAGTGAACCGATTTCCTCCTGAAAATTTGTTTTGCCTGCAACTTCCGCAAAATATGCACCATTCCCGATTGCCAGTTCGCATTTTGATTTTGAAATATCAAAACCAAATGCCCTGCAGCCATTTGCATTGATAATCTGAATGAGTATCTGACCCAGAAGCCCTAATCCTATAACCGCAACATTTTCCCCGATGTGAGATTGAGTCTGCCTGAATCCCTGCATGGCAATTGCTGCTACTGTGGTAAGCGAGGCTTCCTTCAGATCAACTCCTTGAGGAACTTTTGCGCAAAGTTTTTCAGGGATGAAGTTTACTTCGGCATGGTTGGCATTGCCTGCACCGCCACATGCAACAATATCGCCAACTTTTATGTTGCGCACACCTTTGCCTGCTTCCATGACCTCACCGACCAGGCTGTACCCGAGCGGAGAAAAGGAATCCAGTTTATTCATGACTTTCCTGTAGGTTGCCACAGGGCCCAGTTGCTTCAGGGTGCCCAGCACCTCTGCCACCTGTTCAGGTTTTTTTCTGGCCATCTGAATATAACTGAGATCTGCATTTTTCAGCTTCATTGTTTCTGTTCCGACACTAACGGCAGAATAAATGGTTTTTACCAGTACCCCTCCTGATTTACAGGCTGGTATTGGTACTTCTTCTATGGTTAAGGACTTTTTCCTGAGATTCTGTGCAAGCTGTTTCATACAAAGTAATTGATCGGTTTTTATTGTTTTGGTGGTTATTTTCCTGCGGAATAGAAGAAACCGTTGTATCCTATAAACTATTTCAGGACTAAAATGTTTATATTCTATTAATTTTCACTTAAAAATACTCAATAACAACCGATAATTCAACTGATTTGACCTTCATTCAAACGACCGGGCTTATAGCAACGCCATAAAGATGACAGAAAAAGAACCCGGAGGGAAAAATAATCAGCAGTAAAATGTAATTCGCTGGCCATTATCGGGAGGATTTATTCTGGATAAACTATAAATACAAATGCGTTATAAAATTGCCTATCTGACTTCCAAAAATCCCCTGGATAAAAAGGTGGCTTCAGGTGTTTATCATTACCAGTCCGCATCCCTTAAAAAACATTGTGGAGAGATATATTATCTTGGGCCTGTTAAAAACATAATAATTACCCTAATAATTAAGGCATCTCATTTCCTTCAAAGGCTAACCGGAAAAAAATACAATAAATCTCACAGCAAAATTATTTCGAAAATTTACGGGAGGGTATTCTCAGAAAAACTAAATCAAGGTAATTACGATTTTATTTTTGCCGATAAATCCTCTTGTGAAATTGCTAACCTTAATACCAAAGTACCGCTGATATATTCAACAGATGCAACCTTCGGATTGCTGCATAACTACTATCCCCTATTTTCCCGTTTGTTCGGGTTCTCCGTAAAAGAAAGCCATGGAGTCGAACAGGACGCCATAAATAACGCGTCACTGATAATTGTCGCCTCCGCATGGGCTGCCGAGTCTGTGGTAAAAGATTATAATTTCCCTTTTGAAAATGTACATGTATTGCCGCGGGGAGCAAATATTGACAGAATACCCAGCCGTAATCTTATTGATGAAAGAAAAAAAACGGGAACCTGCCGTTTGCTGTACATGGGATATGAATGGCACAGAAAGGGATATGATATAGCCTATGAAACAATGGGTTACATACGCTCACAAGGCATTCCGGTAAAACTTGTGGTGATAGGTTTTTCTCCGCCGGTTGAATTTGTCGATGAAGATGTCGAGATCATTAATTATATTGACAAAAACAGCAGGGAAGGAATCAAAATGTTTGACAAATTGATGGTCGATGCTGATTTTTTCTTGCTCCCCACAAGAGCTGAATGTATGGGTATTGCCTTTTGTGAAGCATCTGCCTACGGCCTGCCTGTAATCACGAGGGATACGGGAGGGGTAACCGAGGTAGTGAAAAACGGGATTAATGGTTATGCTCTGGATTATGATTCAGATTACCGGGAATTCGGGAACAAAATCATAAGCATATATAATTCAGATAAGGAATATTACAATCTGGTCAGATCAAGCAGGAGATATTTTGAAGAAAGATTAAACTGGGATGCATGGGGTTTCAGAATGAAACAGTTACTCGATACTCATTTTGCATCATCCCTGGCAGAAACTGGAGATGAAACCCCTGCCGGCAGGCAAAAAAAACACATATCGAATTAGATCGCCCCCTTGTGAAAAAGCTCCCAAAACCTGAGTTATCAAGGATTTCTTTTGCTGGTAATAATGATACATTATGAATAACCTGCCCAATATATAAAACTCCCCTGGCAGCCCCCCTTGCCAAAATTTTTTTATCCCGATCTGTTGTATCAGTGCTTTTTTTTCGGTATATTTAAATTACAAATGGTTTATACTTCCGTTTCCGATCGCGGTAATAAAGTATGGCCATTGTCTCAGCCGCCCCGTGGAGCGGATGGCTAAATGATCTGTCTTCTCTCTCTGTAATTCCTCTCAGCGCGGTTTCTCAATATAGTTTCTTTCATTACTTTTTCCGGAGTTATTAGTATTTGATAATCATTAAAAAAGGAGGTCAAATGCAGCACAAAAAATTAAAGTTCAGTGTGTTAATATTACTGATTGCACTTCCAGGATTAAATGCACAGGAAGTAATGCCCGCCTCGGGCGGCAATGGCACGGGCAGCGGAGGATCAGTAAGTTTTACCGTCGGGCAGCTGGTTTATACCACCAGTTCGGGAACAAGCGGCTCGGTCAGTGAAGGTGTCCAGCAACCCTACGAAATTTCAACAATTACAGGAATTGAAGATGCCGTGGGGATTGTGCTTGCCAGTTCAGTTTACCCAAACCCCGCAACAGATTTTCTTATTTTAAGGGTTGATGAATATGAGAGCATGAAATTGTCCTATCAGCTTTTCGACATTAACGGCAGACTGCTGGAGTTTAGCAAGATAACCGGCAGTGAATCTACAATCATGATGAACAGGTTTTCTGCGGGCACCTATTTTTTGAAAGTAATGAGTAACAATAAGGACGTAAAAATTTTTAAAATCATTAAAAACTAAATAAATATGAAAAAAACATTTACTCTTTTACTGGCAGCAATCCTGACTGCGGGTCTGTGGGCCCAGCCACCACAAAAACTGAATTATCAGGCAATAATAAGAAATACTGAGAATAACCTTGTAGTGAATCAGGCTATAGGAATGCGAATCAGCATATTGCATGGCTCTGAAGAAGGTAATGCAGTATATACCCAGGTGCTGAATCCAACTACCAATGACAATGGCCTGGTGACAATTGAAATAGGTGACAATAACGAACTCGGAGCCATCGACTGGGCAAACGGACCATATTTTCTGAAAACAGAGACTGACCCGGCTGGAAATGCAAATTATACCATAACCGGTACCAGTCAGATACTAACTGTTCCATATGCAATGCACGCCATAACGGCAGAAACTCTTTCAGATCCGGGCTCTATAGTTATAACTGAGAGTCAGATAACTGATTTGCAGGATTACGTTTTGTCAGGGGACTTTGATTTTACCGATGCGCAGCCAGGGGATATCCTTCAGTTTGACGGCGAAAAATGGGTAAAAAGCACATTGGCCAAGGATTTACCCGAAGGTACTGAGCCCGGAGAGATGCTATTCTGGGATGGGAGCGCATGGATGGCCATACCTCCCGGTGATTCAGGGCTCACACTCACCTTATGTGACGGGATCCCTGTCTGGGGCCCTTGTCCCGGCCTGCCTATCGTAACAATTACCGGTATAACAAACATAACCCAGGCAAATGCTACTGTAACAGGTAACGTAGTCTCTGACGGAGGCTTCGAAATCACTGAACGGGGTGTATGTTACAGTATAAATCCAAATCCCACCACAGAAGACAATGTAGTTTCTGGTGGCAGCGGTACGGGTCTCTTCACGGCCCAGATAACAGGACTGACAGCCCAGACAACCTATTATGTGCGTGCCTATGCAACCAACAGCAAGGGCACATCCTACAGCCAGCAAAGCACCTTCACCGCGGTTGAAATCGAGTACGGTTCCGTTACCGATGCAGATGGAAATGAATACCCCACAGTTACAATAGGCAACCAGGAATGGATGGCAGAAAACCTGAAAACAACAAAATACAGGGATGGTACAGATATTCCCCTGGTAGCCAATTATGAAGCATGGGAGGCACTGACCTCGGGAGCCTATTCAGTTTATAACGATAATTATGGTGCATTATACAACTGGTATGCAGTTAACGAAAATGAACTCTGCCCGGCAGGCTGGAGTGTACCTTCTGATGCCCAATGGACACAATTGACGAATTACATTATAAACAACTTTGCCTTCGGAGGCGAAAGTGTTGGCCGGTCACTGAAATCATGCCGCCAGGTAAATTCACCACAGGGCGGAGATTGCCAGACCTCGGTTCACCCAAGGTGGAATGCAAATGAAACACATCATGGAACCGATAATTTTGGCTTTGCAGGACTTCCGGGTGGAAACCGCGGCACAACAGGCAATTACAGCGGTTTGGGGGCATATGGCTTCTTTTGGACCTCCAACCAGAATGATGCTGATACTGCATGGGGCCGGGGGCTTAATGAGTCAAACAGCAGCTTATCCAGAAACCCGCACAACAAAAAACTTGGATTCAGCATCCGCTGCATTAAAAATTAAGGATGGAGTAAATCTATGGCAGATCAAAAATTCCCGGATCAATGGTCCGGGAATTTTTATATCACAGCTTTTTCAAGCTCCCCTGGCACATCATTATGTTCGGGCATGTCATGCAGCCCGCTTTCAGCATCAGCACTCTCCTGGGTCAGGGTATTGATATTGTAGTCTATAATATACAACATGACGCACCATAGCGCTATGGAAAACGAATTTGCAAATACCGATGATACCGGCATAACAAGGGCTGCATTGAAAATGTAATACTTAAGATATGTATATTCGGATTTCAGGGGTGTCCGCAAGGTTTTTATTATCAGCCAGAAAGTTCCCACAACAAAGAAAAGGCCATACTTGGAGAAATCACCAATAATACCGATATCAGACTGGTAAAAGCCATGGTAGATTTTATATGCATTAACGCGGATCCCGTAAATGGATCCCATATGATCCTGGCCGTTACCAAAAATATATGCCAGTGTATTTGGGAAAAAATCTGTTAAAAAAAATGTAGCAGCCCTGATTCGTATATCACTTTCAATATTTTGACTTTGCCGTTCAGAGACCTCTATTAACCCGGCAAAAATATCCTGAAAGATAAAATAAAGCGGCGCTATGGAAATCAGCACAATAACAAATATAAGGTACCTTGACCGTATGGTTTTACTGAAAATTAAACTCCCGAGTATTACCAGGACGGTGGCGGAAAGGCCATATCTGGTACCCTGGAGGATCAGGATTGAAAGGAAAATGACCACAGGATAAACATCCCGTATCCTGTTTTGGGTATAAAACCGGTGGAGATAATAAAAAAGTGCGAGCCTTAAAAATGATGATCCTGGAATGAAAATCCTTATCGTCCCGCGTTCGGCGCCCTGCCGGACATCAAATATGGTTGTGGGGAATATCAGAAACTGAACAATATAAGATGCCGCATACAGGAAACCCAGGGTCAGAATAATTTTCTCAAGGTCCTTTATATCAGGCTTAAGAATATGCAGGAAAAAATAGAAAACATAGAAGTACATATAGCGCTGGGCCCAGAAAGTCAGCGCAAAGCTTTGCGAATGAAATGATTGTGCAATTATCATGCTTAGGAATACCCCGGTAAGGATCAGAAAAAGGGGTTGCCTGAAGTTATGCCTGTCAGTCTCGATTCCTCCGTAGATCTGCTGCACAATGACTGTTAATAACATTAAGCCTGTAATGGCGAACTGGATAAGAAAAATCACACGGCCCGGCAAAAAAACCACATTGAAAAAAAATGCTGAACCCAGTAATATTAGAAATATCACTATATTTTTAATCATCTTCTTTTATCACTTGGTTTGAAATTGGCACTTTTAAATCACGATCCCAATGATTCAACATATTTTTCAATAAATAGTTTATGAGGACCCCGGACTTTTGCCTGATTATTTTTTCAGGTTATTTCTTTTTACCGGGTGCAAACCTGTCAATTAAAAATTCTTTAAGCCTGAATAATTCGTCTCTTTGCATAAAAAATAAAAACCCCAAATACAAAGCTACCTGAATGATGGTAAGCAAACGAATTTCCATCCAGATTGTAATAAACAAACCGGAAAACAGCAACACTCTTGGCAAATACAACCTGATCAATAAATTATATTTAAATCCCATCTCCCTTCCAAAAGAATAAAATACGGTAACCGGAATAATTGCAATTATTTGCACCAGTGCAACCATTCTTGCGACCATAAGTGCAGAAAACAAGGATCCGGCAATTATAAAGAGAACAATTATAACTGACCTGAACATTCCAATTTTAAACAGCAAAAGATCCCTGTAGTAAATTTTATATAATGTTTCTGTATTTGATATACTTGCCTGGCTAAAAATGGCCAGACCGAAATATGGAAGATAGTCGGCAACCACGAGCCAGTCGGGTCCCCAGAGGATCCTGACCAGGATTTCAGGAAAAAGAATTAATATGCTTGAAATAGGAAAACTTAAAAAACACATTACCCCTATAAAAAACAGGTATTCTCCGAAAACATCTCCGCTTTTTTCCTTTAATTTCTGAAGATTGGGATATAAAA
Source organism: Bacteroidales bacterium (assembly GCA_007135095.1). Lineage (GTDB taxonomy): Bacteria > Bacteroidota > Bacteroidia > Bacteroidales > PUMT01 > PXAP01. The sequence goes on along the minus strand of SLJO01000020.1, from coordinate 55 downwards.
CGGTATTAAACATTCTTTCAAAAAGCCCGCTGACAAGGTCAGTAAATTTATAACC
>SLJO01000254.1 GCA_007135095.1 Bacteroidales bacterium | reverse complement strand
GGAATATTCTCCCGCAGGGGTGAAAGAGACAAGATTCAGATGATAAGGAGAAGGTTTAGATTTTTGAACGGTGAGAATCCCATATCCGGGCAGTAAAAATATCATCTGCCACAGGGACTTTTGCCAGTGCATAAAACTTTAATTTTAAATAAACAAGACAGATCATGAAGTCAGTAATGATAATATTTAACCAGGCGAACACCGAAAGGGTTGAGTTTATATTTGATCGCTTAAAGATAAATGGTTATACCTGGTGGAGCGAGGTTAAAGGCAGGGGATCGGAAACAGGCGAACCCCGGATGGGGACCCACACCTGGCCGGAAATGAATTCTGCTGCCATGACCGTAATTGAAGATGATAAGGTGGATGAGCTTCTTGAATCTGTAAGAAAACTCGATGAGATAAACAAGGAGGTGGGAGTGAGGGCTTTTGTCTGGAATATTGAAAAAAGCGTTTAGCATAAGTTACAGACCCGCTTCCCCCGGCATTCCTGGAGGGCCTGGCCCAGGCCACGGTTCACCGGGTAAGGACTGTCTTTAATGGAAGGCTCCTGGGCCTCACAAAAAACTGCCGGGCCCATTCCGAGGTGCCCGGCAGTATATCATATTGGCAGATAATTATTTATCTGCCTGCAGAATTTGAGCCCGCCAGGTTTACACCATTGGTGGCTTGATTTCCATCGGTTTCAGGTCCGTAAGGCCTGCAATGTTAACCGCCCGGCTTTCAGCCACACTTTTTCTGGCAGCAATGCCAATGAGGATCGACATCACCCCGTCACGTACTCCTGCCTGCTGGCCCAGCGGATCAGGCATATCAGGGTTTTTAAAGAGTTTGTCGTTCATTATCGGATCGCCTCCCCAGTGGCCGCCACTGGCAAACTTAATCTTGAAAACCTCTGCAGGCCTGTCATTGTAAATCCGCACCGGAGTGAATACAACATCTACATAATCCTTCCTGGGATAGCCGAGCACCCGTGCCTCCAGCCTCCCTTTGGTGCCGTTGAATGCTATCCAGTAACCGTCAAAATCGGTGTCGGCCGTTAGGGAATAATTCAGGTAGGCACCGTTGGCATATTTCACTATGGCGGAATGCTTCTCGTGAATATCTATCTGATGGCGGAACACGCAGTTGTCCCTTATATACCCGTCGTAATGCTCATTGTCAGCATAAAGGCTTTTAAGGTACTGGTTTTCATTGATATTCCAGTAATACGGGCATTTGGCAGTGTGCGCACAATTCCTGCAATTTTTTCCCCGGAAGGGGCCCTTGCTTCCAAACCTTTCAAGACTGCCGAATGCCTGCACCTGTGCAGGTTCGGAATTAAGGAACCAGTTGACCATGTCGAAATGGTGGGTTGATTTATGAACCCACAAACTGCCTCCCCTGTTGCTTTCTCCATGCCAGCGCATCATGTATTGCTGCAGGTGGCTGTGGTGAATGTTCCAGTGAAAGTCTACCGACCTGACATCACCAATAATTCCTTCCATGATCAGCTCTTTCATTTTTGCCCTGTAGGGCGGGTAGCGGTAGTTGAAGGTAACAATGACCTTTTTACCATATTTTCTTTCGGCATCTATTATGGCCTGCGCCCTGAACTCGTCGATTGTAAGGGGTTTCTCTGTTATTATATCACAGCCCATTTCCATGCCCTTGATTATCACTTCATGGTGCGCTGCATCCTCTGTGGTGACGATAAGGGTTTCCGGCGCCTGTTTTCTGATCATCTCTTCAAGATCGGTGAATGCAGGGCAGCCGGCACCGATGGCATTGGCTGCTACCTTAAGTCTGCCGGGATTAGTGTCACAAATGCCAACAAGTTCAACATAATCGGAATAGTTTCTCAGAAGACCCTGGCCAAACATGCCTATGCCTCTTACTCCTGTACCAACAAGGCCAAGCCTCTTCTTCCTGCGCAGTGATGAGGTGCCGGAGGCCATGCCTGAGACAGGGTTGATCAGTAATGCGCCTGCGGCAGCCGCTCCGGCGCTGGCAATGAATTTCCTTCTTTCCATATTATCAGTATTATAGTTTTGATACGAGTTACCCGGGTATTTATCAAGTTACTTCAAATTTCCGGCAATATAGCAAGACTGGTTTAATTAATCATGATTTTGAGATTCTAAAATATGATAAAAATGACCTCGCCAGTGATTATTCCCATGTTTTATCGTTGTTTTACTGCATGTTGCATAATGACAACTTCCGGCAGTGGCAAAAAGGTTCCGGAGTTTTTCCTTGTCCGGCTCCAGCCTTAAAAAATTAATAAATCATGCCGGGCAGTATGATTTGTGCAAATGAAACTTAATCTCTAATTTTAGGCCTGATATTATTTGAACCTGAATAACATAATATTAAACTAATGATGAATCAAAACGATAATTTCATATATTTCGCAGCAACCTTTGTTCTGCCTGCCTCTTTTATTATTTCCTGCAGTTCTCCCGGGGGAAGTATGAATGACACAGTAAAACCCAACTTTATCTATATTCTTGCCGATGACCTTGGTTATGGCGATATCGGGGTTTACGGACAGCAACATATACAAACACCTAATCTGGACAGAATGGCTGCCCGGGGGATGCTTTTCACCCAACACTATTCCGGCAGCACTGTATGTGCCCCCTCCCGCTCCAGCCTGATGACCGGTCAGCATACCGGGAATACCCCCGTAAGGGGAAACAGGGAGATCCTGCCTGAAGGCCAGTTTCCCTTGTCCGGCGGAACAGTAACCATCCCGCTGTTAATGAAGGAGGCCGGCTATGTCACAGGTGCCTTTGGAAAGTGGGGACTGGGTTATCCCGGTTCCGGGGGTGATCCGGTAAATCAGGGCTTCGATACTTTTTACGGCTATAACTGTCAGCGGTATGCTCACAGGTATTACCCTGAATACATATGGCACAATACCCAAAAGGTTTATCTCGAAGGCAATGACTGGAACAATACCGTCACATATGCTCCCGATGTGATACACAACAAAACACTTGAGTTTATACGCGAGAATGCAGATACAAATTTCTTCCTTTATGTACCCTCGTTGCTTCCCCATGCCGAATTGCTGGTACCCGAAGACGAAATCCTGGAAATGTACCGCGGCAGGTTTGTTGAAACACCCTGGCAGGGAAATGATTACGGCAGCGAAAATTTCTCCATCCCGGGATATTGCTCCCAGGATGAGCCCCGGGCGGTTCTTGCAGCCATGATAACCCGCCTGGACCACCAGGTTGGCGAGATACTCAAGCTGATCGAAGAACTGGGTATCCAGGAGAACACCTTTGTGATCTTTACCAGCGATAACGGCCCCCACGCCGAGGGAGGGGCAGACCCTGAATATTTTAACAGCAGTGGTGTTTTTTCCGGGTCGAAGAGGGATCTTTATGAAGGGGGAATACGAGTTCCCTTTATTGCATGGTGGCCGGGAACAATAGAGGCAGGCGCCAGGTCGGGTCATATTTCAGCTTTCTGGGATATGCTGCCTACATACGCTGAACTGGCCGGAGCAGCCAAACCAGGTAACACTGATGGAATTTCCATGGTTCCAGAGCTGACCGGGGCGGGCGATCAGCAGCAACATGAATATCTGTACTGGGAGTTTCTTGAAAGAGGAGGCAGGCAGGCCGTCAGGATGGGCAGGTGGAAGGCGGTAAGACTGAACATGGGCGAGAATCCATCAGCCCCGATAGAACTGTATGACCTTGATTCTGACCCGGGCGAAAAGAACGACCTGGCTGCGGCTCATCCCGAAGTAGTGCATGGTGCCGATTCAATCATGAAAGAAGCGCGGACCCATAACCCCGATTTTACTTTTGCATTTGAGCGGCAGCAGCGCTGAATTTGCGCAAGCCGGGATAAATAGCTGTCATGCTTATTGACCTTCCTTCTGCTCCCCGGCGGTCCGTTCATAAACTGCCGGCAGCCACCCTTTGAGCACTACCCCCGGGTAAGGCTGCCTTGAAACCTGCTCAATTATCTGCCGGCATGATCAGCACTGCCCACTGGCCAGCCAGCGGTGCGGAAATCCTTACATGACTGTTACCCTGGATGACCTCACTCTCCAGCCATTCCGACTGCAGGATATTCATCCAGCGAAGCTCCATGTTCCCGGCGGTTCCGGACAGATCTACCAATACATCGCCGCCATCGGGAAAATAAATTGCGTAGTAATTTCCCTCCCGGGCAAGGAGGTAAGCCTCATTTGGTTCCCGTTCACCCAGGAGATGGTTTGAAGGAACACAGGTAAAGATATCCATCTCATCGGTAAACATCCTCATGCTTTTTATATGTGTCTGTGCAACATGACTTAATCCGGCTCCGAAAAACAAGGGAGAAGGTCCATCCCGGTGAAAACGCGAAGAAGCCAGTCCCCCGAAAATATTCCTCCAGAACCTCCTGGTTCCTTCTTCCACATTTGTTGTCCAGCTTCCGATTTCTCCTCCGTATATCTTAACGTTGTTAAGCGGTTTGGGATGATCAACTATCTGTTCCCTTATCAGCATTATCTGGTCATAATGCCTCTGGTCATTATTTGCAGTATTCTGGGAGATCTCGAAAAAGTCATAATGAACCCTGTCGTGCAAAAGGTTAAGTTGTTCCAGGGAACTGAAATCGCTGTTGCGGCGCATATCTGCAAGAAATACTTCCCTGCCTTCCCCCTTTGCAATATGACGGATAAAATCTGCCCAGTATTCCCCCCATTCGGGCGGTTCGCCTATCTCATTGTTCATGCAGTACAATACATTGGGATAATCAAGCGTGATTGAGAGGATCTTTTTCACAAAGGCTTCCTGGTACTCTCTTACCAGCGGTATATCTTTAAGTGCAGGCACAGTATGGAAAAACACATGTTCTGATGGGCGGGCCCCCGAATAGTAATCTATAAACGGATCCAGTCCTGTTTCTTCGGCGTTATAGTTGACATTAAGCAGGGGATTATACGGACAGCTTTCCCAGCCGACATTATCAGGTCCGTAGCCCAGGGGGGCTTCTGTCTGGAAGTAATCCCAGGGATCCCATATTTCAACCTGGACGATTATGTCCCTTTCCAGGCAGAGATCCAGCAGATTCTCAAAGCGGTCCCAGTATTCCTCGTCCCACTGGTGCAAGTCATAAAGCCCTGTTGCCAGCCTTTTATGGGGCCATGGATTACCCGGGTTGCGGCTGCTCATGGTGTTCCTTATGTAATTTCCGCCAGCCGACTGCAGGATATCAAGATGTCCGGCAAGTCCTTCGGGGTGATTAAACAGGTTATCTTCACGGGATCCGCCAAGCAAAAGGACCGGCTCTCCCTTGTATTGCCAGTAGAAGGGATTTTCGGGGTATATCATTATCCTGTCATGCAAATCTTTCTCTGCAGCCGGCTCACAGGAAATATTTGCAAGCATTGTAACCAGTAACAAAGAGAAAAAGACGGGTTTGGTAAGGTTCATGATTTATTTTTTATTTGACAATGACATCCTTAGGGTTTAGAAGCAAGATAAATAATTATTTCCATTCATTGCCGCAGGAATATGAATCTTTTTTATTTATTTTCCTGAATTCATTATTAATTATAATTTTGTAAGCCCTGTGACCGTTGTTGATTGAGAATAATTTCCGACCGGTTAACTGTCTGATAAAATAAATAAACGAAAATGCCAACTGACAAAAGAATTCTGATTTTTCTTTTTGCCTTTTTCCTTTTTAACGGAAAGGGATTCTCCCAGGTCACAGTTACAGAGTCAATCATTACCATTCCTTCCTATCAGGTTCAGGATCCTGATCCCAACCCGGTTTTCTTCAGTGGCCGGAGATATCAGGGAGCTAAAGGGAAGGTTTATCCCTACCCGTTGATGCATAATCTCACCGACAGTGTTGCAAGCCAGGATTACCATGCTGTGGTAATTGAAAATGAGTATATCGAGGTATGCATATTGCCTGAATTGGGCGGGAGGATCTATTATGCAAGGGATAAAAGGAATGATTATTATTTTTTGTATTACAACCAGGTGGTCAAGCCCGCACTTATCGGCATGACTGGGGCATGGATATCAGGCGGTGTTGAGTGGAACATACCGCATCATCACAGGGCATCTTCCTTTATGCCGGTCGAATACAGTGTAACGGAAAATCCTGGCGGCAGCAGCACGGTCTGGGTCGGGGAAACAGAATTAAGGCACAGGAGCAGATGGGTTGTGGGTATAACATTGCATCCCGGCAGCGCCCTGGTGGAAACTACACTCAGGGTGTTCAATACCACGCCATATCAGAATTCCATAATGGCATGGGCAAATGCGGCAGTTCATGCCGGCAGTGACTACCAGGTATTTTTTCCCCCACTTACCCGGTATGTTACATATCACAAAAAAAACCAGTTCAGTGAATGGCCTGAAAGCCACCAGTACTATGATGGTGCCGATTACACCCTGGGGGAAGATATAAGCAGATGGGAAAACCATATTAAATCCACCTCATTTTTTGAATGGGGCAACAAAGGTAATTTTGTGGCTGGTATAGATCACGGATTGCAGGCCGGAACGGTGATTTTTGGAAATAAATACATGAATCCGGGTAAAAAGGTCTGGTCATGGGGCAACAATCCTGCCGGGGCTATGTGGGAACGGCTTCTGACTGATGAAGACGGCCCCTATATCGAGCTGATGTTCGGTTCGTTCTCCGATAACCAGCCGGACTACAGCTGGATCCAGGCACGTGAAACCAGGGAAAGCAGGTACTGGTTTGCTCCATTATTGAACATGAAAGGGATAAAAAAGGTTAATGAATATGCCATTGCCGATATTGAGATTGTCAGTGACTCGCTTTTTGCTGTAATCAATGCTGTCAGCAGGCTGGGAGATGCAGAGGTCAGTATATTCAAAGGCGAAGATCTGATTTATAACCAGGTAGTTGATATTGATCCCGACGAACCATGGACTCTTGCAATGATGGTTGAGTCCCCTGATGATTTGCCGGATGCGGAGACCGGTGAATATGATGTACAGGAAATCCCCGGATACATCCGGATAATACTCAAGGATGCAGGCGGCAGAACCATTCTCGCCTACACCCTGGAGCAGCCTGAAGCCGGACCTATGCCTGAACCGGTTTCTCAGCCCAGGGGTGCAGGTGAAATAAACGATCCCGACAGCCTTTATTATGCCGGGTTAAGGTTTGAGCAGTTCCACGATCCGTATTTTATGCCCATGGATTTCTATCAGAAGGCACTGGAAATTAAACCAGACCACGTTCCCTCGCTTACCCGCGCCGGCATGCTGCTTTTGAAAGCAGGGGATTATGAGAATGCCGCGGCAAACCTGGCACCTGTTGTTGAAATGATAACATCAGATTATACTGTTCCTGAAAATGCCGCTCCCCTTTACTATCTGGCACTTGCATACCTGGAACTGGACCGGGAAAGGGAGGCATATGAACTTTTTGCCGTCGCGGCCTGGGATTATAATTTCCGTGCCGCTTCGGGATATCAGCTTGCCCTGCTTGACAGTAAATCTGGCAATAACCGCAGGGCAATTGAGCATCTGGTAAATGCGGGGTATGCCAATGCCAGGAGCACCGATATTAAGTCTTTGCTGATCTCCATGCACCGGTTAACCGGCGAGAATAGCATAGCAATGGAATTAACCGAATCACTTCTTGAGATTGATCCCGTTAACCTTAATGCTCATTACGAAAAGTTTCTTTTAACCGGTAACGGCATTGATGGGCAGAGGTTTGAAAAATTAATGCGTGATTATCATGAAAATTACCTCGAACTGGCCGTTTACTATGGTAATGCGGGAATGTTAAATGAAGCCGTTAACCTGCTTGAAAAATATCTGAAGCTGCCCGAACCCGGCATAAAGGATTACCCTATGGTTTACTATTACCTTGGATACTACAATCATATATCAGGAAACCCGGATAAAGCCGGCGAATACTTTCAACTTGCCTCCAGCGCCGACCACAAATACTGTTTTCCTTTCAGGCTCGAGTCGGTCAGGATCCTGGAAACTGCACTGGAGTACAATCCTGATGATGCCCTTGCCTGGTATCTGACCGGGAATATTTATTATGATCATCAGCCTTTAATGGCCATTGAAGCCTGGCAAAAGGCTGTATCGCTTAGTGATGATATACCCGTGGCCTACCGGAACCTGGGATTTGCTTTTGCAAATATCGAAAATGATGCCGGTGCTGCCGCTGAAAACATCAAACAGGCTATAGAGCTTAATCCGGATGATCCCCGTTATTATTACGAATATGATCTTTACCTTAAATCAATGCTCACTGATCCGGCGGAAAGACTCGAATCTTTTTCACGCAATCATGAGGTCGTGGTATCGGATCAGCTTTCTATTTTCCCCTATGCGGCATTGCTTACCGTAACGGGAAACCATAAGAAGGCGATAGAGACGATGAGCAGAAATAGTTTCCACAGATGGGAAGGTGGGGAAAGCATTTACCTGTACTGGCTTTATGCACACCTCTTCAAGGCAGTGGCAGCCCTGGAGAACAACCGGCTGGCAGAGGCGGATTCCCTTATCGAAAGGTCCATTTCATATCCCCCCAACCTCCAGGCGGTTACATCGTCACACGAAAACATAGCTTTCTATTACAAAGGACTTGTTGCTGAGAAACTCGGAAACGCTAACGAAGCAGAATTTAACTTTCTGAGGGCGACGCAAAGCAAAGACGGTGCACCTGAATGTGATTACTATGCAGCGCTTGCTTATCAAAAACTCAGAAAGATTATCGCCACCGAATCCATTTTTGAACATATGGTTCAGGGAGGCCGGGAAGAATTACTGGAGGATGAGGATATGGATTTCTTTGACCCCTTCTCCAGGGAGAGGTCAAAAAATGAACTTCAGGCAACCGCATATTTACGAATAGCCCTGGGGTATCAGGGAATGGGAGATGTACAGAACGCCAGGAAATATTTCGGGCTCGCCCGTGAGCATAACCCTGCCCTGATGAGCCTGGTATTAGACAGATAATTATGATACATAATAATATTTCAGGAGCAATCCTCCTGTTTTCCTTAATACTGACTGGCATATCATGCAATGAAGCCAGAACCCGTATGAGTGCCGTTGAATATCGGGATCATATTGCAGAATGGGACAATGCCCGTTTGCAAAGACTTAAGTCGCCCGATGGCTGGGTGAACCTTGCCGGGTTGTTCTGGTTACAGGAAGGGGAAAACAGCATAGGGTCGGCAGATTTTAATGACATCGTCTTTCCAAGAGGTCCCCGCGAGATCGGCCATATAACAAAGGAAGGCAATGTTGTCCATTTCCGCCCCCACAGTGATGTTACTATTAAGGCCGATGGGGTGCATTTCACGGGAGCTCTTCGCATATTTGGCGAAAACCCCGATGCCCGGCTGCTTACCGTCGACTCGCTCGGATTTTATATAATCCAAAGGGGGGAAAGGACAGGAATCAGGTTACGTGATTATCTTCATCCGCGGCTTGAAGCATTGCAGTATATAGAAAGGTACCCGCCCGATCAGGAATGGATAATAAAGGCCCGGTTTATTGAATACGACGAGGATATGACTATCATGGTTCCCGATGTTCTCG
>SLJO01000178.1 GCA_007135095.1 Bacteroidales bacterium | reverse complement strand
TCTGCTGACCACCGAAAAAAAAAAATCTGAACCTGGTTCAATCCGCTTAAAAAAAGAGGTTTCAGTTTCTTCCACACCCCACACTGACAAGCCCCTGAGCCGGGAGCGTGATGCAGTGGCTGCCGCCAGCGATAATACTTCTTCTTCCCCGGAAGCCCTAATACCTCCGGCATCAGAAAACCCTGCCGTACCGGAAGCTCCTTCGGTGCCCGGGAACACTCCGGCATCAGAAAACCCTGCCGTACCGGAAGCTCCTTCGGTGCCCGGTAACCCTTCCGTTGCTGAAAACCCTGCCGTACCGGAAGCTCCTTCGGTGCCCGGTAACCCTTCCGTTGCTGAAAACCCTGCCGTACCGGAAGCTCCGGCAGCAGTGCCCGGAACAAACCCTGTTGGTTACCACGGCAATGTTATCAATAATACATATTCCATAAAAAATGTTCTTAAGGGAAGCATAACAGCACAGGCATGCGATATACAGCAGGAAGCACCGGAGGGTGATGACGATGATGAAACTCTGACGGTGCAGGAAGACGGGGAAGACTTCACAGAAAATGAGCTGATGGAACAATGGAGGAAATTTGCCAACCAGATAAGAAAGAAGCACCCAAGGCTTTACAACACCCTTATGGCAAACAAGCCTGAGATAAACAGCCAGACCAGTATCCGGTTTGAAATCAGCAATCCCCTGCAACAAGAGGCCCTGAACAAAATACGGCCCGAATTGTTAAGCCATCTGAAACGCGCATTAAACAGCAATATAGAACTGGAGCTGTGCATTAATGAAACTCTTCAGGAAAGCCGGCTGTACCTGCCAGAAGACAAATACGAGAAAATGCTCACGAAAAACCCTGAACTGGCAAGATTCCGACAGAGATTCAACCTTGATTTCGAATAAAAACCAATATGAATGATGGAAAATGATATTATTAAAATTGAAAAAGGCAACCTGGTTGTTCCTGATACACCCGTGATCCCTTTTATTGAGGGTGACGGGACAGGGCCGGATATTTGGGCTGCTTCCGTTAGTGTTATAGACGCCGCAGTTGAAAAAGCATACAGGGGCAAAAGAAAAATAAAGTGGAAAGAAATCCTTGCCGGGGAAAAATCCTATAAAGCTACCGGCGAATGGCTCCCACAGGAAACACTGGATAATATAACAAAATACCTGGTTGCAATAAAAGGTCCTCTTACAACCCCGGTTGGAGGGGGCATTCGTTCACTCAACGTGGCACTGCGCCAGAAACTGGATCTTTATACCTGCCTGAGACCGGTTAAATATTACAAAGGGGTACCCACACCTGTCAAGGACCCTACAACTACGGACATGGTGATCTTCCGTGAAAATTCAGAAGATATTTATGCAGGCATAGAATGGCTTGCCGGCACCGAGGAAAATAAAAAAGTTGTTGATTTCCTTACCGGGGAAATGAATGTAACAAGCATCCGGTTTCCGGATTCCTCATCAATAGGGGTCAAGCCTGTTTCCCGTGAAGGCAGCGAGCGACTGGTAAGGGCGGCAATAAGGTTTGCCCTGAAGGAAAAAAGAGATTCGGTCACCCTTGTCCATAAGGGAAATATAATGAAATTCACTGAAGGGCAATTCAAGCAGTGGGGATATGAACTGGCCGAAAAGGAATTCGCCGATAAGGTATTTACATGGAAGCAGTATGATGAAATTGCAGAAAAGCAGGGCAAGAATGCCGCAAACAAGGCCCAGGATGATGCGCTCAGCTCAGGCCGCCTGCTTGTCAAGGATGTGATTGCCGACGCATTCCTGCAGCAAATACTTACCAGGCCGGCAGAATACTCGGTTATTGCCACAATGAACCTTAATGGTGATTATATATCCGATGCACTGGCAGCCATCGTGGGAGGCATTGGCATAGCCCCTGGTGCAAACATAAATTATGAAACCGGCCATGCCATTTTTGAAGCAACCCATGGCACTGCACCAAAATATGCCGGGCTTGACCAGGTTAACCCCGGATCGGTGATCCTTTCCGCCGTAATGATGCTTGAATACCTGGGCTGGGGCGAGGCTGCCGGTAAAATAACGGAGGGCCTGCAAAAGGCTATCCTGAACAAAACTGTTACATATGATTTCGCGCGACTGATGCCCGACGCAAAGAAGGTATCATGTTCGGGTTTTGGCAGGGAAATAATTAACAACATGGACTGATAACGGGCAATACGGCTGTAGCAGGCAAAATGGCTTGCCGGGAAACCATAAGGATCCATGAACGATACGCCCGGACAATTCACCTTGGCACCAGCTCTGCCTTAATCATTTAATTTACCCGGAGCCCAGGCCTTAATATTAATCTAAATAAACATCTGAAAAATATGCTGAATAAAAAAGTAGAAGAAATCCTTAACGTGCAGGTTGAAAAAGAAGGTTATTCATCCAACCTTTACCTTGCCATGGCCTCATGGGCGGAATCCAGAGGTTACGAGGGTATTGCAAAGTGGCTGTATGCCCAGGCTGAAGAAGAGCGTGAACACATGCTCAAGATAATAGCCTATATCAATGAACGCGGAGGCAGGACAATAATACCTGCGTTTGCAAAACCACCTGTTGATTACACCGGGGTAAAACCGATGTTCGATCAGGTGCTTGAGCATGAGCAGTATGTCACAGCTTCGATAAATGAGATTGTTACCGTTTGCATGCAGGAAAAGGACTATACTACCCATAACTGGGTCCAGTGGTTTGTTACCGAGCAGATTGAAGAGGAAGCATCGGCCAATAACATTCTTGACAAGCTCAATTTACTGGGTGACGGTCCTCTTTACCTGTTTGACCGGGATATTTTGACTTTGCGCTCAGAAGAATCACAAGGGTAAAAATCAAAATGCCAAAACAGAAAGCTCCTCATTGAATATACCATGGGGAGCTTTTATACGTTAGTTAAATACCACTATCCTGATATTCAGATATTAAGTATTAAAAGACGTAATATAAAGCGACGTACCAAAAATCAAGTCCAATTAAATATCACAACAAATGCTACAAAAAAAATCATTAACGGCTTCAGCCTTCCTCTCAGTTGTCCTTCTGTTGTTTGCAGCAGCATGTTCATCACCCGGAGGTGAAATTGAAATTTTCGGACACAACCTGGAAGAAGACATTCGGATCCTTGCTTCTGATGAGTTTGAGGGTCGCGCACCCGCTACTCCCGGAGGCGAAAAAGCAGTTGAATATATCAAATCACGGTTTACTGAAATAGGGCTGAAACCGGCCAACGGCGATTCATACCTGCAGCCGGTCCCCCTGATGGAAGTGACGGGTTCAAATTTCTCGCCGCTTACAGTATCCGGAAACGGAGAGGATATTTCCCTCAGCTACCTTGATGACATGGTAATAGGGACCTACAGGATGCAGGAAGCAGTAAGCATCGAAGACAGCGAGCTTGTTTTTGCCGGATACGGCATAGTTGCACCTGAATACAACTGGAACGATTATGAGGGACTTGACGCTGAAGGCAAAACGGTTATTGTCCTGGTCAATGATCCCGGGTTTGCAACCGGTGACGACTCAATGTTTACGGGCAATGCCATGACCTATTACGGACGGTGGACATACAAGTTTGAAGAAGCCGCCCGTCAGGGTGCTGCTGCGGCAATTATCATACACCAGACCGAACCGGCCAGTTACGGCTGGGATGTAGTAAGGAATTCATGGTCGGGAACGCAATATGGAGTTGCATCTAAAGGAGAAACTGAGCGCTTGCTGGCAGAGGGATGGATTCACGAAGATCCGGCAAGAAATATCTTCAGGAAGGCAGGCATTGATTTTGAAGATGCACTCGTTCGTGCCAGTGAAAAGGGGTTCAAACCTGAGCCTATGGGCCTCACGGCATCTGTTTCCTTCAACAATGAATTTGATTTTGCCGACTGCAACAATGTGATAGGATATATAGAGGGAAGTGAGTATCCGGATGAAACAGTTATATACATGGGCCACTGGGATCATCTTGGCATGGTCGAAGCTGATGGAGAAGTGCAGATATATAACGGCGCCGTCGACAACGCCACGGGCGTAGCAGGCCTTATGGCTATCGCCGAGCGGTTCATGCAAAGCGGGGAGTCCCCCAGGCGCTCGATCGTATTCATGGCTGTTACAGCAGAAGAATCAGGTCTGCTTGGTTCACGGTATTATTCCGAAAACCCCCTTTTCCCAATTGCAACCACCGTTGCGGGCATCAATATGGACGCACTCAATGTTTACGGCCCCACAAGAGATATAGTGGCAGTCGGCTACGGATTTTCAGAGCTTGATGAATATATGAAACGGCATGCCGAAGAACAGGATCGCGTGGTTAAGCCCAACCCATACCCGGAAAGAGGCTATTACTACCGGTCTGACCATTTTAACATGGCAAAACAGGGAGTTCCGATGATATATGCCAACGGCGGATCAGATTATATCGGCCGTGATGAAGACTATTCAGAAATGGTAAGCCAGGATTATGCCAGGCGCTACCACCAGCCTTCCGATGTTGTTCATGATCTGTGGGATTACAGTGGCATACACCAGGATCTGTGGTTTTTTTACAGTATTGGAAATGAACTGGCAAACAATGACGACTTTCCCAATTGGGCGCCAGAAAGCGAATTCCGCGCTGCAAGAGATGAAGAAGCCGGTTTGCGCCGTAATTAAATCCATACCAGGAGGCATCGGATGATTATAAACCGCCTCGGGGAGATGTTTTATGTAAGCTGCAGGAAACAAGTTATCACTTAATTCCAGCATTTCCGGCAAGTCACGACAGCCTGCTTACCCGCGCGCCATCCGAAAATTAGCACCCTGCAAAATAATTATATAGCCCAAATTTCGTTAACTTTGCAGTAACTAACATTTTTGTATAAAAATATTTCTTTCAAGATGGGTATATTCAATAGTTTTATGGGCAGTCTTTTCGGCAACAAATCGACTCGCGATATTAAGGAGGTTACTCCCCTGCTTAATAAGGTGATCGGGGCTTATGACAAGGTTGTCCCCCTTTCAAACGATGAACTCCGGTCACTTTCCTCGGAACTTAAACAGACTGTCAGGGATGCGATCAGAAAGGATGAGCAGGAAATTGCTTCACTTAAGGAACAGGCGGAAAGCGATCAGGTTGATCTGGATGATAAGGAAGAAATTTACAAAAAAATAGACAGGCTTGAAAAAGAAATAAACTCCACATTGCAGGAAGTACTGGTCAGCATTTTACCTGAGGCTTTCTCAATAATCAAGGAAACAGCAAGACGTTTCAAGGAAAATTCAGAAATTGAGGTAACGGCAAATGATTTTGACCGCAACCTGGCGGCCACGAGGAACAGTGTGGAAATCAAGGGTGACAAGGCCGTTTGGAAAAATCGGTGGACAGCAGGAGGAACAGAGATCCAGTGGGATATGGTCCATTATGACGTGCAGCTCATCGGTGGTATTGTATTACATACCGGCAAAATAGCTGAGATGGCAACCGGCGAGGGGAAAACCCTTGTCGCAACCCTGCCTGTGTTCCTGAATGCCTTGTCGGGCAGAGGAGTGCATATAGTTACGGTAAACGATTACCTGGCCCGCCGTGATGCCGAATGGATGGGTCCGCTTTACGAGTTCCACGGCCTTTCTGTCGACTGCATTGACAAGCACCAGCCAAATTCCGAAGACCGGAGAAAAGCCTATATAGCTGATGTTACTTTCGGCACAAACAATGAATTTGGTTTTGACTACCTGCGGGATAATATGGCAATCAATCCGGGAGACCTGGTGCAGCGACCACATAATTACGCTATTGTGGATGAGGTTGACTCGGTTTTAATCGATGATGCCCGTACCCCGCTGATTATTTCCGGACCGGTTGCAAAAGGCGAAAACCAGCTTTTCGATGAAATGAAACCCAAGGTTGAAAACCTGGTAGCCGCCCAGCGCAAACTTGTTAATGATATTATTGTACAGGCACGAAAAGCCCTGGCTTCAGGCGATACCGAAGAAGGGGGATTTCTGCTTTTCAGGGCATTCAAAGGACTGCCGAAAAACAAAACCCTTATCAAGCTATTAAGTGAACATGGCAATAAAGCCCTTATGCTAAAGACCGAAAACTTTTACATGCAGGAAAAGGGCAAGAACATGTTTAAAGTTACCGACGAGCTGTTTTTTGTTATCGATGAAAAAATCAATTCCATTGAGTTGACGGACAAAGGTATTGATCTGATAACTTCCGCATCGGATGATGAGGCCTTTTTTATACTTCCCGACATTGGCAGTGAGGTGGCCGAACTGGAAAAGTCGGACCTTCCCACTGAAGAAAAAATCCTGAAAAAAGACAACCTGCTGCGTGACTACGCCATTAAATCGGAAAGGGTACATACCATAAACCAGCTGCTCAAGGCATATACCATGTTCGAAAAGGATGTGGAATATGTTGTTATGGAAAACAAGGTCAAGATAGTAGATGAACAAACCGGCCGTATCATGGAAGGAAGGCGTTACAGCGACGGGCTTCACCAGGCTATCGAAGCCAAGGAAAAAGTGAAGATCGAGGCGGCTACCCAGACCTTTGCCACTATAACGCTTCAGAACTATTTCAGAATGTATGACAAGCTTGCCGGCATGACCGGAACAGCAGAAACCGAAGCCGGTGAATTCTGGAATATCTACAAGCTTGATGTGGTTGTTATACCCACCAATAAACCGATAATAAGGGATGACCGGGAAGACCTGGTTTACAAGACAAAGCGGGAAAAATATAATGCCGTAACAGATGAGATTATCGACCTGGTCAATAAAAACCGGCCGGTGCTTGTGGGCACAACCTCAGTGGAGATTTCCGAACTGTTGAGCCGCACCCTGAAAATGAAAGGCATAAAGCATAATGTGCTCAATGCCAAATTGCATCAGAAAGAGGCAGATATCGTTGCTGAGGCAGGACATGCCAGAACGGTTACTATAGCAACCAATATGGCAGGGAGGGGTACCGACATTAAACTTACCCCGGAAGTCAGGGCCGCCGGAGGACTTGCTATCGTAGGTACAGAACGGCATGAATCGCGCAGGGTGGACCGGCAGCTGCGAGGAAGAGCCGGAAGACAGGGTGACCCGGGGTCTTCACAATTCTTTGCCTCCCTGGAGGATAATCTTATGCGATTGTTTGGATCCGACCGTATCGCTAAGTTAATGGACAGGATGGGATTGAAGGAAGGCGAGGTTATACAGCATTCCATGATCACAAAATCAATAGAGAGGGCGCAGAAAAAAGTTGAAGAAAACAACTTTGGCATCCGCAAAAGGCTTCTGGAATATGATGACGTGATGAATGCCCAGCGTGAAGTGATATATTCGAAAAGAAAAAATTCTCTGAAGGGAGAACGCATAGACATGGAGATCTCCAATATGATGCTGGATGTGTGCGAAAATATAGTTTTCCAGTATCATGATGCAACTGACTATGAAGGGTTCAACATGGAGCTGATCCGCCTGTTTTCAATGGAATCACCTGTGTCTGAAGAGGAGTTCAGGCAGATGAGCGCAAATGACATAATGGATAAAATGCGGACTCTCATCAATGAAACTTTCAGGCGCAAGGTTCAAATAATCGCCAGGCAGGCTTATCCGGTAATAAAGGATGTTTATGAAAAAAGCTCTCATTTATATGAAAATATCGTTGTCCCCATATCCGACGGAAGCAAGGTTTTCCAGGTAGTTACCAATTTGAAAAAGGCCTATGAAACAGAAGGAAGGGATATAGTCAAGTCTTACCAGAAGACCGCCATTCTGATGGTTATAGATGAATTATGGAAAGAACATCTAAGGGAGATGGACGACCTCAAGCAATCGGTCCAGACTGCAACCTATGAACAAAAAGATCCGTTACTGATATATAAATTTGAATCTTTTGAGCTCTTTAAGACCATGATTGGCAGGGTTAACAGAGATATTGTGGCAACCCTGATGAAGGGACACATTCCAATAAGGGATGCCAGTCAGGTAAGGGAGGCCGAACAGCGGAGGCGGCTTGATATGAGTCGTTACGAAACCAGCCGCAGAAATGAAATGATGGCTAATACCCAGGAAAAACAAAGATCCCAGCCCGTCAAGGTTGAGAAAAAAGTAGGCAGGAACGAACCCTGTCCCTGCGGCAGTGGTAAAAAATATAAACACTGTCACGGAAAGGTAGGGGTTCAGGTATAACACCAAACAGATCTACCGGCCCATACTCAGAAATCGGTCCTGATCCTGATGCTTCTGAACGAGACCTCATCCCTGTGATCCTGCAGCAGTATGTGCCCGTCTATCTTACCGTATCCTTCAACATCTTTGAATTTGCTTGCTGCAACCCGGCGGTCGAAGTCATCGCTCTGCCTGTCATATTCCACAATCTTAAAACCGTTTAACCAGTGCTCCACGAGATTGCCCCTTACCACGATACGGATATTGTTCCACTGGCCAACCCTGTTAAGCCTTACGTTACGGGCCTCCATTAAATCATAGAGGGTGCCCATTTTCTGGTCTTCATTAAGATTAGGATGATTATCATCTATCACCTGGTATTCAGGGCCTAGCGGGGAACAGCCATTTTCAGTTTTATATTCCCTGACAAAGTATTTAACACCGCTGTTTGCATTAGGGGTAACCCTGGCCTGGAGCTTCAAGTCAAAATCCGAAAACGTTTCCACGGTGACAATATCACCACCTGCCACCGGTTCTCCCCTGGGAGTTGGCAAGACCGTTAAAATACCATCTTCTATTTTCCATCCTTCCCGGGGAAAATCATCCCGGCACGCTCCCCTCCATCCATTGCTGGTCGTTCCATCAAAAAGTAATCTCCAGCCTTCCGCCACCTCCTTTTCGGTAAGCTTATTTGCAAGACTGGAAATTTCAGGGGCAGTTGTTTCTGATGAATACCTTCCGGGATTTTCAGTAATAATGCGGATATTTTTCCAGTAAACGCGGGTGCCTTCGTAGGAGCTATCCCTGATTGAATGCACCTGTAAGGCAATAAATCCCTCGCTTGTTTCATCATCATAAAGGTTGGTGACAGGAACGCCGTTCAACCAGGTTTTTATATGATCTCCGATAGCCTCGACCCTGACATTGTTCCATTCATTGTTCCTGAAAGCCTGCCTTGCATTTTCATGTTCACTGCCTGCCAGGGGATACAGCCACCCTCTGCGTGCTTCATCAAATATCCCGGCAGTCCAGGCACGTTCGGACGGGTCTATTTCAACCTGATAGCCATGCACCCGGCCATCCATATATCCGGGCAGGCTCAGGCTCCTGATCTGCACTCCACTGTTAAGGGACGGATCGACTTTAAAATCATATTCGAGAATAAAATCGCCATAATTTTCTACTGTACATAAAAAGCTGTTGGGAGTGTTTGCAACCGAAGTTCCGACAATAGCATTATCCACCACCTCAAAAACAGCATCGCCTCCTGTCTGGATCCACCCGGAGAGATCTTCACCGTTAAAAAGGTACTCCCATTCTGGTTGCCGCGTACAGGATGAGAAGGACAACGATAAAACACTTACAAGCATAAAAATTACCATTAAATGGCGGGCTCCGCTGAACCACTGGAAACAGAGGTGAGCTGATGAAAAAGCAGCCGGGTTTTCCCGGCTAATTGCTGAAAGGTTCTTCATTGTTTTAATTTTAAATAAATTAATGGTTAATAATAATCAGAGCAATAAGGTTATTGGAAGGTTTTTGAACACAAAATGATAATAATTTGACCAACGGTAAAACGAAGCCGCCGCAGCGACTTCACTTAGTATAATGTACTGTCATATGCCCAATGCAAGAGAGCTTGTCTCTGGACGGGCCTGCATGATAAGTCTCCCTTGCGACAGTGTTTCTTAAGTTGGGCAACGTGGCGTCGCATAGCCTTCCATCTTGCGATCTGTCGTTCGTCATCATCTGAACGTCTGCCCATATAGTATCGACAGTACCACTGAAACCATCCTCTCGGGTCCTGGGGTCGAATCCATCCCTTTTCGATCCAATACGAGAGGGGTTTGGAGGCACTGACCTTGAAGAAGTTCATTTCTGGATCCGCATGTAAAGGTGACAGCTTTGCCCTTTTGAACCATGATGCCGGAAACTCCTCGCGGCAATCGGTCATGTACTTTCCGCCGAAGACCCCCAGTTCCAACATTTGTTTTGGCGTGAGGTCGGGGGAGAAATCCGGGTGGAAGCAACGACCAGCAGGTTTGGTCAGCAGGTAATGATATCCTCGCTGCATCCGATCGTTCACAATAATTTCTTCTGGTTTCATTTTTAAATTTTATTCCGGCTTCAGGATTCCACTGCAAAGTTTTTATATCATCAATTAACTTTGAGCGAAGATATCCCGCCATCAACACCATATACCTGCCCGGTTATCCATCCCGATTTATCAGACAGTAAAAACACAGCCATTTCAGCAATGTCCCGCACAGAACCAACCCTTTTCATGGGATGACGTTGTGCATTAGCTTCACGTTTCGCATCGCTGTTTAGCAAGCCCGAGGCAAGAGGAGTATCGGTAATTGAGGGAGCAATACAGTTTACCCTTATTTTAGGGGCAAACTCAGCCGCCAGGGCATGTGCAAGTCCCTCCACCGCACCCTTGGAGGCAGAAACAAGGCTGTGAAAATTGAACCCCATTTTAACTGCAACGGTTGAAAATAATACCACTGAAGCCAGATCTGACTGCTTAAGCCTGGGAAGTAAGGCTTGCATTACCCTTACAGCACCCAATACCTGTATATTGAAATCAGCGATAAAATCTTCAGGCTTTATCCTTACAAAGGGTTTAAGGTTGATAGTACCCGGACAATATGCAAGTCCGTCGATTCTATCGGGAAGGAAATCAAGATTCAGGTTATCTGCAGTAACATCAAGGAAATGATATTCCACTCCTGATGCTTTCTCATGTACAGGTGTGTTTCGATAGGTTGCATAAACCCTGTGTCCTTCCCTGCTAAGAAGAGAGACTATCTCCTTCCCTATTCCTGATGATGCACCTGCTATAAGGTGATTGCTCATGCGTATCAGTTATTATTGGTTTTTGTTATTATCTGCCCGGAACATTCAAAAACATTTCACGGATGCATTGATATCGTCTTCAACATTAATCCGTTGTACTATTCGGACATTTTTTACTTACCAATACCATTCATTCACGTTCTGTATCCAATTATGAAGTAAAAAAATGGCATTTAATGTCAAAATTGTGATAATAACCATAAGTTCAAGGCTAAGATCAGTATATAGCTATACCTGGACCTGGACTTGATTTTAAAAAGTTAAACGGAATAAATATACCTGCCGGCTGCCCGTATGGGTGGAATTAAACACAATCATATCACCATGCGGACTCCACCTGGCATGGAGGTCACACCTCCAGAATCCTGTGAACTCTTCCGGTTGTACAAACCGCCCCAGTGACAACACGGCCTCAGTTTCCATATCCATTAGATATA
Source organism: Bacteroidales bacterium (assembly GCA_007135095.1). Classification (GTDB taxonomy): domain Bacteria; phylum Bacteroidota; class Bacteroidia; order Bacteroidales; family PUMT01; genus PXAP01. Next base: position 52,640 of record SLJO01000178.1, on the reverse strand, counting down.
TCTTTTGTTCTCTCATGTCCCTTGAAGGATAAGTATCTGTCATCATCCATTTTTCATCAGGAGAAAATGTCCCGTGTCCGTCATAATCAAGCAAACCCTTCCCCAGCCTTTTATAGTTCTGCTTCCCGATATCGAATAATACGTGGCCATATTGCTTGCCTTCATAATTGGCAGTAACCATTAATTCATCATCATTCAGCCAGTCAAAATGAGAACCTGCCCAGTCGTCAGGAAAGCATCGTCTCAGGTCCGTACCATCACGGTTTACGGTAAAAGAAGTGGTAATACGCCTGTTACCATCCATTTGCCGTGACAACCAGAATATCTTTGATCCTTTTCTGCTGAAAAGCGTATGGTTAAACCAGGCAATCTCGCCTTCTCCTGTCTCGGGTACCAGGTCGGCAACCTGTCTGTAGGAAACCAGCAGCTTCGCTTCCCCGGTTTCAAGGTCGATCAAAAAAAGTCCGTCATCCCCGGGAAAAGCAATGCTGCTTCTTGAATCCTGGAAGTCACCGCCATAGCCATAGTCAGGGCGCGTCAGTCTCAGCCTTGAAAAATTAATGCTTACAGCCTCCCTGCCATCCGGTGACACCGCACTGACCGGATAAGGAATTGTTTTAATCTCCTGCTTCGTATGAACATTCATTATTACCGATACATATCCCCCTTCCCTGATATCGTTAAAAATTATTAATGAATCGGGAGATGTTCCCAGCCAGTGGGCCATGCATCCCTGCTGGAAATTCCATGCCCTTGTCGTGGCAAGTGGAATAAACTCATTATTTGTAATATCCACCAAACCAAGCACTGCGGGATCGTTTTCATCAGGAAGCTTATATTTTATGTCAGTCTGCAGAACGGTGGCAAACCTTTGGGTATTATCAAAGGAATTTATCCCGTAATAACTTGCAAGCAGGTGTTCTTTTGAACCATCGGTAATTTGCTCATATTCACCTGATTCAGGAAACTCCACTCTAATACGGCTCTGGCCGTCCTCCTGGCATGAAACCTGAATTACCAGTAAACAAACGGCAAGAACCAACTTTGCAATCTTCATTATAAATGTGTTAGGTAAGCACTGTGACCGGCAAGTTAAGAAATATAGATGATTCCGCAGCCGTCAGACGTGCTTTTTGGAACGATTACTGAGAGGCAGAAAAAAAATACCCTGTACAGATATGCTTTTAACGCAAGCCCGGACCGGCTAATGCTTCGCTGCTGATGATCCTGCAGCCTTTTTCGGTTAATTCTGTTTTGATCCTTTCAAACTCCCCGGCATCGATGGCACTTGTTGCGTTGTCTACCAGGGTTGCGGAAAACCCCTCCTTAATGGCATCCCTTATTGAAAACTGAACGCAAACATCGCCTGCCAGTCCACAAAAAAACAGTTCACCGGCATTGCGTTCACGCAGATATCCGGTCAGCCCGGTGTTCTTTTCGTGCCGGTTGTCATAAAAACCGCTGTAGCTGTCGATATTGGGGTCCATTCCTTTTCTGAAAATAGCTTCCACTTTTCGTGTATCCAGGCCGGGATGAAATTCAGCACCCGTGGTATTCTGCACGCAGTGATCCGGCCACAGGACCTGGTCGGTGTCTTTCCACCGGATCTTATCGAAAGGCTTTTTGCCCTGATGGTTTGATGCAAAACTCATATGATTTTCAGGATGCCAGTCCTGCGTCGCTATTACAAGGTCAAACTTATCCTGCAGCCTGTTAATTACCGGAACTATTTTATCACCGCCGGGAACTTGCAGGGCGCCACCGGGTATAAAATCATTCTGCATATCGATTATGACAAGTGTCCTCATGTTATTGCTTTTTATAGTGATCAATAAGCCTGTCCCTTTCCCTTTTCAGTCCGTCGCTGATACCGATTTTGTAGATATGGGGATTGACAAATCTTTTATATTCCAGGGGCAGTTTATTCATTCTATGCTGCCGGTAGGCTGAAATTTCCTGAACTGAAAGTTTTTCCGTGCTGCGCTTGCCCTCTTTCATCATTTGTTCAAGCAGGGCTTCCCTCCGGAAACTTTCAATGCACATTGATTTTCCAGGTTCCAGGGGGCTATGCATGTTTTTAAAATCTTTTTCATTTTCCAGTGAAACAGCATCAGCGCCTATCCATTCATCACTGTTGGTTTTTAACCGGTGAACCTGCTTTTTATGAGGCAGCGTTATCTTGCTGATGGATTCCGACAACTTGATCCGGGGCTTCCCGCCGGCAAAGGACAGCTTGTAAATACCATCAAGGGCTGCATCCGGGCTGCCGGTGACAAGGCTGGTCCCCACCCCGAAAATATCAATTGGTGCATTCTGATCATTCAGGCTTTTAATAACATCCTCATCGAGCTGGTTGGAAGCGGCAATTTTAACATACTCCAGTCCGGCTTCATCAAGGCTTTTACGTGCCTCCTTTGCAAGGTATGCCAGGTCGCCGCTGTCAAGCCGTATTCCCCTGAGCTTTTCCCCGCGCCCCTGCATCTCCCTGCCCACCCGTATAGCGTTGGGAATACCTGTTTCCAGGGTATTGTATGTATCAACCAGCAAAACACAGTTTCCGGGTTGTTCTCTGGCGAAATCCCTGAATGCCGTCAGTTCATCGTCATAGCTTTGAATAAAGCTGTGGGCCATGGTACCGGAAACGGGTATGTCATAATCGCGGCCCGCACGTACGTTACTGGTGGCATCAAACCCGCCTACTACAGCTGCCCTGCTGGCATAATACCCGCCGGGTCCGTGGGCTCTCCTGAGTCCGAAATCCACCAGCCGCCGGTCTCCTGCAATCAGCCGAATGCGGCTTGCCTTTGTGGCGATCAGTGTTTGAAAGTTGAGAATGTTCAGCAGAAGTGTTTCAATTATTTGCGCCTCAAGCAAGTTCGCTTCAACCTGGAGTACCGGCATTGTGGGAAACACAATGTCACCCTCCCGGCAACTGTAAAGGTTCCCGCGAAAGCGGAAGCCCTTTAGGTATTTCAGAAAATCTTCGGGGAATCCGTGTTTCCTTAGCAGCGATATGTCCTTGTCATCAAACTGCAAGGTTTCCAGGATATCGATCAGGTCACCAAGCCCGGCAAAAACTGCATATCCTCCGTTAAAGGGAAGCTTCCTGAAAAAATAATCAAATACAGCCTTTTTCTCCGCCCTGCCATGCCGGAAATAAACAAGGGCCATGCTTAACTGGTACTGGTCAGTATAACTTCCCGTGTAATCAATCATAACATTAAAATTGTCTTATTGATTAGACCATAGCGGTTGTTATTATTCCACAGCCCCGAATAATGATGGTGTCTTCTGATGTGGGATTATGCTGCTCCCCGGGCTTTTCAATGCCCTTTTACACTGAAGACAGAAACCAATCTGGTCTGCTGCTGCTGTCAGGGTTTACCGGCATCATTATACCTTCACAACCGAATTATACTGGTCTGCAAAGGAAGAAGCTGCCAGAGCATCTGCTTTCAGATCGGTCTCCCAGGTATTTCCATCCAGAAAGTACCTGAATTGATATTCATTATTAACCGGGAGTTCTATTGAAAGGGCAAATTGCCCGTTCTTTCTCTTTTTCATTGGATGAGCTCCAGTGTCCCAGTTATTAAAATCACCTACCACATTTGCTGATTCAGCTGTTTTTGAAAGTCCCGGGGGCAGGGTGAATGTTACCCTGCAAGTTTCATTATCTGCCAAATACTTTTTTGAAATTCCCATAAGTTTAAAATTAATTGTTAACACTACCCGATACACTGATTCCTGGTTAAAATTTCCTGAAGCCTTATATTTATTATTCCCTGATGCTTGAGCCTGGATCCGGTTACAATTAAACTGCAATGCATGCAATTAACTGCCGGTTCACACCTCAGAGCCGGAGAATGTCCACGAATCATACTAAGTTAGGTAAAATCACCATTATTACAAACTCTTATTTGCATTCAATGCCAGTTCTCCCAAAGACAACAAATCCCCCACCTGGAATGATCCATAACGAACAGCCGGCAACTGGTATCAATTAAGGTAGTAATAAAATGGAAATTATGTTTTTTCGGGATTACAGTTGGCAATTACGGGTAATGTGACCAGGAAAGATAAGCGATTGATGCCGGCCGGCAATTTATAACTCCAGTCTGAATGAGCCTTTATTCCTGATGAACAGATTATAACAGGCCCCTTTGCCGAATACCTGTTCCATTTTATAAATATAGGGATCCAGCAGGTCTTCAGGAACAAAGGCCTGTATGGTTCCGGCAAAACCCCCGCCGTGAACCCGCCATGCACCCTTATCCTTCAGGATGATTTCGCTCAGGGCAAGTCCCAGGGCCACTCCCTGATCCTTAGCGCTATGCGGGGAATGGATGTTTTGATTGTACATAAAGGAAGAATAGCCTGACTCAATCACCATTTTCAGGAAGTTTTCAAAATCACCTTTTTCCAGCGCATCAACCTGATGCTGAACCCTGAGATTGTCACCCTGGAAATGATAAGCCCTCAGTATTGCCCTGTCACCTGTTTTCTTCCTGAGTTCGGGGATTGCAGCAATAATGTCCTTCAGGGCAACATCCCTCAGCACATTTGCTCCCAGGGCAGCTGCAACGCTTTTCATTTCAGAGGGCAATGAAGAATACTCTTCATTCAAACCGGCATGATCACCACCTGTATTAGTTATCACAAGGGAATACCCGGTAGTTGTAAAATCAAAATCAACCTTTTTCACCCTTGGCTTTGCCGGATACCGGAAATCAATACTAATCAGGCCCCCAACGGCACAGGCGATCTGGTCCATCAAACCACATGGTTTTCCAAAATAGTTGTTTTCAGCATATTGTCCTATCATGGCATTCTGCACCGCATCAATACTGCCATTGTTGAACAGGTGGCTGATGATAGTACCTGTCAGCACTTCGAACGAGGCTGAAGAACTCAGTCCCGATCCCTTCGGTACCCGCCCGTCAATATATGCAGCAAATCCCCCGCAATTATAACCGGCCTTTATGGTTTCGGCAACAATGCCCCTGACAAGGGAAGCTGGCTGGAAGCGCTCGTTCTCTATGGCACCGGTATCGGCAATATCAACCTCGAATGGAGGATATCCGGCCGACTCTATTTGTATTATACCCGAATTGTTTTTTGCTGCCACAGCTATATTATCAAGGCTGACGGAACCGGCAAGTACCCGGCCCAGGTTGTGATCCGTATGGTTTCCCCCTATCTCGGTCCTACCCGGCGTACTGAAAAGCGCTGCATCATTTATTCCAAAGGTTGATTTAAAACCCGATATCAGGCTGCTGTAATCGTCAGACTGTTTTTTCAAAACAAAGGGATCATCACCATACAGGGACCTGAACACATGATTATCACCATCGTTTATTTTATCCAGCAAATAAGTTATTTCCGCCATAGAGATTGTTTTATTTAGTGTTGGCCGGCAATCAGGCAGGGTTTTCCTACCCCGTGATTGCTTCTCCAAATTACTGAATTTTATTTTATACCAGTAAACCTGCCTGCTAAATTGCAAAATTCTCAAATTCTTAACTAATTTTAGGCAGAGATCTTAAATGCATTAGCCTTGGATTAAAAAAAATTACAATGGTAAATTTCAATTTCGATACCTCTACAAGGATCCTTTTTGGTAAAGGAAAAGTCAGCGAGATGATCGCTGAGATCAGGGGAAAGGGTTCCCGGCTGTTGCTGGCTTATGGCGGGGGGTCGGTAAAAAGAAACGGCTTGCTTGATGAGGTGGTGCAGCTGTTAAAAAACAACGAAATCGCATATGTCGAGCTAGGCGGCATCCAGCCTAATCCGCGTATGAGCTCTGTCAGGGAAGGTATCCGGTTATGCCGGGAACATCAGCTGGACTTTATCATGGCCGTCGGCGGGGGCAGCGTGATTGATTGCTGCAAGGCTATTGCTGCCGGTTTCTACCACAATGGCGATGCATGGGACTTTATGATCAAAAAAGCAACCGTAAATAAAGCATTGCCCCTGGGCGCCATTCTGACTCTGGCAGCCACGGGTTCGGAGATGAATGGCAATGCCGTTATCAGCAATGAGGAAACTTATGAAAAAAGAGCGATGAGCTCGCGCTTGTTGAGGCCTGTTTTTTCTGTTCTTGACCCGGCATATACCTTCACGGTTGATAAATGGCATACCGCTGCTGGTGTTACCGACATAATGAGTCATATTTTTGAAGTATACTTCACGACCGATACGGGTACCCTGGTGCAGGATGAAATGGCAGAGGGCCTGCTGAGAGTTTGTGTCAGGTGTGGTCCGGCCACTGTTGATCAGCCTGATAATTACGAGTTAAGGGCCAACTTATTGTGGGCCGGAACCCTGGCCCTGAATGGTTTGCTGGGAGCCGGCAAATCACCGGGTGACTGGGCATCGCATGCCATTGAACATGAAATTAGCGCGATTTATGATGTGACACACGGAGCCGGTTTGGCGGTGGTTATTCCTGCCTGGATGGATTATGTGCTGGAGGAAAACAATGCGCGGAGATTTGCCGGAATAGCCCGCAATATTTGGGGAATCGATGATAAGCAGGATATGGCAGCTGCAAAAAAAGGGATCAGTGCCCTGCGGAATTTTTTCTCTTCCATCGGAATGCCGGTAACTCTTGGAGAGCTGAACATTGACCAGACCCATTTCGAGGAAATGGGAAGAAAGGCATGCAGGTTTGGTCCGATCGGAACAACCAGGAAGCTGAACGGCGAAGATGTAACGGCGATTCTTAACATCGCACGGTAAAAGGACGGCAGGCTGGCAGTGACACTTTGGCAGATTGCCGGAGCCCGGCTGCCTATGGGAAAGTATATCAGGGCCTCCGGGGAAGGCAATTGGCCTTTGGTTGACAAGCACCGTTCAGATCATCTCGATAGCCATCTTCATAAGCCATCCCTTGTTGCCGTCACTGAGGCGGACCGCCCGCCAGTCCCCAATACTGTCCTCCACCCATACCTTTGTTCCCTCATGAATGAAAAAGAGATCGGTGCTGTTAATATCGGGTGAGCTCTTGACAGGCACCACCGGAGAGAAAACGATGGCTGTATTTTGATTTTTTATATGGTTTCTCTGATCAAGGCCAAAAGAAAAGCTCATGAAGGCCGCAAAAAATACAGTAACGGCCAGCCAGAAAAATATTTTCTTGGTAACCACCGAGAAGGACATAAGGAAAACAGCAAGAAATGCAAGGGAAGCCGTGAACGAGGCAACGCTTACTGCTGCCCATTCACCTGCACTCAGCATATCTCTGGCTCCCTTCCACCAGCGGTTGAGAAAAAAATCAGGTAACTCTTCTATCCTGTCTCTTACGTTTGTCCTTGCAAGTAAAAGGTTAAACCTGATATCCTCATCACCGGGAGCAAGCAGGGCCGCCCTTTCATAGTTAAGTATGGCAGCGGGTACCTGGCCTGACCGGTAATAGGCGTTGCCGAGATTATAATAAAGTTCCGCCGAGTGATATCCTGAATTAATAATCTGGTTGTAAATCAAAATTGCCTCTTTAAAGCTTCCTTCCGTGTACAGACGGTTTGCCCTGTTGAATTCATCTTCGCGATCAGGCAGTAAATTGTTTTGAATGTAAATTTCATCGCCCTCATGGTTGCCTGTTTCCTGGCCGGTTGCACTGAATGGCGCCGGGATTAAAGGCAGAAGCAGAATTGCCAGCGTCAGGTAATTACTGAATTTCATTATTTTCGACGTTTTTCGGGTTTCCCGTTCCATGATTACTTCCTGATATTTTGCTCAATCAATGTAATAATTTGTAATGTATCAGTATAGATTACGCGTTTATCGGCCTGGGAAGATGATGGGGCATAGCGCGCGAATTCGCACTCACTGATAATTTCAATCAGTCTGTCCGAATCCTTTTCGGATATACCTCTTTCCAGCAGTGCAGATTTTGAAATTTGCCGGTTAAGCTCCGAAACCGGAATAAGTAATTTGTCGCTGAGGTAACCCCAGACAGCTCTCAGGGTTTCTTCAAAGAATTGCTGGGAATTATCTTCCTTGAGGTATCTGCCGGCCAGCTTGAGTCTGCGCCGGGCCATCCTGCTCGCCCTGCGGTTCTTCATCCTGGCAGTATCAGCCCTGTCCCGTATTTTTTTGGTCTGCAGAAGTATAAAAACAGTAAATATTACAACAGGACCGATGAACCATAAGTAAAACGAAGGGCTCCCGTAGGGATCGTGGTCTATCCTTGTAAGAACGGCCCCTGTTGTTTTAATAAAGCGGATATCACTCCCTATTACCCTCAAATCTTCACGTGCATATCCTGCCACGGCCGGCCCGCCTCCGCTGTCCTCTCCCCTGTGCACAATAAGACTGAACTCCCCGGTGCTGATATTTCTGTATGTTGCACGGGAGGGATCGAAGTAAGTGAATTCAACTGCAGGGATGGTAAAGTTGCCCGTGGAGCGGGGAATTATAAGGTATTCCCAGGTTATGCTTCCTTCCTGTCCGCGGGCACTGCTGGTTATATTTTCACGCACGGACGGATCATATACTTCGAACCCCTGCGGAAATTTAATTGGGGGCCGGCCGAGCAGCCTGAGGTTTCCCTGGCCGGAAATGGTCAGTTGCAAATTTACGGCTTCATTGGTTTTTGCTTCTGCTGATCCAAGTTCAGCGCTTATTTTGAAATTGCCTACCCCACCGGCAAACCCCCCCGGCATCCCCGGGGGCAGGGGCTTGACTTTCAGGGTGAGCGGCGGACTTTTAACCGGAATCCTGCGGGATTCGTAGCCTCCAAGAAAATCATCGAAAACGCTGCCCCGCCTGCCGGTTCGCTGCCTCACCAGGGCATCCATTTCGAAAGATTCAATTATAATTTCACCGTTTCTTTGCGGGAACAGGATGGTTTGCCTGAGTACGCCAGTCCCGTATATTTCACCGTTAATCACTTCCCTGTCAAGGCTTCGTAAAGGGGGTGTTTCAATATCCTGCTGATAGAAGCCGCTGAAGGCGGGAAACCTGACATTTTCAATACCCGTGAGGTCCAGTTTGGAGAAAATCTTCACCGTAGCCAGCACCCCTTCTCCCTGGAAAACCTCGTTTTTGTCAAGCATAATCCTAATAAATAATTCCTCGCCGGATACGTCTGCCGGACTCCTGCCTGTTGCCGGGGCCTGCGGGGCGGGTACCGAACTCCGGCCCTGGCTGTCAGCTACAATTTCAATACTGACAGCATTTGAGGTGTACTGATCCGGGCCGATGCTGATGGTAGCCGGCCCAAGGGTATAACTGCCGGCTTCCGTGGCACGTAAAACATATGTAAAGCTGACCGACTGGGTTTGTGTCATCTCCCCGTTAATGATCTGAACGCTGCTGCTGCTTGAGGTACTGGGACCCGATACTAACTGGAAATTACCCAGGTCAGGCAATCTCAGGTTGCTTGCCCTGGCATTAATGGTATAGGTTAGCCTGAACTGCTCCCCCACTGCTGCCACAGAAGGAGCAGAGGCAGTAAACTCCACATCCTGCGCTCCGGCAGTAAATGAGGAAAGCAGTATAATCATAATGAATCTGACTGCCCCTGCAAAAGGAAGACCCGTTATGTCCTTGCTCTTCATTTATTTTTATTGGTTATTCACCCGTATTCTTGTCCCGGCCTTCTTTATACCCGGCAACCCGCTTACCAGTTTCTTCGTGTCCGGGGCTGTTGTCCGGATGCCTTATTTTCCATAAGTTTTTCCTGAACCCTCTGCTCTTCACGTTCAGCAGCTTCAAGCATCCGCAGTGCATCTTCAGGAGATACCCGGTCAGGCTGAGGCTGAGCAGGCTGCTCCGGGTTTTCATCCTGATCAGGGTCGCCACCGCGGTCCTGATCATCAGGGTCTTCGCCGCCATCCCGGCCGTCATTATCCTCTCCGGGATCATCATCCTGCTGCTGCTGCTGCTGCGGGTCGTCTCCATCTTCTCCTTCATCTCCATCTTCACCCTCATCATTGTCCTGCTGCTGGTTTTCCATCTCATCGAGCAGATGCTGCGCAAAAGCAAGATTGTATCTCGTCTGCTCATCGAGGGGGTTGTTCCTCAGCGCCTCCTTGTAGGCCTCTATGCTCTGTTCCACCTGCTGCGACATAAGCAATGAATTACCAAGATTATGATATACTTTTGAACGGTTCAGCGGATCTTCAATATCATCGGCCAGTTCACCGAAAAACCTCATGGCTTCATCATACCTTTCCTGCCTGTACAGGGAATTTCCCAGGTTGAACCTGGCCTGCGGTGAATGCTCATCTTTTTCGAGGGCGCGCCGGTATGACAGTTCCGACTCATCAAACAATTGCTTCTCATATAACCTGTTGCCTTCCCTTATCAGTCTTTTTTCTGCCTGCGCAGACGCCTTCTGCGAAAAACATGCCAGCGCCGCTGCAAGCAGTAAAGCAAAAAACACCGGCTTATATGCCCAAGGAATTTTAATATCTACCATGATCATTATTTTTGATTCTCTTTAAACAGGCTTATGCTGCTCAGCCATTTGTTTTTCCGTTCGGGAATAAAGAAATCCAGCAACAGCAACAGCAGGGCAATAGCGGCCATGTATTGAAAACGTTCTTCAAATTCCGTATATTGCAATTCCCCGAACCCGGCTTTTTCCATTTCCCCAATCTCATCCATTATAATGTCCAGCCCTGCTCCCGAGGCGCCTGCCCTGATATACAATCCTCCCCCTGCCGAGGCAATTTCCCTGAGGGTGGCCTCATCCAGCCGGGTAATGACCGTGTTCCCATCCTGGTCGGTCAGAAACTGCGATTCCCCTCTTCCGCCGGCAGGGATAGGTGCCCCTTCAGGTCTTCCCATGCCAATTGTATGGATTGTGATTCCGTCCTCCCTCGCCAGGGCTGCCGCCTTTACCGGATCATCCTCATGATCCTCACCGTCGGAAATTATAACCAGCACCTTACTGGCGGATGATTCCCCGGTAAATGAACGCATGGCCATTTCAATGGCCCTGCCTATGGCTGTGCCCTGAACAGGGACAATGTCAGTGGAAACATTGTCCAGTATCATCCGGAAGGCACCATAGTCGGTTGTTATGGGTACCTGGACGTAAGCGTCACCGGCAAAAACTATGAGTCCGATCCTGTCGTTCCTTAGGTTGCCGGCCAGCCTTGACACTGCCATTTTTGAGCCTTCAAGCCTGTTGGGTCGGATATCTTCGGCAAGCATGCTGTTGGATACATCGAGTGCTATTATTATCTCAATACCCTCCCTTTTCACCTCTTCAAGCCTTGAACCAAACCTTGGTCCCGCAAGCGAAAGGATTATGAAGACAAGGGCGAACAGGAACAGCAGGAATTTGAATACATGCCGGCGCGAAGATGCCAGGGGCATAAGCAACGCCAGGAGACCCGGGTCACCAAACTTCCTTATGGCGGACTTCCGGTTATACCTTACTGCCAGAAATACAGCCAGCATCAAAGGAACCACCCATAAAAACCACAAATACTCCGTATGTGCAAACTCGAACATTTTCAATTTTACATTTTATAAAGCCGGCATCCGGCTGCCTGATGGCCGTTTTGCCCCTTTCATTTCCTTCCCCCGGATTCCCGGCCATTCTTTCACTTATGCCCGGCACAGCCGCGGAGGCGCTTCACATTAAAGAACAACCTGATCCTACGGGAGGTTTCTCAGCCAGAAAACCCTTATGATCCATCCTGCAGCCAGCAAGAGACCTGCAAGCAGGGCGAACAACCGGTATTCCTCTTTGCTGGTATTGAAATGCCTCACCTCGATCATTGACCGTTCCAGCTTCTCTATCTCAGCATATATTTCAGTCAGTTTTTTTTCGTCTGTGGCCCGGAAATAGCTGCCTCCCGTCAAATCTGCAATCGTCTGCAAAACTTCCTCATCAATATCGGCTTCGATATTCCGGTACTGAACACCATGGGGGGTCTGGACCGGGTAAGGCGCAGGGCCCCTGCTGCCTACACCCACGGTATATACCCTTATTCCAAAATTGGCTGCTATGCCGGCAGCGGTGACCGGATCAATAGACCCGCGGTTGTTAACTCCATCGGTAAGCAGGATTATCACCCTGCTTTGAGCCTCACTGTTCCTGAGGCGGTTAACTGCCGTTGCCAGGCCCATCCCTATGGCAGTACCGTCTTCTATCATTCCTATTTCCACTTCCGAGAGTAAATTATTAAGCACGGCATGATCGGTAGTGAGGGGACACTGGGTAAAGCTCTCGCCGCTGAATATTACCAGACCGATCCTGTCATTACCCCTTCCGGAAATGAATTCGGAGGCTATGCTCCTTGCCGCTTCCATCCGGTTGGGACTAAAATCCTCAGCCAGCATACTGGTTGAAATATCAAGGGAGATCATAATGTCAATACCCTCGGTGACCAGCTCCTCCCACTGGTTGTGGGACTGAGGGCGTGCAAGTACAATAATAAGCAATGCAACGGCCAGTATGCGGAAAATATACAGCACATGCTGCAGGTAGTGGCGAATGGTTACAGGGGCGTTCTCAACCCACTGCAATCCCGGAACCTGCAATGAAGCATGTTGCAGGTGCTGCCAGAGCACGTACCATGTGATCATTGCAGGAATCAATAGCAACAGCCAGAGAAATTCAGGATATGCAAAACTATATTCGCTCATTCTGATAATAATTTTCTAATTCAATACCTGTCCCTCTTTGCCGGAAACACGGTTGCCTGTTACCTGCGCCCTACCGGCATGGTCATCCTGTTTAACGGTGCCATCATGGGGCGGCCCCTGTTCACAGGTCGCCTTGACAAAATGAAAAGCGGTAGTAAGGCACATATCGTGATTCTCCTCATCAGGGTGGAACCGTGCAAACTTAACAAGATCGGCAAGCGAAAAACACTGGTCAAGAAGCAGGATCACATCCTTTGCCATATCATCATTATGCTGTAGCTCCCTTATAATTTCACCGCTGGTCTGCTCCATGGCAGTAATACCAAACCTGTTTTCTATATATCTGCGGACAATCTCTGTCAGCCGTGTGTAATACTCCTTTACCATTCCCTTTTGCCACAATGATTCCGATTTTAACTTTCTGAGTTCTCTAATGGCAATGACATGGGAAGGTTCCGGCGGATTCCGGAACTCAAACGCAGGCTGCCCCGCTTTTTTTTGTTTATAATACCGTGATATATACCATGCGATAAAGGCCAGGAACAGCACCAGCAAGATCCAGGGCAGGATTTCCATAAGACTCAGGGATATGCCAAAGGGTGCCTTAATGTCATAAATTCCCCCTTCACTGTCTATCTCCGGAGCCAGAACCATCAGAGCGGCCGGCCTGGTATGCAGGACCCGCTGATCATTATCAGTCATGAAAACAAATGGCAGTTCTCCAGTGTAATGGTTACCCTGGTAAAACGATGTTACCCTCAGCGATTTTGTTATGCGGAGCATATCCGGGCCGGTTCTTGTTGTGTCGGGCCGGCTGACCGACAATACCTCTATCTTGTCCGACAGGGTGTCGGAAAATGCCGGGAAATTTACAAGAGTGCCCTGTGGTTGTTCAACTGTGATAGTGAAGCCGGTTTGTTCCCCTATCCATATGGAGTCTGTGTCAAACCTGGCAGAAATAGTTACTGACTGGCCATACATCCCGGCGCAGCCCGCAATAAACATTAGTATGCTCAATACGGGAAACAACATTTTCATTCCGGTTTCTGAAGGCGCTTCCTGCTTAGAATATGATGTACGGGTTAAATCCATTTAATCTGTTATGTTTTCTCAGGCATTGATACAGCTGTAAATAACAATCATGCCCGTTTCTTAAATAGTTTAATCAGGGGCTTTACATAATCCTCGGCAGTGTTTATTGAAACGGCATCTATGCCTGTTTTCACGAAAAGGTCACTGAGAGTTTTATCATGCACTCTCCACCAGGATGAGTACTGCTCACGGACCTTTGCAGAAAGGGTATCCACCCACCTTAGCTTACCGGTTTCAGCATCCCTGACCCTTAAAAAGCCAACCGGTGGCAATATTGTTTCACGCTCATCATATATCCTTATTGCAACCACGTCATGTTTTCTGGCAGCAATTTTGAGTGTATCAGCGAACATAGAGGGCTTACTTGCCATGTTGCCGGGGAGCATGTCATACGACTGGAGAAAATCTGATATCATAAACACTGTGCTTCTCTTTTTTATTGCATTGGTCATAAACCTTAACGGTTCGGTCAGGTCAGTGTCGCGGTTTTCAGGAACAAAATCTATCAGCTCCCTTATAATATGCAGGATATGCTTGCTGCCCTTTTTTGGGGGAATAAATTTCTCAACCTTACTGCTGAAAAAGATCACCCCGATCTTATCATTGTTTTGTATTGCCGAAAATGACAGGACTGCCGCAATCTCTGTTATTATATTCTTTTTAAGCATGCCCCTGGTACCAAATTCCCTGGAACCGCTGACATCGACGAGCAGCACGACTGTTAATTCCCTTTCTTCCTCAAAAACTTTCACGTAAGGATGATTGAACCGGGCAGTCACATTCCAGTCAATGCTCCTTATATCATCACCGTGCTGGTATTCCCTGACTTCACTGAAGGTCATGCCACGGCCCTTGAAGGCCGAGTGGTACTGCCCGGCAAAAATATCACGCGATAGCCCGCGGGACTTGATCTCGATTTTCCGCACCTTTTTTAATAGCTCCTTTGCCTCCACGAATAGGTTGATTTTTATACTGATAACCAAATTAAACTGCCTGCAGACCGGCCGGGATCACATATCCTGCGATTCCACTATGGCACTTCCACGGAGTTGAGTATTTCGGTGATTATGTCCTCGGTAACTATATTTTCCGCTTCCGCCTCATAACTTAGTCCAATCCTGTGCCGCATTACATCATAACAAACCGACCTGACATCCTCTGGAATGACATATCCGCGGTGATTGATAAACGCGTAGGCTTTTGCTGCTTTTGCCAGGTTTATGCTGGCCCTTGGGGAAGCCCCATAATTTATCATGGTCTCAAACCTGCCCAGCCCGTATTCTGACGGCACTCTTGTTGAGAAAACTATATCCAGGATATAACGTTCAATTTTTTCATCAAGATAAACATCCCTTACAACATTCCTGGCCCTGATTATTTCCGCGGGTGAAAGAACCCTGGAGGGTGCAGGGAAATCTCCGGAAAGGTTCTGCCTTATGATAAGGCCTTCCTCGGCCTTTTTTGGGTAGGTGATTACTACCTTTAACATAAACCGGTCTACCTGCGCCTCGGGTAAAGGATAGGTTCCTTCCTGTTCTATGGGGTTCTGTGTGGCCATCACCATAAAAGGATCATCAAGCCTGAAGGTTTCAGAGCCTATGGTAACCTGCCTCTCCTGCATGGCTTCAAGCAGTGCCGATTGTACTTTGGCGGGAGAACGGTTGATCTCATCGGCAAGAACAAAGTTGGTGAACACGGGTCCCTTGCGTACGAAGAATTCCTCCTTTTTCTGGCTATAGATCATTGTGCCGAGCAAATCGGCAGGAAGCAGATCAGGGGTAAACTGAATCCGGTTAAACTTTGCATCTATTATACCGGCAAGGGTGCTTATCGATAATGTCTTGGCCAGCCCGGGTACCCCTTCAATCAGAATGTGGCCGTCTGACAGAAGCCCGATCAGCATGCTGTCTGTCAGGTGTTTTTGTCCAACAATGACCTTAGAGATCTCTTTGTTGATAAGATCAACAAAAGTGCTCTCCTGCTTGATTCGTTCATTCAGTTCCTTAATATCAATTGTTTCGTTCATGGATTATTGGTTTTTCACTTAACGGGTCCAAAAATATCATTATTATTGGATCATCAGGTTAAAAAATGTTAAGCGGGTTATTTATTTTCAAGAGTTCCGGTCGAACAAACCGCCTGCATAAAATTTGCCGGTTACGATGCAAATATATATGAAAATTTTTTCAGCCGGTTTTCATACAGCCGGATGACAAAATTTTTATGTTAAATCAAAGCGGTTCTTTCTGCAAGTCGAAATTTTGTATTTTCTGAAATGAAATTTTGATTTCTTTTTCTTTACCGGATAAATATCGGTTTTTCCATAATAATGACAAATTATCATACAAAAGTCTTTTTTTGCCTGTATCCCCGGAATATTGTATGTAAAAATCTGTTTATATTTAGGCCTTCAAACAAAAACGTAAATCATGTATGAAGCTCTTGCTGCCATTGATGATATCAGGCTTAACTTCAGTGAGGGAGGCCTTTTATACATGAATATAACCCTGGCCTGCATTATGTTCGGGGTTGCGATGGAAATCAAACTGGAAAATTTCAAAAGGATCCTGGTTAATCCTAAGTCCGCCATACTGGGAATTATTTCGCAATTCCTTTTTCTGCCCTCACTTACATTCATCCTGGTGGTGATGCTGAATCCCCCTCCTTCCATTGCCATGGGCATGATACTTATTGCCGCCTGCCCTGGCGGAAATGTTTCCAATTTTATTTCAGCACTGGCAAAAGCAAACATTGCACTCTCGGTTGGCCTGACGGCATTTGCAACCCTCACTGCAACGTTCTTCACCCCGCTCAACTTTGCCTTCTGGGGAGGCATGTATGTCCGTTATTACCAGAAGGCAGGTCATCTTAATATACCAATTCACATCGACTTTCTGGAAATGGCCAGGACGGTTTTTATTCTCCTTGGAATACCGCTTATCGCGGGAATGTGGTTTGCACATAAATTTCCGAGGTTTGCCGAAAGGAACATGAAGCGTATCAAGATAACTTCACTGGTTCTTTACCTCACATTTATTGCAGGGGCTCTCGGGGCGAACCTCGAGCACTTCACAGGAGTTATATTCCCTATAGGGTTGCTGGTTTTACTGCTTAATCTCCAGACCCTTTCAACGGGTTATCTTACTGGTGCGATAGCAGGCGTATCAAAGGCCGACAAACGAACGCTCAGTATTGAAACCGGAATACAGAACAGCGGACTCGCACTGATACTGATTTTCAATATATTCAATGCCAACGGAGGAATGGCATTTATGGCCGCCTGGTGGGGCATATGGCAGATGGTGAGCGGCCTGATCCTGGCATATATCCTCTCAAGGATTAATATTCCGTTTTCCGTGCCGGCGGCTGAAAAATTTCGTGTTTAAATTACCGTAAAAAAATCAGCCCATTGTCTTTTATAATCAAGGGTGTTTATACATCATGGAAAACAATAACAGCCTCCTGACAAGAAAATCAGTCCATTTTGGTACCGGGTGCCTGATTTTTGCACTTTCCTGCATCGTGGGCAGGGAAATGCTGCTGTTATTATTTATTGCAGGGGCCTCTTTTTCCTTTATTACGTTTAATTACAGGGAATTTTATGCCCTTCACAAAACATCATATTCAAGCCTGGGAACTCTTTTTTACCCCCTCGGGGTGATATCCTCATTCCTGGTATTGTATAACCAGCCTGGTTATTATTTCAGGACAGTGATCCTGGTGCTCACCATTTCTGATGTTATTGCCTGGCTGGCGGGGCAGATTAAACCTTTCAATGTGAGTTTCCGGATTTCTTACGACAGGAAAAGCCTGTTTGGCATTCTTGCCTTTTTCATTACCTGCCTGATGATCCTGCATTTGTATCTGGCCCCTTTTATTGGGGCAAACTTTTCCTTTATCCTTCTTGCAACCGTTGTATCTGTAACACTGGAGGTCATCTCCTTTAAAGGATCCGATAACCTGACAATTCCCTTTGGGTTATCACTTTTTTTCCTGTTTTCGCAAGGGCAGGCCCTGAATCCATACTGGCTGATTGCGGTCATTCTTATACCGGCTGCCGGATGCATCCTGCTCTTCAGGCTGAACATCCTCACCCGGGGCGGAAGCCTGACGGCTTACCTGCTGGCGGTATATTTTGCTGGTGTAACGGACTTCATTTGGGTTTTTCCGGTTTTATTCTTTTTTATTTCTTCCGTTTTATTCACAAAACTGCATGCCAGCCTTTCAATAGCAGCCAGATCATCATACAGGCGCAATGCCTGGCAGGTGATGGCAAATATAATCTGGGCCCTGCTATGCTCGGTTTTGTTTTTGATCAGTCATAATGAAATTTTCATTTTCTTTTTCATAGCTCTTATAGCCGCCGTTACGGCAGATACCTGGGCAAGCGAACTCGGGCCGCTGATAAACAGGAAAAGCTTTTCTGTTTCTGATTTTAAAATGCATCCTGCAGGGGTAACCGGAGGCATCTCTCCGGGAGGGACCATGGCTGCTATGGTTGCTTCAGTTTGTGTATCGGTAATTTCATATTACCTGTTTTTCGGGGAAATACATATATTGACAATTGCCATCTTATCAGTCTCCGGCTTCCTTGCATGCTTTGCCGACACCCTTTTAGGAGCCTTTGCAGAAAAAGAATTAATGAAATGGCGCTTTTTAAACAAGGATGGCGAAGGACTCTCACCCAATGATCTGGTAAATATTGCGGGTTCGGCCACAGGGCCTTTATTTTTTGTATTCCTCTCCCGGATGGGTTAAAATTGTGTGGCTCTTTAGTTTATTAAAATATAAACTACAAGTGTGGCAAGCAACAGAAAGGAAAAGGCAAGATGGATAAGCACGGTAAGCTTTGCCCCCTTTTTCAACTCCCCGGGCTGATCGTGGTGCCTGGTTACGATGGCTGCCGCTCCTGGAAATATCAGGATATAGGGTATCAGGATCAGGAGGAAAACCCAGCTGATTCCTGGATAGACCAGGGCAATGAAAAGAACGTTGATTATTATGGCGGCCTGCACTGCCAGGTACATCAGGGATGCGAACCGCGGGCCTTTCCTGGATGCAACACCGTGTTTGCCCCCGGCACGGTCTGCTTCAAGATCGATCATCTGTCCCACCAGTAAAATTGACGAGGTGCTGAGCCCTGTTGCAGGCATAAGCATTAATACCTGTGGATGAAAACTGATGCCCTGACCAATGGCGGCAATTAAAACAGCCATCGGACCAAATGCAAACCAGACGGACACCTCACCAAGCCCCCTGTAGGCAAGCTTAAAGGGCGGGGCTGTATAATATTTGCTGAAAAATGCCGATAGCAGGAACAGAGTCCAGAGATATGGCCGGAGACCAGGATCAATAAAAAAAGTCAGAATCGCCGTACCCGCAAAAGCAATGACCAGGCCGGCGCGGGCAAGGAAAAACATCTGCCCCGTCAAACCAGGATTATCGAGCAATACACCTGAACCGCCGCTGGATTCATTACGGTGAACATTTACTTTATCGGTTCCCTGAAGCGTGTCATATATATCATTATAGACATTGGTGGCTGCATGCAGCCCGATACCGATAATGGTTACCAGCAAAAACCCGGCGATATTAAGATACCCGGTAATACTGAAAGCCACCAGGGTGCCTGCAAATACGGGCGCAATGATCGAGCTGAGAAAAGGCGCTCTTATCATGGTTAAAATGCCGGGATTCTTCATTGGTGGCGTATTATAGGTTTCTTCCAGCTGCCGGGGGTGAATATGCATCTGAAGGTAAAAAAAACAGCAGGCCTGTAAGCCGGGTTCTGTATCCCCAAAGGGATTTCCATCATTTATCTGGGACAATTGTTGCCAATTGCCTCTAGCGGCCTACCCCTTCCGGTCTTCCTGCCAGGCAGGAAATCAGGGCGGGCAACCCTGCTTTCTGAATAAACAGAAAACCCGGAATATACATGGCCTTACAACTCATGGGATGCACGGCTCCGCCTGTCACCAGGCGGACCGGTGAGCTCTTACCTCACCTTTTCACCCTTACCCCGGCAAGCGGGGCGGTTATTTTCTGCTCCATTTACCATATCCTCGCGGATATCTTCCTGTTAGGAAGCATGATGCCCTGTGTTGCCCGGACTTTCCTCCCCCCGTTCAAAACGGGAAGCGATGGAACGGCCTGCTGATTTTTAAAATTACATAAAACCGTTGAAATAACCGGTATAAATATTAATAACCTCCGGTTTATGATAACAAATTATATGCCATGGAGCAATTTGCTTGTAAGACTCAGCATGCGGTGGTTTCAAAAGGAGCACGCCTGACATCATGATAAGTGCATCCCGGGGTGAAAATGAGCATTATTTCCTTATTATAACCATTGTTGCTCCATAGCCATATTCCTGGAACGAGGCATCCTGGTATTTCAGGCGGGGGTATTTTTTATCAAGTGTCCTGCGGATCTCATATTTCAACTTTCCGTTACCTATGCCATGGATAAAAACAATGCGCTTCGTCCTGCCCTTTATGGCGCCCTCAAGGGCAGTTGTGAAACGTGACATCTGTATATCCAGAACCTCCCTTCCGGATAAGCCCGAATGGTCATCTACAAGCTCTTCTATATGCAGGTCCACCTCTTCAGTTGAAGGATCAGCACTTTTATCCTTTTTTTTGTCCCGGGGTTTTTCACTGGAAATAATACGGGTAATTTCCTGCTGTGAAATCTTTTTTACTTCCCGTTCACGGGAATCAGACATTACCGGTATTATGGCGGCATCCTCCTCAAAAAAATCATTACCGCCAATGTACCCTGTCCCGAAAAGTTCCACGGGATCAATTGAAAACTCTTTTTGCGAAGGAGGCAGTGGATTGTAAAATCCTTTTCTGAAAAAAATCGCCTGCACACGAAACAACACAAATGCATTGATGCGTTCCCTGCTGAAGCTGCTGAGGAATATCTTTGTGTCGGCATCAATGATTCCCGCTTTCAGGGTGCTGTAGAGTTCATCCTGTTTAATCAGAATATTGTATAGTACAGTAAAACTGCTGTCATTGATCAGCCAGGCATCCAGCTTGCCGGGCCCTTCTGTTTCAACCAGGGCAAAAAGCAGGTTCCTTTCAGGTATCCCCCGGCTGATCCCTTCATCGTCGCCGGCTGAACCGGAACTGCCCGTTTCCCCGGGGTCCCGGTATGCATGATCAGACAGCCCTGCATCTGTGGCCTGTTGATCCTCCTGCCGGGTATCATCATAGTGACTGACCTGCGACACTGAACCGTGTTCTTCACCAGAGCCAGGGTACCGGGAATCCTGAGCCTGTTGCGAACCGGAGCCTGAGAGTTTTTCCACCAGGATCAGTTCAGCTACGGGAACCGGCATCTCGAAGCCATCGGCTGTCATTACCCTGGCCATTTTGCTGTCAGTGATTTCCGTTATTATCCCTCCCCCGGTATCATTAAGGAACTTAACCCGGTCTCCTTTTCTCAAATGCATATATAATCTGCTTTAGTTAATTAGTAGTGTAAAATTAATTAATTTTGCAGCAACCCAAAGATTAATAGTAAATGCCCGATTTGTCCCCCCGGTCAGTTCGAATTGATAATTACGATTACATCCTTCCCCGGCAAAAAATCGCCAGGTTCCCCCTGGAAGATCCTGCCGGTTCAAAGCTCCTTATCTACAATAAAGGAGAAATAAGCCACACAAATTTTCAAAACCTGCCTGAATATGTCCGGAAAGGCGATCTGATGGTCTTTAATAACACCAGGGTCGTGCAGGCAAGGATCATTATGCAGAAACCCACGGGATCGAAAATAGAAATATTCCTTCTTGAGCCGGTTTATCCCCCTGAATACAGCCTGTCCTTTTCATCGGTTACATACTGTCACTGGAAATGCATGACGGGCAACAAAAGAAAGTGGAAAACCGGGCAACTGGAAAAAGAGGTGTTTGTCGGGAATATTAAAGTGAGGCTTTTCGCAGAGCTCGTAAATGACCGGGGGCTATGGCAGGAAATTAAGTTTTCCTGGGAACCCGGGGAATTAATGTTTGGCCGCATAATTGAAAGTGCGGGATTAACGCCCATCCCTCCTTACCTTGACCGGGCTCCCGAACAGGTCGATAAAGACAGGTACCAGACAGTTTATTCACGTTTTGAAGGGTCGGTGGCAGCACCCACCGCCGGACTGCATTTCACAAGGGAATTATTAGCCGGGCTGAAGGAAAAGGGTGTTCCGGCCGGGGAGGTCACCCTGCATGTAGGTGCAGGAACCTTTCTTCCCGTAAAATCCCAGACCATCGATAAGCATCAGATGCATACCGAGCATTTTTCGGTGGACACCGAAACCCTGGAAAAATTAATAAACAATCACCAGAATATAACGGCCGTTGGCACTACAACAGCCCGCACCCTGGAAACGCTTTACTGGCTGGGGGTGAAACAAAAGTACCGCCATGAAAACCGGATATCACAATACACACTTTCACAATGGGAGGCAGGCGGGCTTCCCGGCGATGTCTCTGCCGGCCAGGCGCTTGAGGCCCTGTTGAGCCAACTTGCAGGTGAAAACAAACAACAGCTGGTTGCAAAGACCCAGCTAATGATAATACCCGGTTATAATTTTAAGATGGTGAACAGGCTGATAACAAATTTCCATCAACCAAGAAGCACCCTGCTGTTGCTTATTGCAGCGTTTATCGGGGAAGACTGGCGTATGGTTTACCGTTATGCCCTTGAAAACGATTTCCGGTTCCTTAGTTATGGCGACAGTTCCCTGTTAATACCGGGCACCTCATAGCTGCCCGGTTTGATATTTCTGGTGAGTTGAATTATAATAAATATAAATCTGATAGTTTTCAAGGAATTCGCCGGCGGCATGTCAGTTGTACCGTGACAATAAAAAGGGGAGGCTGCACGGCAGGATCGGAAACGGTCAGACCTTGAGTTTCTTTTCTATTTCCCGTATACTTTGCATAAAGCGCTTGTCTGTTTCAATAAGGTTGTTGACTGTCTTGCAGGCATGGAGAACAGTGGCGTGGTCCTTACCCCCTATCTGTGATCCGATAGTGGCAAGCGATGCCTTGGTCATGCTTTTTGAAAAGAACATTGCAACCTGCCGGGCCTGCACTATTTCCCGCTTCCTTGTCTTTACCTGGAGCTGGTCAAGCTGAATATTGAAATAATCGCAAACAACCTTTTGAATATTGCTAATTGATATTTCCCTTTTACTGTTTTTTACCAGCCTGTCAATCACCTGCCTGGCAAGATCATTGGTTATTTCCCTGCGGTTCAGGGTTGATTGCGCAAGCAGATTGATAAGCGCCCCTTCCAGTTCCCTGACGTTGGTTGTAATATGAGTGGCAAGTGTTTCAAGAACATCTTCAGGAATTTCAATGCCGTCGTTATAGACCTTCTGTTTGAGAATGGAAATCCTTGTATCAAAATCAGGTGTCTGCATATCGGCCGATAATCCCCATTTAAACCTGGAGAGCAGTCTCTGCTCCATTCCCTGCAACTCAACCGGAGGTTTATCGGATGTGAGGATCAGCTGTTTGCCTGTCTGGTGCAGATGATTGAAAATATGGAAAAATATATCCTGAGTCTTTTCCTTTCCGGCAAAATCATGTACATCATCTATGATAAGCACATCAATCATCTGGTAGAAATGCAGGAAGTCATTACGGTTGTTATTCCTTATCGATTCCACGAACTGGTTTGAAAATTTGTTGGCATCGACATATAACACGGTTTTTTCAGGATACTTATCCTTAACCTCTATGCCGATGGCCTGGGCAAGATGAGTTTTTCCGAGTCCGCTGTCGCTGTATAAAAACAAGGGGTTAAATGCAGTTCCTCCGGGTTTATCTGCCACTGCCAGTCCGGCCGAGCGGGCAAGCCGGTTACAATCGCCCTCCACAAAGTTGCTGAAAGTCTTGTCCGGGCAAAGCTGAGGATCAATATGCAGTTTTTTGATGCCGGGGATGACAAAAGGGTTCTTGATGGTATTCCCGCCGCTGTCTGAAGGCAGCTGAACGGGTTTGTTCCTTGGCTCTGACTTGGATTTTCCCGGAAAATTTACAGTGTATGGCTTAATGCCGGAAAACCCGTTGTTCTCCATTACAACATTATATTCAAGCTTGGCCTCAGTACCCAGTTCCTTACGCAGTGTCTTGCTTAATATATCGATATATTGCTCCTCGAGATATTCATAAAAAAACGGACTGGGTACCTGAATGGTTAAGATATTACGATTAACCTTGAGCGGGATGATAGGTTCGAACCATGTTCTGAAACTAATCGAGGGTACATTATCCCTGATCACTTTCAAACAGTTTTCCCAAACTAAATCATGATGGTTATCCATAATAATATTAAATCCTTTATATGAATCGTTTGTGCAGTTTTACCGCTCTCAAATGCAGTTAGCAATTTTGTTTAAAAAAACATTAAAAAAAAATCGTTAAGGGTATTGACATTATGAAAATTAAATCAATGGTTTTATTAACAAGATTTTATGAAAGTAAAAAAATGAAAAATAAAGACTAATCATTGAATTTCAGCCTAATAAAGAAAAGCCAATCTAATAAATTGCTAACTAAACCTTTAAGGAAGCTTAACTAATGTTAGTTCTATGATGTGAAAAAAAGTTAATTTTTTTTATCACTTAAAAGAAAGGTTTGGTCAAAATGAAGGTCCGGCCTGCTTCAATCGCGTCTTCTGCCAAAAATGGAAAAATTCAAATAACGTCCCGGACGTTCCTTCAGGTCGATCAGAAGAAGATCAAGGTTTTCAGTCGCACTCTCCAGGTTATTGTATAATTGTTCATCTGACACCAGCTTTCCGAGAGAGCCTTCGCCCTTTTCAATTCTCGCCATCACCTGTGCTGTTTCTGAAAGTATATCATTGAGGCGGTTTACGGTATATATAAGTTCTGCCTGGGCCAGTGAATCGGAAATGGAAGCAAAATTGTTTAGTATAGTGTTAATATCCTCATTACTGCCGGCAACATTACCCGATATCGACTCCAGATTATCCAGGATCCTGTTAAACCGGCTTTCCTGGTGAGTAAGAAGTGTATCTGCACTGTAAACCGAACGTTGCAGACTGCTAACCGTAAGGCCTATATCATCAATGGTCTGCGTAAAAGTTGTACGGAAATCCTGATCCAGCAGGGACTGTAAAATGACCAGTATGGAATCCATTGAGGCCATCATATCGCCAGCCCTGGTGGTGAGGGGTATCAGATGATTGCTTATGGCCTGCAGTAAATCAGGTTCTATTTCACCCCTGATGGTGTCACCCGGTGAATGCATTTCAGCCGAGGAACCGGGCAGGATTTCAATTGTCCTGCCGCTGAGTATATCCGAACTGGAAATCCTGGCAACCGTGCCCCGGGGCAGATTGAATCTTCTTTCAACCGACAGCCTGACGGATAAATGATTTATATCAACAAACCTGATATTGTCAACATGACCTATCGGGTAACCGCTAAGGATCACATCGGCCGATTCCACCAGTCCTCCGAGATCCTCATACATCACATAATAATAAACGCTGGCCGTAAAAATCCTTTGTCCTCTAAGAAAACTGTAACCCCAGATAGAAAACCCGATAGTCAGAATTATGAGAATACCAATTTTAGCTTCCCTGTTTAATATTCTCTTCATTATTGCGAAATATAATTATACACTACCAGTTTTTAATCCATAAGTCCCGTCCCCGGGGTCCTTAATTTGCGAGTGCCTCCTGCAGTGATATCAGGCTGCCCCTGCGCACGGCGACAATGAAAGCATCGGGGAAAATTTCAGAAATCCTTTTCCGGAAAGCAACAATATCTTCAAGCTTGACGGCATTGCCTGTCACATATTTGAAAAGTCCGTCCGACTCGAACACCTCGATATCATTCAGGCCATTGAAATAATCTGAATCCAGGGGGATTTTACGTCTGGATGATCCGACCTGTATCTTGTATATGATTTCCTCATGCCCGGTTTCCAACAGTGTTTCATCTACAGGGTGCTGACCGGGTCCGATGTCAGGACCATCCAGAACAACAGCTTCATTTGCAGTATTTTGCGCACTTATTCCCCTGAGAGGCATATCAGCAACAGAGGCATGCAATGCATCACTTTTTCTTTCAATGGAATTCTTGTAATCCCTGAAAGCCCTGAAAATAGCGGAAGCTATATAAGCCTGGCCCCGGTCGGACATAAGGTAACGCTCCTCCTCCTCGTTGGACATAAATCCAACCTCGATCAGTGCGCTTGGCATAGTGGTTTGCCAGAGCACCAGAAATCCTGCCTGCCTTACTCCCCGGTCGATCCGGCCTGCCCTGTCTCTGAACTGATCCTGCACATAGGATGCGAAATTCAGGCTCTGGCTCAGGAATGTATTCTGCATCAGCGAAAAAATAATATACGACTCCGGCGAATTGGGATCAAACCCCTCATACTGTTGATCATAATCATCTTCAATAAGTATTACCGCATTTTCTTTGCGTGCAACCTCAAGGTTTTCTTTTGATGTATGAAGACCCATGACGAAAGTGTCAGTACCCCGTACCTGACGGTTTCTGTTGGCATTTGCATGGATGGAGATGAACAGGTCGGCATTGTTCTGATTGGCTATTTCGGCCCGCCGGTGCAGTTCAACAAATTCATCAGTTGTCCTGGTGTAAATTACCTCCACATCGGGCAAAAATTCATTAATGTATCCTCCCAGTTTAAGTGATATGGCCAGGACAACGTCCTTTTCCTTGCCACTGCGGCCTACAGCACCGGGATCCCTGCCTCCGTGGCCCGGATCAATAACCACCCTCCGGAGCCTGTAGGCCCCTTCGTTAATGCCGTTTGCATATATTGGTAAAAATACTGCGTTAAAAGCAAGAATTAAGATAGAAATCCGTTTAGTTTTATAAAATGTTGATAGTAAAAACTTCAGCATTGATCTCCAATTTGATTTTATTGGTTAGTTTTGATGTTCTGAATTTTTGAACTGATTTCATTACAAAAATAGTATAATAAAATTGCATAATAAGAATCCTGTCAAGCTTTTTAAGCCTTTCTTAATAATTATTTCTTTATTTTTGTTGTGGATCTTTCAACTAACGGAAATCCGGTCTCAGGAAAGACCTTCAGCACCGGACACTCTGTACCCTGATGCAAACCTGCCGGTATTACCCGGATCGCAGGACCCATCACAGCTGCAAAGACCTTCAGCACCGGATACCCTGTACCCTGATGTAAGCCTGCCGGCAACCAGCCGGGAAATCCAGGGACTTCCACAACAAAGGCGACAAAACAATTTTTTAAGCTCAAAGGTCAGTTATACCTCGGTAGATTCAATGGATATTTCGGTGAGTGAGCAAAAGATATTCCTTTATGGCGAAGCCCATGTAATATATGAGGATATCGAACTCAGGGCTGACTATATCGAAATTGATCTTGCCCTGAATGAGGTTTTTGCCAGTGGATTAACCGACAGCCTGGGAAATGTGACCGGCAGACCGGTAATGACTGAAGGAACCGAAACATTTGAGGCTAATACGATGAGATACAATTTCGAAACCAAAAGAGGGTTGATCCACGGTATTGTAACCGAACAGGAAGGAGGTTTTCTTCACGGGCAAACCACCAAAAAGCACGAAAATGACCACCTTCATATACATGGAGGGAAATATACTTCCTGCGATCTTGACCATCCGCACTTTTATATTGCGCTGACACGGGCCAAGGTAATTCCCGACGACAAGGTGATCTCCGGTCCGGCCTATCTTGTAATTGAAGATATACCCCTTCCTATTGCCGTTCCCTTCGGCTTCTTTCCGAATAAAAGGGGGAGAACATCCGGAATCCTTTTTCCGACATATGGAGAGGAAGCCAGCAGGGGGTTTTACCTCCGCAATATGGGCTACTACCTGAACCTTAACGAGTATATGGATCTCAGGGTTCAGGGTGATATATACAGCCTTGGTTCATGGTCGCTGGATGCAAGTTCAAATTACCGCAAGCGCTACCGTTATAACGGCAGCTTCAGGTACGCGTACTCCCAGAATGTTGTCGGGGAAAGGGGGTTTGCAACCTTCCAGGAAAATACCTCCTATAATATAGCCTGGCAGCACCGGCAGGATGCCAAGGCTTCTCCGTACAGTAATTTCTCGGCAAGCGTGAATTTCGGTTCCAGCTCTTTCAATAAATTCAATTACACCACCGTCAATCCCGATACTTATGCAACCAACACTGCCCAGTCAAGCATTTCCTATAGTCGCCGGTGGCCGGATTCTCCGTTTTCCCTTAACAGCAGTATGCGGGCCAACCAGAACTTTTCAAACCAAACCGTGAACCTCGGCCTTCCCGCGGTGACTTTTAACATGGCCAGGCAGTACCCTTTCAGGAACACTGACAGAGTAGGGGCAGCCAGATGGTATGACAATATTGAGGTCAGCTATAACTCCAAACTTGATAACAGGTTAAATACCTACGATACATTGCTTTTCAGAAGGGAAACCCTGGGTGATATGCAAAGCGGCTTCCAGCATGATATTCCATTAAGGGCCAACTTCAGGCTGCTTAACCTGATTAACATAACCCCCGGTATAGCTTATTCGGGTGTAATGTATACGAATTCAATAAGAAAAACATGGGTTGACGATTATACCGACCCGGTTAGCGGCGAGACAGTCCCCAGCCTCATCACCGATACTATTCCAGGTGTGGTATACGGTCATGCCATCAATCCAAACTTTTCAACCGGCTTCAGCCAGAACATATATGGTATGTTCCTGTTCCAGAATTCCCGTGTGGAGGCAGTCAGGCATGTTATGACCCCCTCGGTGAGCTTTAGTTTCACGCCCGATATGCAGGGGCTGCTTCCCGATTACTACAGGACAGTTCAGCGTGATACACTGGGTAATGAAACAACCTATTCTATTTTTGAAAATGGAATGTACGGGACCCCCAGCATAAGGGGCAGGGCGGGTTCTATAAACTTCAGCCTGGCAAATAATATCGAAATGAAGGTCAGGGGCTCAAGAGACACTGTTGCACAGTCGAAAACAGTAAAACTTCTTGACAGGCTGAACTTTTCCACCAGCTATAATGTATACGCCGATTCCCTGAACTGGTCGAATATAAATATGACCGGTAATACAAGCCTGTTCGATAACAAAGTCCGGGTAAACTTTAATGCAGTAATGGATCCCTATGCTCTTGATGAAAATTTCAGAAGGTACGATGCTTTTCAATGGAATGTCAACCGGTCGCCAGGCAGGATCACCAGGGCAGGGTTAAGCATGACTATGAGCCTCAGATCGGCTGCATCAACCAGCCGGGGAGCAGAAAGTTTTCCCGGGGAACAAAGGCAGCCCGGAATGGATCCTATGATGGACGGCGTTCAGCCGGGTGAAGATATATTTGGCCATCTTGATGATATAGACCATACCGTCCATTATTACGGCGATTATGTAGATTTCAACGTTCCATGGGACCTGAATGTCCGTTATAACCTGAACTATACAAAACCACGTGACGAGGGTCAGATCAACCAGACCCTTAATTTCTCAGGCGATGTCAGCCTGACCCCAAGATGGAAAATACAGTTCAGTTCCGGATATGATTTCAGGGCCAAGGACTTTACAATGACCAGCATCAATATATTCAGAGACCTGCATTGCTGGGATATGAGGTTTGGGGTAGTTCCTTTCGGATCCAGGAAAAGCTGGAACTTCACCATTGCAGTAAAATCTTCACTGTTGAAGGATCTGAAATACCATACCACAAGAAGTTGGTATGATAACTTCTTCAGATAATAAACCGGTATCATTTCATATTATCCGGCGTGCTGCAAGTATCACGACCGGGCAACAACTTCTTCTCAACAAATAACTTAAACCATAAATAATGAAAAGGATAATAAACACACCAGATGCTCCGAAAGCTATTGGTCCTTATTCACAGGCAGTAGAAATAAAGGGGACCCTGTATATTTCAGGCCAGATTCCAATTGATCCGGCAACCGGGGAGATAGTAAAGGGAGGAATAAGGGAGCAGACCGGGCAGGTCATGAAGAACATATATGCCATATTGAAGGAAGCAGGCTACGAATTTACTGATGTGATCAAATCAACCTGCCTGCTGGCTGATATGGAAGATTTCAGTGCCATGAATGAGGTCTATGCAGGATTCTACCCGGAAGATCCTCCCGCAAGGGCAGCCTATGCCGTTGTAAAGCTTCCCATGGGGGTTATGGTGGAAATAGAGACTGTTGCCGTAAGATAAGACGGCCACCGGCCTGCAGGCCCCATGTACTTATAAGGCACCTAGATAAATCACAAGCGAACGGTACATGAAAAATACCATTAAACTGATGCTCAGCAAACCCATAAACGCTATAGCATTCTGCCACCAGTTATTCCGGTGCTTCCCCATTATCTCCCTGCTGTTGAGCACCATGATCAAACCTATGGCAACAAGGGGAACCGAGAGGATTGATGAGGCCTGGGCTATTATCAGGGCATAAATGATGTTCCCTCTCATGAAGACAGCGATGAACATGCCGGCGAGCAAAATTATCAGGATAAATATTTTGGGCTTTTTTTCATTCATAGACCGTCCCATACCCAATCCGTCGGCCAGCAGCCCCCCCCCGACCACTGAATTGACCATCAGAGACGAGAAAGCTGCAGCACACAATCCCAGGCTGAAAATCACCTTTGCGTATACCCCAAACAATGATTCAAGCTGTATGGCCATATCCGCTGCAGAATTCACCCTTATCCCGAAAGGGTTAAGGGAGGAGGCTGATGTTATAATTATTATGCAGCTGATAAAAGCAAGCATGAACATTCCGACATAGGTATCCCTTAAGCTGCTTTTCAGGTTTTCTTTTTTCCAGCCCTTGTTCTGGGCAAGATAGGAATAATACATTGCAACTGCCAGGCAGAAAGTAGTTCCCATAAGGGCCGATACTATGCTATACTGATCACCGGCCACCGGCTGGGGGACAAATCCTTTTGCAATAGGAATGAATTGGGGACTGGTTAGTGTAAGGTTAATGAAAAAGGAGATAATAATGACACCCACAAGTACCATCATCAGCTTTTCCAGTATCTTATAGAGATTCTTTGCCCAGAACAGTAATATTATGGCTAACGGAGTAAAGATCAATGGCCAAATCCGTTCATTGATGCCGGTTATCCCATGCATACCTATGCCTACACCGATATTATTGCCGAACTGAAAGCTCAGGCTTGAAAGAAATGCAGAGGCGCCTACAGCAATAGCAAACCAGCGCCCGTATTTTACTGCAATTGTTTGAAGGATGCTGTTATCATTCGTTACCCCGAACCTGGCACTCATGGAAGTATAGTTGGCCATGAATATAATCGAAATGATTATAACCCAGAGAAAACTATAGCCGTAAACCGAACCAACCTGTGATGAAACGGTTATGCTCCCTGGTCCCAATACCACAGAGGCAATGATAAACCCGGGTCCTATTGATTTGAGTATAATTTTAATCTTTGAGATCATTTACTCTTATTGAAAGTTCTATGACAGGTTGCCCGGTTAAAATACAAGAAGGGTTAAAAGGTATTTATGAGTGCCGGTAAAGGTAAAATAAATCTTAAAATTGCTGCATGGAGTTATTGCAGAATAACCACCCGTAGTAATTTTTTAGTTTTAGCTGTATTGAGGATGAATGAGCCAGGGGTGTATGCCAATATACAGTCTGCCTGGTTCCAGAAAGATGTCGATGCAAATTCCGCCATCAACCCATAACAAAACAAGGATTTAACCTGCATCTGCAATCAGTGGACCTGACAACAACCGGAAGCCGGCAGCAGGGTGCCAATCAGGACAGGCTGGCCAGCCCGGGGAGGGCTGATGTCGAAAAGGGCCTTTCCCTGGTGGAAAAGGCCCTCATGCCATAAAAAATTATATGTTATGTGTTATTCCGGCACTACCTCGAATTCAATATCCACTCTGATATCCTTGTAAAGCTTTACGGTTGCTGTATAGGTTCCAACCTCCTTTACGGTGTCCTCTTTGATAGTGATTTGCTTGCGTTCCACTTCAAATCCCATTTTACTAAGCGATTCAGCAATTTGTATGGTGTTTACCGACCCGAATATCTTGCCTTTTGTACTTGTTTTGGCTCCGATGGTAATTTTGGTGCCTTCCATTTTGGCTTTGAAAGCTTCGGCATCGTTCCTTATTTTTTCCTCTTTGTGGGCTCTTTGCCTCTGATTTTCAGCATGCATTTTCCTTGCAGACGTGGTGGCAAGTACAGCAATGCCCTGTGGAATAAGGAAATTTCTGCCATAACCGTTCTTGACTGTAACAATATCATCGGCATGACCCAGATTAGGTACATCCTGTTTTAAAATAATATCCATTTTATTTCCTCCAATTTATTATTTTAACATATCCGTTACATAAGGCAGCAAAGCCAGGTGACGGGCGCGTTTAATTGCTGTTGATACTTTTCTTTGAAATTTCAGGGATGTCCCGGTAATTCTGCGTGGAAGGATTTTCCCCTGTTCATTCAAAAACTTTTTCAGGAATTCGGGATCCTTATAATCGACATACTTGATTTTGTTCTTCTTGAAACGGCAATATTTTTTTCTCTTGATCTCTACCGTCGGCGGGGTAAGATACCTGATTTCTGATTGATTTTGTGCCATGGCTTATTCTTCCTTTTTTACTTCCTTGTTAGCATTAGAACGTCTTTTTTCACTGTATTCGATGGAATATTTATCCATGCGAAAAGTCAGAAACCTGAGAATACGCTCATCGCGTTTGTATTCGGTCTCAAGTTTTGCAATAAGCTCACCAGGGGCCCTGAACTCAAAATGATTATAAAATCCTGTAGACTTGTTGGCTATGGGATATGCTAACTTTTTTAATCCCCAGTCCAAATGGTATACGATTTCTCCTCCGTTGTCAGTAATGATTTTTCTGACTTTTTCAACCGCTTCCTTCATCTGGACTTCAGACAAAATGGGAGTTATAATGAAAACGGTTTCATACTGGTTTAACATAGTTTGATAATATTAATTGATTTTAATTAAACAGGCTGCAAAAGTAACAACTTTTTTCGTTTTTTCAAAAGATTTTTAAATACTGTAAATCAATACTTCTTCATACCTCAGATCAGCTCCATAATCCTTGCAAGGGGGATTTTTTCCTGCAGCCTGCTGTCGATTACCGTCCGGTACAAGGCATCCCTGGATACATAACCGGTTCTGGCGGCAAACATGAACAGGGCAAATAAGCTGGCTGAGCGGCTGCCCGTGGAACGGAAATCATGACTGTGAACCTCTGCACCGGTTTCAGGCGGATCAAGGCTGGTGTCAATAAAAAGCTTCCCCTTTACCATTTCCGCTATCCTTTTGCTGTTGTGGGCAAGTCCGTCGGCCGAGGTAATGACCACTGCGTCTGGAATCTCTATTCCATGATAACCGATTGGTTCCGGCGACAAAATAAGTTCTGCCGTGGAAAAGCCAACGCCCACCGTAACGGGATAGCTACCCTTCCTGGTGACATGGCATCCGGAACGGAGGGCTGCAGTACTGAGAAGGCTTGCTGCAAGCTGCACCCCCTCACCTGCCGAACCACTTATTACTAAGGATAAAGGCTCATAAAGGGAACATTTAAAGTCAGGTTCGACAACCTGTAATTCTGCCACAAGGTCTGCAGTTACGGCACCCCGGACCAGCCTGAATGCCTCCCTGCTCTTTCGCCATTGGCCCGGCGGTCTTCCCGAGTTCTCCATGATTTCAGGGAGCTTTTTTCCGGGATTGAGCCTTACCCCATAGCCCGGGCATATCTCCACTACCTCAACCAGGGAAAATCCGTCAATGCCGAAAGCCTCCTGAAGGCAGGCTGAAAAATCGCCTGTCCCTGTTACCCTGCTAACATATGCTGCCCCGGCGGTATGAGATAATGCGCAAACGTCATAACCGGAATACGGGTTGCCATCCAGGGAGGTATTTGTCCTGAACCCCCGCGGGGTAAGCCCGCTTGTCTGTCCCCCGGTCATGCCATAAAGCATATTGTTGTGAACAACAACAGTCATGTTCAGGTTCAGCCTTGCGGCCTCAAGTATATGCTGCAGGCCGATCGTACTTCCTCCGTCTCCGATAAAGACTATTATCTTCTTCCCGGGATTGTCAAGTCCGAAAGCAATACCTGCCCCCAGGGCTACCGACCGGCCGTGAAGGCCGTGCACGGTATGGGTATTAAGGCACCTGTCAATTATCCCGTGGCAGCCAATATCGGTAACAATTATTACCTCCAGGGCCGGCATACCCATATTTTCAAGAGCCCTGGCCGCATTCTTTGCTATAAGGCCATGCCCGCAACCTTTACAGTAGGGTAAAACCGATGTATTTATTATAGAGCTCATAAGCCGGACTTTTTAATAATTTCATCCCTGCCGGTCATTCTGCCGATTGACCCTGCAGTAACAATTTTTTCAGGCAGCCTGGCACCAAACATAATCCTGGCATACTGGGCGTTTATATTTTCCTCTGCAATAACTACTTTTTTATAGCGATCGGCTATATCAAAATAAATACCGGGTACCGGGAGAAGTGTTTTGGGAACCAGGAGAGAAACCCGTTTTCCGCTTCGGCGGATATTCTTTACGGCATCCCTTGAGGCGGCTGCTGTGATGCCGTAAGATACAATTATGGTTTCCGCCCCCTCCTGCTCATCCAGATCATAGAAGGTATAACCGGGAAGGTGGCTGAGAGGCTTTTCCTCAAGCCGGCGGGTATTTGCAAGGGCCTCATCACTTGAATGCTGCAATATTCCTTTTGCATCATGTGTTGAGGCATTCAGCCTTACCTGGTAGCGGCTGTTTGTCACCGGCAGAAAAGGTGGTACCAGGTTTTCTGCCGGCTCGTAGGACATATATGGTTTATCTGCCGAATAAAACGATCTCCTGACTGCCCTGATATCCCCAAGCAGGGATGGGTCAAAACTCCTGCTTGTCATCATTTCCTCCTTTGAGGTGAGAAGTATAACCGGGGTCCGCAGCTCCACGGAAAGCGAAACTGCCCTGGCAGAGAGATCCCAGCAATCAGTGAAATCGGCGGGGCACAATACCGGCAGCTGATGTCCTCCCGATATAAATCCCCTGAGCAGGGAGATATCCCCCTGTGCCCCACAGGTTGCAGTGCCTGTTGCCGGCCCCAGTCGCTGCACCAGGATGATCACCATTGGCAGCTCCATCATAAAGGCCATATTGACCGATTCCAGCATCAGGGCAAGGCCGGGAAATGAGGTGGCAGTGACAGGAATATGCCCGCATGCAGACAATCCTGACATCCATTGCAGCGCGGTAATTTCATCGGGCGCAGGCAGCATAAGGGGGAATCGCCTGCCTGCATACTGGTAAAGCAGGTTGGCAGGTGTTATTGGATATCCGATAAAGGAATCTGCCCCTGCCCTTGCCATTGCCTCTATGGTTATACGGCTGCCTTCAGCCAGTACTTTTTTATACTTTATTTTTTTGTGCATAAATTATATTTTTATCCTGAAGCAAATCAACCTGCCGGTCTCCGTAGCCAAGTGTTTGAATTAGAATCTCCCTGCTATGCTGACCGTAATGTGGCGGCGGCGTAATTTTCCGTGTTCCTGCTTCCCGCCCTGTGAAGGCAACCGAGCTCACTCCCCTGATAGTGCCCGTGTCAAGTTCCGATTCAAGCAGCATTTCCCGTGCCCCGGCTGTTTCGAATACCTCCTGCATATTGAATACACCCCCGGCGGGAACACGCCGTTCTGCAAGTAATTTCAGGATACTGTCACGGTTATGGAAACCGATAAGCTCCTGCAACTCTTTCTTGAGTTCATTGCTGTTCACTACCCGGTTGAAATTATTCCTGAACCTCTGATCTTCTGCCAGCGCCTCCCTGCCAAGGAGCCTGCATAATTCCCCAAACTGCTTGTCAGTACCTACTGCCAGCACTATCTCCTTTTTATCTGCGGTTGTGAATATTGTTCCGTAAGGCACGATATTGGGGTGGTCGGAACCCATCCGCCCGGGGATGGTCTTGCCGACAAGCCAGTTGGCAGCCTGGTTGGCAAGTGAGGCTATGCCGGACTTGAGAAGTGATGCTTCGATGTACTGTCCTGAGCCGCCTCTTTCCCTGGCCAGCAGGGCCAGCAGGACAGCCTCCTTGATCTGGTGGGCAGCAAGTACATCCATCAGGGCCACAGGCATCTTGGTGGGTATGCCGCCCGGTTCCCCGTTCATGTATGTAAATCCGCTTTCGGCCTGGATGATAGCATCATATCCTGCCCTGGGGTTATTCATTCCATATCCCGTAACATGGGCATAGATAACCTTTTCATTTATTTTCCTAAGCTCAGGATAGTCTACTTTCAGCTTTTCAGCATCTCCGGGTTTATAGCTTGAAAGAACAATGTCGCTTTTCTCAACAAGCCTGTAAACAATCTCAAGTCCTTCATCCTGCGCTATGTCAAGGGCAACCGACTTTTTTCCCCAGTTTACCGAGGAAAAGTAACCGGATATGTCGGTATCAGGATCTTCGGTTGGTAATTTCCAGTGCCTTGTCACATCTCCGCACGACCTCACATTCTCCACCTTAATCACGGTGGCGCCCATTTCTGCCAAAAACATTCCGACACTCGGACCGGCAAGTACATTTGCCAGTTCGGTCACTGTTAATCCTTTCAGAGGCAAATCCATAAAAAACAGGTTTTTTATAAGTGAATTTTTATTAAATCATGGGTCTTATGCTCTTTTTTTAAACCTTGACCATAGATTTCCGGCAATTATAAACACGACTGCAGAGCCCACCCCCACAAAAGTTTCCTCAACGGTGAACCATGAAAGCTTGTTTCCTGCTACCGCAAGCAGCACTGATGCTGTGCCTCCGGCAAAGGCCCATCTTACCCCGTGATTGCTTATCCATCCACGCCTGTATATACCCAGCATAATTACAATGGCGCCTATTGCCCTGATTGCATAGGAAACATATGCAGCATCAAGGATGGCCCCATGAATGAATATGGCGAGCGGAACAGTAACCAGGTTCACCAGTATCACCAGCCTGCGTGCAGTGGATACAATTTTACTGTCTATGGCCGTTTTATTTATCAGGCTATGGTAAATATCCTTTGTGGCAATAGTAACCACGGCAAAATTAACAGGCCCGACTGTCGATAGTATGGCCGCGAGAATGCCTGCCAGGGCAATTCCTCCCAATACGGGGTGAATAAAGCCGGGGGTTGTCATCAGCATCGGCAATACCATTTTGGGATTAACAACAGCCTGTGCATCAATGAAAAATCCCGTTTTGGCAATTAATCCCAGCAATGCCACCATTATGCCAAACGGGGCAATGATCAAACTGGAGAGAACAGCTGCATTTCTTGCGGTTTTTATGCTTCGCGCTGCAAATATGGGCTGAATGCTGGCCTGGCCCGCCATGCCCCCGAGAACGCCCCCGACAACCAGGCTTAGTGCATAGGATATTCCGCCGCTGAAGGGATTATACCAGTTCACCGGAGAGCCCAGCTCAATGAGCCGGACGGACAGGGATTCGAAACCACTTATTTTGTTGAGTCCCACAACAAGGGCTATTCCTGTACCCAGAAACATGGCGCCAACATGAATTATTCCCGTGATAGCCAGGGCATGCATGCCGCCCACGTAAGTATAGGCAGTAATTACAATGGATGAAATAAGCACTGCGTTGATCCAGCTTATCCCGAACAACGGCCCCAGAACACTTGCGCAGGTTTGAAGCTGGACATAGGAAAGGGTGATATATGCCGCGAGAAAGGCTATTGCTGAAACGCTTCTAACCCCTTTGCCAAACAGGTTCTCCAGCATTTCACTGACGGTGTGTACATTTTTTTCACGGTAGTACCGGGCCACCGTAAACCCGATTATTATCATGCCCGCTGCTGTGGATATATTATAGAGTACAGGCTGCATGGTACCGGTGGTAAAGGCCTTTTCACTCACGCCGATGGTGCTCATGCCACCAAGCCACTCGGAAGCCACGACTACAGCACATGCGACCAGTCCCAGGTTCCTGCCGGCAACAAGAAAATCAGCCGCCGATCTGCTGGCAATCCGTTTGGTGAAAAGAGATACAAGTATAATGAATAAAAAGTAACTCAGTATAACTGTAAGGTAGGTGTTCATCCTTTGCTTATCTATGGAATAAACAAAACTAACATTTGCCGGGGAAATGCAATAAGATAAAAATCATTATAAACCCTTAAATCATCACTCTTATTATGTTTGACAACAGTTCTTCAGAGGAGTGCATCAAAGAGCAGTTCCACCGGATGAATGGCTTTCCTGCCCGTGCCGTCACGGATATGCTGACGGCAGCTGGTGCCGGGTGCAGCAATTGCCGTATCAGCGGGTGCATTCCTGACTTCGGGAAACAATACCAGCTCCCCCACCTTCAACGAAAGTTCGTAATGTTCCTTTTCATAGCCGAATGACCCCGCCATACCGCAACATCCCGACCTGATCTCTGTAACCCTGTAATTAAGAGGCAGTGTCAGCATCCTGATAGTGGCATCGGTTGAGGCAATTGCCTTTTGCTGGCAGTGACCGTGAAGAAGGATGTTTTTTGATTCCCTGGTAAACTGTGCTGATGTTATTCTCCCTGAAGCTGCTTCCCTGCTGATGAATTCATCGATCATCAGTACCAGACCAGCCACCCGTTTGGCTGCAGAAAACATTTCCCCTGCCGCAAGATCAGGGTATTCATCCCTGAATGTCAGCACGGCTGATGGCTCGATGCCAACTACGTTAATACCCTCAGCTGTGGCCCTGTCGAACAATTCAATATTTTTACGGGCAATTTCCCTGGCCCTGCGTAAAAAACCCTTGGATATAAATGTCCTCCCACTCTGCTCATGCCTGATAAGTTCAATCCGGTACCCAAGCCTGGCAAGCAATTTAATTGTTTTAATTCCGGTTAATGTATCGTTATACTCAGTAAACTCATCGGCAAAAAGGATCACCTTCCCATTATTGCCGCTGTTTGCATTAAGCCCGTACAGGTTCTTTCCGGCCCATTTCCTGAGTGTGAACCTGTATAAAGAAGGAATGCTTCTTTCAGGAGCAAATCCGGTCATCTTTTTGATAAGCGGTGAAAAAACCCTGCTCTTGGTTACCGCATTGAACAAGCCGGGGAACAAGGCTCCAAGCCGGTTTATAACTGTAATATGGGCAACCATCCTTGCCCTGAATGGAATACCGTTTGCATCATACCAGTGCTGCAGGAATTCTGCCTTCAGCTTAGCCATATCAACATTTGAAGGGCATTCCGATTTGCATCCCTTGCATGAGAGGCAAAGATCAAGAATATCATATATCTCTTTATGATCGAAGGGGTTGGTCTTATCTGAGTTGGTCAGAAACTCCCTGAGCAGGTTGGCCCTTGCCCTGGTTGTGGTGTGCTCATCACGGGTGGCCATGAAGCTTGGACACATGGTTCCCCCTATCAACTCTGACTTCCGGCAATCGCCTGATCCGTTGCACTGTTCGGCAAACCTCACGATCCCTCCCCATGAAGAAAAATCAAATACAGTCTCAATCTCCCTTACCGGGCGGCCGGGAATATACCGCAAAGATGTGTTCATCCTGGGTGCACCGGTAATCTTCCCCGGATTGAGAACATTGGAAGGATCCCATACCTGTTTGATTTCCCGTAAAAGATTGTAATTCTTTTCGCCGAGCACTATTGGTATGAATTCAGCCCTGAGCCGGCCGTCTCCATGTTCACCGCTAAGGGATCCCCGGTATTTCTTTACTATACGGGCAACATCATGTCCTATTTTATAAAAAAGCTCAACATCAGCAGGATCCTTAAGGTTAAGAACCGGGCGCAGATGCAGCTCACCTGAACCCACATGGGCGTGATAAACAACATCCCTGCCATAAGCATCAAGAAGAGCCTGTATCTCTTCAATATATGCGGGTAAGGCATAAACGCTTACAGAAGTATCTTCAATCAGTGACACAGGCTTGGCATCTCCCTTCATCCCGGCCAGTACGCCAAGCCCGGCTTTCCTGAGGTTCCATACCCTTTGAATGTCGCTGCCGAAAATAACCGGAAAGTGGTATCCGAAGCCGGCATCCCGCATCCTTTTTTCCATCCCAAGGGCAAGGTCAAGTATTTCCTGCTTTGTGTTACGGGCAAACTCAATTATCAGGATGGCGGCGGGATCACCCTTTACAAAAAACCTGTTCTTTTTTTGTTCGATATTATCGCCGGTGAGCCTGAGAATAATATTATCCATCATTTCCACTGCACCGGGTTGGAACTCCAGCGCAATCAGGTTGGCCTGCAAAGCATCCTTTTTTGTTTCAAAATGAACACATATGACCGCTGTTTCAGGGGGCGGCAGTGGTACCAGGTTCAGTTTAATCTCTGTTATGAAGGCAAGCGTGCCTTCCGATCCTGCAATCATCCGGCAAAAATTAAAATCCTCCCCTCCACTTATGAATGGTGCGGTTTCCATCAGCCGGTCAACAGCATACCCGGTATTTCTTCTTGTCACCGCGGGGTCGGGAAATTCGTCCTGAATCTCCCTCCTTATTTCAGCGGACGACAGGGTCTTATAAATATGATTATATATTTTATTTTCCAGGTTGCCCCCTTTACACTTTTCCAAGAACTCATGTTTTGTCAGGGGGGAAAAAGTTGTGACACTTCCATCTGACAGCACGGCTCTGACTTCCAGGGTATGATCACGCGTGCTTCCGTAAATCAGCGAATGGGCGCCGCATGCATTATTACCCAGCATGCCGCCAATCATGCACCTGTTGGAGGTGGAAGTTTCAGGGGCAAAGAACAATCCTGAAGGCCTGAGATACTGGTTGAGCTCATCGAGCACCACTCCGGGCTGAACCCTTACCCATTTCTCCCTTGTGTCCAGCCCGATAACCTGGTTCATGTGCTTTGACACATCCATAATTATCCCGTTGCCAACGACCTGGCCGGCAAGGGAGGTTCCGGCTGTGCGGGGGATAACCGACAGGCCGTTTTCCGATGCAAACCTTATAACCCTTATAATATCTCTTTCTCCTGCCGGACGACATACGGCAAGGGGAATTTCCCGGTAGGAGGATGCATCTGTGGCATAAATAAGCCGGCAAACCGCATCTGTGAAAAAATCACCTTCCAGGCTTTCTGTCAGGGGAGTGAAATCCACTTTGTCCGGATTATCTAATCGCATATAGCCAGGTCATACAAGTTATTAATCAGCCTGTTATTTTGAATGCCACCCAATTCAGCATTTATTAAAATCACTGATTGGCAGGCGGGAAAAAATATTTTTCTTCAATTAGCACATTAAATTCAATTTTCTCGACAATGTTGGTCATAAGTGTTTCCCCTTCCATTCTCATCTCTATCATAAAGGGTACCAGGATTCCGT
Organism: Bacteroidales bacterium; assembly: GCA_007135095.1. Lineage (GTDB taxonomy): Bacteria > Bacteroidota > Bacteroidia > Bacteroidales > PUMT01 > PXAP01. The sequence continues at coordinate 11,533 of SLJO01000178.1, read as the reverse complement.
CAATATCACGGTAATCGGTCATAATTGTTTCGCCTTTAACCTCGATCCCTCCATAGTTTGACGAGGCAACCATTTTATGAATAAGGTATGAACCGGAGTCAATAAAGAACCAGTAAATCTCACCTTGTTCCTTGATGAGCCTGAGTATATAAAACTCCCTGCCCCCTGATTGCTCCAGCCCTGAATATTCAAGCTCATGACCCTTTTCCCTCCAGTTGACAAGATCGCTGTCAATGCTTGCCATTTTTTCAAGGTTGCTGAGCTCGGGTCCTGCCAGCACTCGCGGCTGGTTTGTCATCCACGGCTCCACCGACCACCCCTGCTCTCCGTCAAAGGCTTGTATCATTTTGCTTCCATGGATGTCAAGCTCCAGGTACATCATGTTCGGGCGTTTCTGGACCTGCTTGAAGGGCACTTCCATATCCAGCTGTACAGCCCTGCCACTGGATTTGACAGTGCTGACCTTACTGAGCCGTTCCTGGCCCGAGGCACTGAAATGCTTTTCAAGCACCTGGTCAAGTGTCTGCCCTGCGGAATTCCGGAGAGACAAGAATAATAGTAAAGTTAAAAGGTAAAAAACAGCTTTGTTCATAATAATTTAATTTGCTTGAAAATTGGAAAAAATGACTAAAACAGTAAGGGATGAACCGGCGCTTTAGCTGGATCGGGTGTGTTACCCGGGCATGATCCTGCTCACAGGCAAACAGATCTGCTCCGGCAGATCATCCGGCCAGCACCTCCGGATTGACAAGATGGGGGACCTTGTTGCCCCTGTAAAACTCTATAATATTCATGGCTGCAAGTTCCGCCATTTTGCCTCTTGTTTCAACTGTGGCAGATCCGATATGCGGCAGTACAGCAACATTCTCCCTTGAAAGCAGGGGATTACCAGGATCCATTGGCTCGGGGCTGGTAACATCAAGTCCGGCACCCCAGATAATTCCGTTTTCGAGTGCCCAGGCAAGATCTTTTTCATTATGAATCAGCCCCCTTGCTGTATTGATGAAAATAGCCGTTGATTTCATTTTCTCAAAAGCCGTTTTATCAAACCTTCCGGCGGTTTCCTCATTCAGGCTTGTATGCACGCTTATCACATCACTGAGTTCCAGAAGTTCATCAAAGCCTACGTATCTGGCTTCAAACTCCCTTTCAGCCTTCAGATTCCGGGAGCGGTTATGGTATATTATTTTCATATTATAGGCGCCCTTGCATCTTCGGGCCATTTCTGCGCCTATCCTCCCAAGACCGTATATCCCCAGTGTTTTATCCCCGAGTTCAATTCCCAGGTTGGCATTTGGCCTGAAGTATTTCCATTCTCCCCGGGCGATGGACTTATGCAGGTAAAACATCTTTCTTGATACATTTATCATCAGCCCGAATCCAACATCAGCCGTGGCACCACTAAGCACATCAGGAGTGTTCCCCACGGGTATTCCTGCTTTTGTGGCCCTGTCAATATCGATGTTGTCATAGCCAACTCCAAACTGGGATATTATATCAAGATGGCTGCACCGCTCCAGGAACAATGCATCTATTTTTTCCGACAAAGTGCTGAAAAGGGCAGTATGCGACTGTGATTTTTCAATCAGCTCCTCCTGGGTCATTGGTCTTTCGCTTTCCCAGATTGTAACCTCGAAACCCTCATTTCTGAGCAGGTCTATCCCGTTTGCGGGAAACATTCTGGACAGCAGCACCCTGACTCTTTTATGATTTTTACTCATTCCGGAATTCCGTATTGGTTAAAAACCCTGGTTCTTAAATATCAGGACTTATAAAAATTGTTTATCTATTCAGGAATTGAAACCAGGTTAACAGTTTCTTTCCACCTTAAAATATCATCCCTGCTTTTTAGTTCAGTTGTTCCGGCTTCAACATCAAAATCAGAAAAGTAAAAAATTCTGTACCGGTTCCTGTGAATTACGTCGTACAACTCATGTTTTTCACCCGCAGGGCTGTCCCCGAAGCTTTCTGTGACCAGCACGGGCCTGTATTTTTCAATTAGCGGAGAAATCGACTTTATGATCTCCTTGTCGTATCCTTCTGCATCAACCTTGATAAAACTCAGCCTGGGAAGCCACGATGCATGATTCTCATTTAAAAATTCCATAAGGTTCACCCCCCTCACTTTTTCCGGATATATGAAGCGGCCATGGTTGCTTTCCCTGGTTTGGGAAATAGCTCCGTTGGAAAAGGAAGCCTCCGATGAAATAAAATAAAACTCCTCTTGCCGGGTAGTTATGGCATAACGATACGGCACTATATTGGTTTTTTCCCTGTTAAGGGAAGCGTTAATCTCCAGAATTTTGAAAACAACAGGATTGGGGTCAAAGCCGATAGTCAGTCCTCCGCTCCCGGCTGCCAGTGCCATCGGAACAGTAGTGTCGCCAATGTTGGTGCCAATATCAATAACCATGTCGCCCTTGCTGATATACTTCCGGTAAAAGTCAACGGCAGCCTGGTTTATTTTAATTTCAGGAACAAGTGGGTTGTCCCAGTTGGCAAACCTGACTGTTCCGTCTTTTTCAAGTTCATAGTTATTAACAGTTGCAGGATACTCCCTTGTATACCTTCTTGCCTGCTTTCTGCGAAATGATTCCTTAAAATAATTTATCATATTCTTGAATTATTACATTCAGAGCTCATCTTCTGAGATCCATTTTTCCACCCCGGGAGCATCATAGGCTTCCATCCTGTCAAGAATCACATCAATTTCGTCATCAACCAGAAGCATCTGACGGGTTTTCTCCTTTAAAAAGCCAATATTAACCATTTTATGGATTAATTCCAGAAGTCCGTCATAATATCCGGCTGTGTTTAAAATAGCCACCGGTTTACTGTGCAATCCCAGCTGAGCCCAGGTAAGCATCTCAAACAGCTCTTCAAGTGTACCGTATCCGCCGGGTAATGCTATTGCTCCGTCACAAAGTTCATTCATGCGGGTTTTCCTTGCATGCATGCTGTCTACAATTATGAGTTCGGAAAGCCCTTTATGGGCAATTTCAAGATCTTCCAGAAAACCTGGAAACACCCCGGTGACCTGCCCCCCGGCATCAAGGGCTCCATCTGCAACTGCCCCCATCAGTCCCACCCTGGCCCCGCCGTAAACAAGACCTATTTTCCGCCCGGCCAGCCTCCTGCCGAGCAACAGGGCCTGCTGCCTGTATATACCGTTATTGCCGTAGTGTGTCCCGCAAAAAACTGAAATTTTTTTTATTTTCAATGTCATTATTTATTGCAAGCCGTCCGGAGGCCATTTTTGGATATTCAAAGATAAAATAATTAATCCTCCCTCCATAGGATTACCCGTATAAGGAATCTTTAATTTTTACTGCTCCCAAACAGAAAGTCCCAGTGATAAAATCATATGGGGAAGCAACCCGGCGGGATACCGACTTACAGCACGATACTGTTCATAGGCCGGTAAATTTTTCATTTAAAACTTAAGCCGCTGTTTAATTTCCGTTAAAAGCCTGGGCTCCTGAGTTTCATCGGGATCTTCCGGGCCGTGCTTCAGCTTGCCCAGAAGGAAGCCGTAGGGCTCCATTCCTTCAATCTCATCGAAAATAACTTTCATAACCGCCATGCCGGGAATAAACAGGATCATACCGACGATTCCCCAGATAAAATATCCGACAAAAAGTGTAATGATGGTCATCAGGGGATTCATGGAAACCCGGCCGCCTACAATGCCGGGGGTAAAAATATTACTTTCCATAAGCTGGATGACATAAAATGACAGGAAAACACCAAAGGGATACCAGAGTGAATCTTTGGTAAGGAGGGCAAATGTAATGGGCAGGGTTGCGCCAATGAACGGACCGAGAAAGGGTATTACATTCAGAAATGCAGCGAAAACCGCAAAAAGAAGGGCGTGTTTTATTCCCAGGCTGAACAGGGCAATGCTGTTGAGTACTGCCAGAATGCAAATAACGATGAACATGCCCACTATATAATTCTGAACAACGCTCTTGACCTTATTCATTACATTGATGACTTTATCGCTGTACTGATCAGAAAATGCCCGCTTAAAAAACTCTGCAAGGAACCCCCTGAAATACAGGAAAAGAAAAATATAGACCGGCATAATGAACACCATGGTCAATGTGCCGGCAGTTGCAATAATGCCTTTTGTCAAGGCATCGAAATTGGCATAAATTTGCTGAAATATCGTTTCCCTGATGTTTTCACCCGAAATGGGAACAACACCATCAATGTGCTCGGAAACAAAAACATTTATAGACTCAACAAGTTCATTTACCCTGCGTTCAAGTACTGCAATATCACCCGAAAAACCAAGAATCTGGTTATAAAAGAAATAGAATATACCCGAAACGAACGCGATGAGGGCGATAAGACTGATCATGACGGCTAATACACGCGGGATGCCTTTTTTTTCCTGCCATGCTGTAATAGGACTTATAAGAATGGCAAAGAAGCCGGAAATCATTATCGGGGCAAGAATTACTTTAGCTTCTCTCATTATAACAACAATCAGAACTATTCCGAGAAGAATCATCACCAGTTTGAAATAAGCAGGCAATTTAATTTTCATGTGTACAAATCGTTAATCAATTTATTTTTCAACTAATTATATTTTGTATGAGGGATTGACATGCTTCAAATACAGCATGTGATTCAAAAATATTGTACAAAACATCTCAAAATCCTAAATTTAGTGATATTAATCCTTAAATCATACTAAATAAGGGCAGGGAAGTTGCCCGACGATGAAACCTTGCACGGCAGGGGCAGAGCAGATTTATGAATAAAACTTGAAATTAATTATTATATTGCTCTGAATAAGCAAGCAGAAACCATAATTAAAAAATCATTACAAAATGGTCAAAAAAAAATATTCGAGGCGTGAATTTGTTAAAAAAAATTCACTCGCGGGAATTGGAGCAACCCTCACACTGGGTATGACGCCTGCTTTTGCGGGCAACACCATGAGCAGTTCCTCCCTGCCTGCAGTGCTGGGCGGCCAGCCGGTGAGGACGGCAGCATGGCCTGCGTGGCCGGACTGGAATACTGCTACTGACGAAGAACGGGTTCTGAAATCCTTGCGCAGTGGTATATGGTCACGTGCCGACGTGGTTACCGAATTTGAAAATAAATGGGCTGAAACAGTAGGCTCCAAACGCTGCCTTGTTACCGTGAACGGCACAAATGCCCTGATCACGGCCCTTACGCAGCTGGATATTGGCGGTGGTGACGAGGTGATCGTCCCCCCCTATACCTTTATCGCAACTGTTCAGGCAGTACTGATGACCGGGGCAATGCCTGTTTTTGTTGACACCGACCCGGAAACATTCCAGATAGATCCCTCCAAAATCGAGGCTAAGATAACATCCCGCACAAAAGCAATTCTTCCGGTCCACATCCTGGGTCTGCCGTGCGACATCGTCAGCATTATGGCAATTGCCAGGAAGCATAACCTGGTTGTGGTTGAGGATGCCTGTCAAAGCTGGCTTGCTGAAGTTAATAACAAACAAACCGGGACTTTTGGCAATGCCGGTTGTTACAGCTTCCAGAATTCAAAGAATATCCCCATGGGAGAAGGCGGAGGAATTGTGAGCGACGATGATGCCTTCATGGACAGGTGCTATTCATTTCACAACTACGGAAATCCCTATGGAGCAATTGTAGGCGAGGTAGGTGCCGGAACACTGATGCTGGGAACAAAGCTGCGGACAACAGAATACCAGGCAGCCATTGCTCTCGCCCAGCTGGAGAGGCTTGACGCACAAACAACTATAAGGAATGCAAATGCCGCGTACCTGAGATCCAGGATTACTGATATTCCCGGTATACTGCCTTACAGGCTTTATGATAATGTTACCAGGGCAGCCTTTCATTTATTCCCCTTCCGTTATAAGAAAGAGGAATTTAATGGACTGCCGGTAAGAGATTTTCAGAGGGCCCTCCGCGCCGAGGGTATTCCAAATATGTCGGGATACACCCCTTTGAATAAAATGCCGTATCTGGCGCATGCATTTCAAACAAAAAATTTCAGGTTAATGTATTCCAGCGACAGGCTTGACTATAATAATTACCTTGAAAATAACCAGTGTCCGATGAATGACCAGCTTTGTGAAGAGGCGGTTTGGTTATTTCATAACCTGCTGATTGCAGGAAAATCTGATATGGATGATATTGCAAACGCAATAGAGAAAATCCATAAAAGTGCTGGCAGGATTAAAAATCAGGCTTAATCAGGAAATTTATACTTGCGCTGCAGCAGGAGGATAATAAAAATTACTCTCCTTGCGCCCGGCTCTGTGACTGTTTGCCGGGTAGCCCAAACTCTTGTTTTCCTCTATTTTTACTGGTATTTCTTGCTATTTTTCTTTTTGTTGGTTAATTTTAGGTTATTAATTAACAATTGTTGAAGATAAAATCAAAATATCATGTCCAGATACCATGAACCGGCTGAAGATCTAAGTGCCCATGTAAGGGATATTTCAAGAGCGCTGTCCAGTCTGAAGGAGGAAGTGGAAGCGGTTGACTGGTACAATCAGAGAATTGATGCCACAAAAAACGAAAGTCTGAAGAAAATTCTTGAACATAACAGGGACGAGGAGATTGAGCATGCATGCATGACCATAGAATGGCTTAGAAAAAATATGCCGGGGTGGGACGAGAAACTCAGGGAAGAATTATTTTTGGATAATGATCATAAGGATGGTGATAAAGCGTCAAGCCTTGAAATTGGCAGAATTTAAAAAAATACTTTATTATGGATATTTTAAAGCAGCAGCTGGCCCCTGTTTCGGGTGAAGCATGGGAGGAGATAAAATCGGAGGCAAAACGGTTTTTAACTTCACACCTCTCGGCAAGAAAATTTATAGAAGTATCGGAGCCCAAAGGGTGGGATTATGCCGCCGTACCATCAGGAAGGCTTTATATTCCCGGCAAGCAGAACAATAAGGGGGTGGTATACGGTATACATAAGGTGCAGCCGTTAATTGAGCCAAGGATCATGTTCACCCTTGACACATGGGAACTGGATAACCTGACAAGAGGTGCAAAGGATATTGATCTTGGTGCGATGGAGGAGGCAGCAATCAAGCTGGCTGAATTTGAGGATACTACAATATATTACGGGCTTGCGGAAGCTTCGGTCACCGGATTGAGGGATTGCAATACCGAACAAAAACTGGAATTCCCTGATCAGATTGACGACATTCTCTCGGTGGTTTCCATGGGCATTACCAGCCTGTCGGACTCTGCAGTCAACGGACCCTATTCACTCATCGTAAGCCCGGATAAATGGCAAAAAATATCAGCCCATTTCATGGGTTACCCCCTGAAATTTCAACTGGAACAACTTCTCGGCGGGCAGGTGATTCTAAGCCACTTTATAAAGGAATCCTTCCTTGTGCCGGCTAAAGCCTCGGAGCTCAACCTTATACTGGGTCAGGATATTTCGATTGGTTATGAATCTCACAGCGAAAGGGAAGTTCAATTGTTCTTCACCGAATCATTCACCCTGCAGATCCATGATCCGGCAACCATAATTATGATCGAATAGAAAGCTAACATTATCCCTCACGGAAAACCCCGGCAGGGAAAAGCATGCTGACCATGACTACAGGAAACAATGCCCGGTTCTCCCGATAAGCACATTCACATAATATCTTTTGATGTACCGTATCCTCCCGATTACGGGGGCGTTATAGACGTGTTTTATAAGATCAGGGCATTGACTCAAGCAGGCATAAAAGTTCATCTTCACTGTTTTCACTATGGCAGGGAAAAAAATTCTATGCTGGAAAAAATATGTTACAACGTCAGTTACTATGGGAGAAAAAATAAAACAAACTATCTCTTCAGTCGTAAGCCATACATTGTTGCCACACGGGTCAGTCCGGAATTGATTGGTAACCTTGCCGGTGACAACTACCCGGTTATTTACGAGGGAATGCATACCACAATGTCTGCAAGCAGGAAAGAACTATCCGGGCGCACTCTGATAGTTAGAATGCATAATATAGAATCAGGATACTATGCTAATCTCTTCAGGAATGCCGGCAATATCAGAGACAGGCTTTATTTCGGCCTGGAAGCAATAAAGCTCTGCCATTATGAGAGAAATCTTAACGCCAACCTTGCAATTGCCTGCCTCAGTAAAGATGACACAACCTATTTCAGAGAAAGATACCCCGGGAAATTCAGGGCGGTAAAGCATATCCCGCCTTTTCATGAAAACAGCAAAGTCAGGTCAAAACCAGGCCGTGGAAGTTATGTTCTCTACCATGGCAATTTATCGGTTTGCGAAAATGAAAAAATGGCAATGTTCATATTGGAAAAGATAGCACCCCTGATAAATGTTCCTTTTATGATTGCCGGTAAAAATCCATCAGCAAAAATCCTTAAAATTACTGCCACGGCAGGTAATGTGAAATTAATATCAAATCCTGATGAAGAGGAAATGGATAACCTGATGCTGAATGCGCAAATTCACCTGTTACCTGCCGGAAATGTGAGCGGAATGAAGCTGAAATTACTGAATGCACTCTATAAGGGGCGATACTGTATTACTGATAAAGCCATGGTAAGAAATACCGGACTAGAGACATTATGCGATACAGCTGAAAACCCGGAGGAATATTTAAAAATCATTGCGAGACGTTTCAGGATGAATTTTGAAACTGGTGAGCTGGATAAAAGAGAAGCCCTGCTGAATCAAAGTTATTCAACCATCCACTCAGTAAGGCAACTGATAGAAATGGCCGGATTGTAATGAAAGATTAAAAAAGCCGGCAGGCAAACATGCCGCCATCGGTCAGTTGGGGGTAAACTCAACCTCATCACCGTAGGCTGTTCCTGTCCTTGTGGTGAGGAATGCCCGTATATAGTATTTGGTGCCTGCCGTCAGCCCGGTGATAGTAGCCGTAAATTCTATGGAATAACTTTCCTGGACCCAGGATGTTTCCAGGTTGGTTCCTGATGCGATCCTGTCGCCTATACCGGGGTTTGGCCTGGTACTGAAGCATACCCCGTATTCATCAAAATCAATATCCCTGTTTGCAAGCACCCGGCCTCCTGTTTCTGCTCCCTGGACAGCCTGTTTGGGTGCAAATGTTTCAAAACGTACAATAGCCACCAGAATATTATCATCCCTGTCGCAACCGGCAGAAAACATAAGCATAACCGCTGCTACGATAATCAATGCGCACCTTACCGGCCTGTCGGAAATATATTTAATTGTTGTTGCCATTATTCAAAATAAAAATATAACCAAAAGAACCCCTAATAAAAAGTGTCTGTTTAACCTTCAATAAAAAAGGATGATTCAATTACTATGCAATTTAATCTTAATTAAGGACATCTCAAACAGGATACACACAAAAACCCGCTGATAAGAAAATAATCAGCGGGTTATATATCAATAAGGACAACTATACCGCTGTACTCACAAGGAAAGTGGCAGCAAAAGCGATAATGGCATACAGTTCAGGGAAAACCCCAAGTATCAGTGTGTTGCCGAACACATTGTAACCCGAGCCTATGGCAGCGATACCATTGGCACAAACCTGTCCCTGCCGTATTGCCGAAAGCAGGCCGACAATCCCCAGCGCGAATCCCACTCCAAAAATAGCTGCTGCAGATTCCCAGTTAAGATCTGATGGCAGATAGCCTGTATATCCGGTGAGAACAAAATATCCCATGAATCCGTAAAGACCCTGGGTACCTGGCAATGCACTAAGTACCATATAACTACCAAATGCATCCTCATTCTTTTTTAAGGCACCTATAGAGGCGTTTCCGCCCATAGATACACCAAAGGCACTACCGATACCGGCGAGTCCTATCATTAATCCAATGCCAATGTAAGCTAAAATAATCGGTTCCATAAAATTTACAAATTAAGTTAAGTGAATAAAGTTATTATTTAATTGATTTTTCTAAAAGGATTATATTTGGTCCCGCCACCAGTGAACCCTGCATTCTTGTAAAATTCCACAAAGGTAAGGCGCATAGGATGCACGAATGCACCCAGCCCGGACATGAAAAGGTTGATTCCGTGCCCGAAAATAAGTATTATAATCATGAAGATAACACTGACCACAGGAATATTTCCGCTCATTGATACTGCCAGGCTGTTAAATACAAACCCAAGGATGGCACTTGAGATGCCAAGGGCAAAAAGTCGTATATAGCTCAAAAGGTCGCCAAGCAAGCCGGTGGCCATATTATAGGTATTCCAAAGACCGAGTCCGAAATTAGTCAGGATATTCCTGTAAAGGTTGTTCAGCAAAAGGATCATAATGCCACTGATTACCAATATAGTATACATGGCAGGCATGAGTCCTTCCATGGAGATGCCGGTGACGGCACTTACAAGATACACAAGCAGGCTGCCGATAATAAGGGTAAGCCACCCGTAGGTTCCGACGGCATATTTCCAGCCAAACTGCCTTGTCTCATTTACAGCCTTAAGGATCATGCCAAAGATGATCTGTATGCCACCCAGGAGAATAGCCAGATAAAACAGGAGCATATTTATATCAGTTCCGCGTTCGGTGAGCATAACTGAAACCTGCCGGTAAACAGGCAGATTTGTCCCATACAGGTTTATCCCGAAGAAGACACCGCTGATTAACCCGAACAGCACGGTAGCCAGTCCGAGATACAGAACAAGCACGGCCATGGGCCTGAATTCCTTCTCAATCCTGCTCCTTGCGAAAATGGCACCGGCTGACATAAGAATGCCATAACCAACATCGCCAAGGCAAAAGCCAAAGAACAGGGCATAGAACGGGGCAAAAAACGGAGTTATATCAAGTTCCTTGTAATTGGGCAGCGAATACAGTTCTCCAAGTTTCTCAAACTTTTCGGAAAAACCCTTGTTTTTCAACATTATGGGAACCCTGTCTTCATCGGCGGGTTCTGCAGTAATATAGGCAGCGCCTGTGCTGTCGAGGAAACTGTTGACATTTTCAGCTGATTCAGCCGGAACCCATCCCTCGAGAATCATAAGGCGGTTTTCGGCTTCACGGGAAGTATGATAAACCGCCTTATCGTACTCAAGTTTCTGGATAAGGGAGTTTTTATACATTTCTAATGAAGGAAGGCCGGTGTTTGCAAGATGGGTAAAACGGCTTTCTACGCTTTCTATCTGTTTTTGGAGCTTAACCTTTTCCTGGTTCAGCGACTCAAGGGATCGTTGCGGGAGACTTACTTCTTCGGCCAGTATGCTGACTTCTTCATTGTCTCTCGAAATCACAACAAAATATTTCTGTCCGCCGTGCGTACTTATTTGCTCGATGGTGTATTGCTCCTCCCACCGGGGATCATACTTCCTGGCAGGAGAAACAAAAAATTTCATGAAAATACCATGTTCCCCGAGTTTACTAATGCTTTCAACAGAAAAGTTTCCCCAGGGCTGCAGTTCAAGGATCTCTTTTTTCAGGGAATTCAGTTTGTTCTTATTGTGATCAACCTGATTCTGCATCCCGATTATTTCTTCATAAATCTCCCGGCCATCATACTCTTCGGCTGATGATTGAGTTTCACCGGCCCGTTTTTT
>SLJO01000095.1 GCA_007135095.1 Bacteroidales bacterium | reverse complement strand
GCTAAAATAACAAAAAAACAATTTAATTTACAAATAGATTCCTTAAATGCTGCGCTTCGGCAGCCATGCCTGTAATACTGAGGTTTCTCGGGAAGAAGGGAAAAGCTGACCATGAAACAGGAAAAAGGGGGTTACCCAAATCCATCAGGCCTGGAGGAATTTTCCTGAATCATAAACTATTTTACCTCCAACCAGGGTCATTTCGCTTTGAATGTTTATTATCCGGTTTGCAGGACAGGTAAGTATATCGTCAGACAATACTACCATATCGGCGAGTTTCCCGGGTTCAATCGTGCCTTTAATCTCTTCCTCGAAAGAGGCATATGCATTATTGATTGTGTATATCTTCAGTGCCTCCTCCCTTGTGACGGCCTGTTCCTTCATAATTACATTTTCACGGGAGGTGGTACGGGTTATCATTGCCCACATTCCCAGGAACGGATTAAACGGATTTACCGACATGTCCGGATCCCATTTAACCATATGGTCTGAGCCCCCGTTAATAACCACTCCTGCATCAATAAGCGACCGGTATGGATGAAAACTACCTGTTCGCCTTTTACCCAATATCAGCCTGAGGGCATCGGCATCCTTGTAAAACCATGCAGGCTGCATGTCAGCATAAATCCCAAGTTCGCTCATCCTCCTGATGGCATCGCGGCTGAAAAAGTTTCCGTGAATAATTGCAAACCTTCTTTCTTTTAATGGCTTGATCCGGTTCACTTCATTAAAAACATCCAGTAGCATGTCAACACTTCCGCTGCCTGTGCAATGGGCTGCAAATTTCCAGTTCATCTCACTTGCCATGGTCACTATGGAAAGCACCTCATCATATGTGTAATTTATGATGCCCCGGTATGATTTGTCGTCAATGCCAAAAACTTTGCATGCCCTCTCACCCCATGGTTCATTCATATAGGCAGTACCTGTAAGGATTCCACCGTCAAGCATTATCTTTATTGATCCGATCCTTGCCCATTCGTCACCATAGCCAGTGGCATACCCGCAGCTTTTTAGTTCATCACAAAGCAACGCAACAGGTTTGCCCGAACCCTTTCCCAGGATAATATTCTGAAAGACACGCACTGTTAACTTGTTTTTGTTATAAAGCTCGCGGTACATTCTGTAATTATCAAAATCCCCTTCACCGGAACATACGCTCGTGATGCCCATCCTGTTATAGCGCTTAAGCATATTATGAAGAGCATCAAGCTTCTCCTGTAAGGTCAGTTTCTTGTCCGGGGGAAGCTTTAAAAGCGGGAATGCGGAAGCGCGTATTATACCGGTAAAGAACCCTGTTTTCTTATCCCTGGTCAGGCCATGGTGACCGGTATTGCCGGTTATCCCGGAAAGCTTCATTGCTGCCGTATTGATCATTCCCCCGAATGAGCCGTTCAGGAATACCGGATTCCGGGGAGCAATCCTGTCAAGTTCTGAAATTGAGGGCATTCTGAGTTCCTTAAGGCGGGTAAAAAACAGCTTGGGATGTATGATCCATTCATTCTTCCTGCTGATTGCAACCTGATCCTTCAGCCAGCCAAGCAGTTCACCTTCGGTGTGCAGATCGGGGATCTCCCCGTCAAGCTCGCTGACTGATGCACTTTCCGGGTGCAGATGTGCATCAATTAAGCCTGGAATTACCGTGCTCCCTTTTAAATCGACGATTTTAACTCCAGGGCCCCCGAACCTTGCAACCTGGGAACTGGTTCCCACAGCAATAATCTTATCATCCCTGATTGCCACTGCCTCACCGACAGAAAATGCCTTATCTGCGGTGACTATTTTCCCGTTTGTCAGTATCATTCCCATAGTACATCATCGTTGCTCAATATCGCGTGGTGAGGAAGCGGGTATCGATCATCAAAGGGATACAGGCTTACCCTTTCTTCAATTACATTCACTGATTCATCGTAAGAACCATCAGGGTTCAGCACCCTGCCGGGGTCGAGCATCAGATGCTTTGCCAGGAATGGATATACGGCTGCTCTTTTATTGTATTCATAGCCATGGTCTTCGTCGGCGAAATGGACGTTTTCCACCTTATCTGCTTTCCCAAGCAGCTCGTAAATATATTTGATATGAGGGTATTCAATATCCGGGGTGTTCTTTGTCCAGTCTCCTCCCACGGAGATAAGGAGCATGGGGCGGGGCGCTGCCATTGCAGCAATTTCTACGTTATTTGTCTGAATGTCGGCCGACTTGTGTATTGGCATTCCGCTTTCGCATATGCAGCCCCCGAAAAAATGGGCTGATACCTGCACCACGGGAACGGATACTTTTATCCGGTCGTCAACAGCAGTATGCAAGAAGGTCTGGGTGGCTCCACCCGATGCCCCGGTGCTTGCAATCCGTGAAGGGTCAGCACCCATAAGCAACAGGAAATCGAGCGCACGTATGCTGTTCCACAACTGCAGTCTCAATGCTTCCGGGTGGTCATGCTCCCAGCCGAGTTCTGCCATCTGGCCGTATCCTACCATATCATATCCGAGTACCATTGCTCCCATCCGTGCCAGGGTGGCAAACCTGTTCTGGGCATCCGGACGGTAGCGGCCATAGTTATCAGGATTATTCCAGTGGCCATGCGGACTCAGGATTCCGGGTATACCCCGGGATGTCCCGGAGGGCGTGTATAAACTGCCGGTAACAAATACCCCGGGCAAACTCTCAAAAGCCACGTTTTGCACCTTGTAACCGTTGTAGACCCGGGCTTTGCCAATAATGGGGTTCAGTGGATTTTTCACAGGCATATTGTCAAGCCCTGACCCCCGGAGAATCAGTTCCCGGATGGCGCCGGCCCGGCTTTCCCACCGGGCAGCATCAGTATATTCGCGGCGCAGGGCGTCAATTACCTCGCCGGCCTTCTCCTCTGAATAATAATATCCCTGGCAGAGCATAGTAGCGTCACTTTTACAGGCAGAAGACAAAACCAGCAGCGCAATTGCAACAGTCCACTGATAAAAACCGGTAATCGGCGATTTCTTTGCCATTTTCATTTTTTTTATTTCGGGTTAATCCGTTACAGGACTTAATTAATTTACCAGGCATTACTGTAAAGTTAAAAAAGTGAGCAAACCTAACCTTTCCGGGCTTCACACGGAAAAAGTATAGTGAATCAAATATATGACGATCAGAAATCAAAACCTTATTTTATTACCAAAATATTTGACAAAGGTATAATATATGATAATTTTGGGCATTTTGCAGCAGTTGAATTTTACATAATTGTGTCAACCGGAAAGTTGCCCTTAACCCTGATTGTTCCCTGTTGCCAGTTTAAATATTTTATATCACATGCGAACAAAGATACAACGCATCATCAGTGCCCTTGGCCCCGGTATTATAATTGCCGCCGTAGTGCTGGGTCCGGGCAGCATAACCGTATCATCGCAGATTGGCGCTGCCTACGGCTTTATGTTTCTCTGGGTTTTGTTGCTGGCATGTATTTTCATGATCACTTACACATCCATGAGTGCAAGGTTTGGCGTGACCAACAGTGCCTCTATGCTCCAGACAATTTCCAAAAAATATGGAAAGTGGTTTGCCGTTACAATAGGAACCGCTGCATTCCTTGCTTCGCTGAGCTTTCAGTTCGGCAATAACTTCGGAATCGGGATCGGGATGCAAGGGATTACAGGGATTGACGAAAGGGTGTGGCCCCTGATTTTCACCCCTCTTGCCTTATTGCTGATGTTTGGTTCAAGGAACCTTTATAAAATCCTTGAGAAACTGATGATGGTCCTTGTCCTGATCATGATCATTTCTTTTTTTATAAATTTGATACTTACCAGCCCCGAAATAGCCCCCCTGGCAAAAGGGTTTGTTCCCCATCGGGTTGAAAGGGACCAGCTTGGCATACTTGCCGCATTACTGGGGACATCCTTTTCCCTGGCCGGTGCCTTGTATCATTCCTACCTGGCCCAGGATAAAGGGTGGAAGAAAGAAAACCTGAAGGGCAGTCTGAGGGACACTTATTTTGGCATTATCATGCTTGCTTCCATAACGGCCGTGATTATAATTACCTCAGCCTCATCATTGCATCCGCTGGGAATAACTGTTACATCGGCAGCAGATATGGCACTTCAGCTGGAATCCCTCTTTGGTCCTTACGCAAAGGTTATCTTTAGCGTCGGCCTTTGTGCTGCGGCTTTTTCATCACTCATGGTAAATGCAATAATTGGCGGCGGACTGATGTCGGACGGACTTGGCCTGGGAAGGTCAATGAATGAAAAAATGCCTAAAATATTCGCCATGATAATATTGATTACCGGAATGCTGGTAGCTGTCTTTCTCAGGGGCAATGTCATCTATGCCCTGATTATGGCCCAGGCTTCTTCCATTCTGGCAGTCCCCCTTATAGGCCTTGGATTGTTCCTGGTGGCAAACAGCAAGGAAATTATGGGGAAATACCGCAACAATCCACGCCAAAACATTGTTGCGTTGACAGGGCTTTTCAGCATCAGCCTGATGGTATATTTTATGTACCGCTCACTTATTACCTATATAGGCACTTTTTAAAATAAACAGGAAAATCGGATGGATGCAGTATCACTTACCGAAAAACTTATATCATTCAACACCATAAACCCGCCGGGTAATGAATCACCACTGGCTGAATTTATTGGTGATCTGCTTTCAGGTAATGGCTTCAGTGTTGAATACTCCGGATTTGGGGAGAACAGGAAGCATCTGATTGCAGAAAAAGGTGTCCCGCCACAGGGTATGCCGCTGGTGCTGTCGGGTCATTTTGACGTTGTCCCCCTGGGAGCCAGGCAATGGACCACCGATCCCTTTATCAGCAAGACAGAGGGGGATAAATTATTCGGGCGCGGCTCCAGCGATATGAAATCGGGACTGGCAGCCATGATATGCGCGGCGATTGATGTACCACGTGAAAAATTCCCTGAAAACGGAATACGCCTTATATTTACCGCCGGTGAAGAACTGGGTTGTGAGGGTGCCAGGGATCTGGTAAAAACGTATCCAAACCTGGGAAAAGCCAGTGCAGTTATAATCGGAGAACCTACCTCCAATATCCCGGCCATTGGTCATAAAGGCGCCATATTCCTTACAGCTGTAGCAAAAGGGAAGACGGTACACTCCTCAATGCCGGAACTTGGAATCAATGCAATATATAAAGCAGCCAGGGCTGTTTTAAAAACAGGGGACTTCCGGTTTAATGCCAGGGAAGATATTCTGCTTGGTTTTCCGACGATAAATGTCGGTAAATTCAACGGGGGACTAAATCTCAACTCGGTTCCCGACCATGCTGAGTTTACAATTGATTTAAGAACCACTACCTTTGTAGATCATAAGGAAGTGTTTGAGAGGTTAAGCAGGGAACTGGGTGATGAGATATCCCTTATAAAGCAGGTCGATCTTCCCCCTGTCTCCAGCAATGAGAATGATCCGTTTGTACAACTGGCATACGCAACGTGCCAGGGAGAAGGTATCCGGTCTTTTCGTGCCAAAGCTTTACCCTATCTGACAGATGGCTCGGTTCTGCAGGATTATTATAAAAATGTGCCGGCCATTATCCTGGGGCCGGGTGAACCGGAAATGGCCCATCAGACGGATGAATATTGTTTTATATCAAAAATAAAGCAGGCAGTTAACATCTATAAAAATATTATTATAAACTGGAGGAATTAAAATGAATAAATATCCCGATAAAATTATTAACGAGGAACAGCTCGAGGACCTGTTATCTGTTCCGGGCAAAGAGGTCACAGAAATGTTTAAAAGGATTGACGGTGACCTGATCTTTCTGGGGATAGGGGGTAAAATTGGTCCTTCCCTTGCCCGCATGGCAAAAAGGGCCTGTGACCGGGCCGGCGTAAAGAAACGGCTTGTTGGCGTATCCCTTTTCCATTCTGATGAGCAACGCAAGCAGATTGAAGATTTCGGCATTGAAACAATCCATGGTGATCTGCTTGATATGACTTTCATTAAAAGCCTGCCCCCGCTGAAGAATGTTTTTTTCCTGGCAGGAATGAAATTCGGCTCTGTCGATAACCTCTCGCTCACCTGGGCAGTGAACTCATATATGCCGGCCCTTGTTGCAGGGCACTTCAAAAATTCCAGGATCGCCGCCTTCTCCACCGGTTGTGTGTATCCGCTGGTTCCTGTTGAATCCGGCGGCTCGCTTGAAACAGATACTCCTTATCCTGTCGGGGAATATGCCCAGTCATGCCTTGGAAGGGAGAGAATGTTCGAGTACGGCAGTCACACAAACGAAACGCCGGTATCCCTTATAAGGCTCAATTACTCAGTTGAATTGCGCTATGGTGTCCTGGTGGATATCGCCATCAGGGTAAAAAACAAACAACCGGTTAATCTGGATATGGGCTATTTTAATGTGATCTGGCAGGGAGATGCCAATGACCTGGTCCTGCGGTCAATTGAGCATGCCGAAAGTCCCGCCAGGATCCTGAATATAACAGGTCCTGAAATTCTTTCGGTAAGGGAAGTCGCTCTTGAATTCGGCAAACTCTTCGGAAAGGAAGTAAGTTTCGAAGGTAATGAAGCCCCAACTGCACTTTTAAGTAACTCAACGAGGGCATTCAGTTTGTTAAACCCGCCTAAGATCCCTGTAAGCCAGGTAATCAGGTGGACGGCCGATTGGCTTGATCAGAACGGTAAAATACTGGGCAAACCAACCCGTTTTGAGGTTCGTGACGGAAAATATTAATCCAAAAAACAGATTTATGCATTACAGCGAATTACCTGAGGATATTATCGGTGCGCTGCACAAGGGAGTTGTAATTCCGGCTCTTCCCCTTGCCCTGGACAGGCACCGCAAACCGGATACCCGGCGGCAAAGGGCACTTATGCGGTATTATCTGGACGCAGGTGCGGGAGGAGTGGCAGTGGCAGTTCATACCACACAGTTTGCCATACGGCAGCCTGAACATAACCTGTATGAGCCGGTGCTGGAACTGGCCAGGGATGAATTCAACAGCTTTTCTGCCCGCACAGGCAAGCCGGTAATCCGGATTGCCGGGGTAATAGGGAAAACAGATCAGGCGTCAGGTGAGGCACAGCTGGCCCTGAAAAATGGTTATCATGCGGTACTGCTGAGCCTTGCTGCTTTCAGTAAGGCATCGAATGCGGAATTGCTTGAGCATTGCAGGACGGTTGCCGGTATTATCCCGGTGGTGGGGTTTTATCTGCAGCCCGCAGTCGGAGGCCGCAGGCTGGATGTTGATTTCTGGAGGGATTTTGCCGCTATTGAGAACGTGATTGCCATAAAAATAGCACCTTTCAACAGGTACCAGACCCTGGATGTTGTAAGGGGCGTTGCTGAGTCGGGACGGTCAGATGAAATTGCCCTGTATACCGGAAACGATGACAATATCCTTGTGGATCTGCTAACCGAATACCAGGTTACCGTTGGAAACAAAGTGATCAGAAAAAGAATTGCCGGGGGACTGCTGGGGCACTGGGCAGTATGGACACGCTCAGCCGTAGCCTTACTCGAAAGCATTCAGCAGTCTGGTTACAGGGGTGATTTGCAGCAGCTGCTTTCGCTTAATGTAAAGATAACCGACAGTAACGCTGCCTTCTTCGATTCGGCAAATAATTTCGCCGGTTGCATTACCGGCCTTCACGAAGTGCTTCGCCGCCAGGGACTCCTGGAGGGCCTGTGGACACTTGATGAAAATGAAGTGCTGTCGCCCGGACAAATGGAGGAAATCGACCGTGTGTATGCACAGTATCCCGAACTGAATGACGACAGGTTCGTTTCTGAAAATATCGCCAGGTGGTTGTCATAATAGTTTTTGCAGATGGATCCCCGGTTCACGATAAGAACTTTAAATACTGATGACATAGGCGGATGCCTGTCCCTGTCCTCATCGGTATCATGGAACCAGACAGAAAATGACTGGAAACTGCTGGTGGAAGATCCCTTGAATATATGCCTGGGGGCAGTATCACAACAAAGGGTAATAGGAACGGCAACTGCCATTATCTATGAGAATAAAGTTGCCTGGATCGGAATGGTGCTGGTTGATAAGTTGTTCCGGGGAAGAGGAATAAGCAAAATCCTGCTGAGTGACCTGCTGGATCAGCTTGGATCCATCCCTGCAGTTAAACTCGATGCAACCCCGGCAGGGCAGCCGGTGTACGGCAAATTCGGATTCATGGATGAGTATACAATTTGCCGGATGATTAGCCCTGGAATCGATGATTTCCTTGGCGAAAAACAGGGATCCCTTCCCGTGGCAATCCCCCCCCGGGCCCTCCACGACATTATTGACATGGATTGCATGGTCTTTGGTGCAAAAAGAGACCGGCTCATTAACTCCCTTGTCAACGCAAATCCCGATAAAAGCTGGATGCTGGAAGAAAA
Organism: Bacteroidales bacterium; assembly: GCA_007135095.1. Taxonomy (GTDB): domain Bacteria; phylum Bacteroidota; class Bacteroidia; order Bacteroidales; family PUMT01; genus PXAP01. The sequence goes on along the minus strand of SLJO01000095.1, from coordinate 1,311 downwards.
CGGCAGTGTTTCCGGGTTTGCCCTGGCAAGACCGGGAAGGAATTATCATCAGATCGGACCGGTTTATACATCATGCTTTGAAGATGCAAGGGCACTTATTTCCCGGGCACTGGAATCTCTGAACGGCCTGCCCGTGGTAGTAGATATCCCCGGAAGCAAGGTGGAGCTGATAAAATGGCTTGAAGCCACGGGGTTTGTCACACAGCGCAGTTTTGTCAGAATGTACCTGGAAACCAATCCCCTTCCGGGCAAACCGGAAAATCAGTTCCTGATCTGCGGACCTGAATTTGGCTAAAATATCCGGCCGGCATAACGTAGTTTTTTGGTGATGGAAAAGTTTCAGGACAATTGTGATGCTTTTTTGAAATGGGCTTTGCATAATCTCGATATGCGCCCCGAAGGCTTCAAAAAAGTGCGCAAACAGGTTTGCAAGCGTGTAAGGAAACGCAGGATGGATCTGCATCTGAACAGTTATGACGATTACAGGTCTTATCTGCAGCAAAATCCTCAGGAATGGGAGGTTGTTGATCAGATGACCCGAATAACTATATCCAGGTTTTTCAGAGATAGTAAGACCTGGGAAAAGCTTGGCAATGGGCTTCTGCCGGAAATCATTCTGAAGGCAAATGCCGGAGGATACATACCACGATGCTGGTCTGCCGGTTGCGCATCAGGGGAAGAGCCATACAGTCTTGCCATATTATGGAAGGAGAAAATTTTGCCGTCCTTTCCGGACACCTCTTTGGAACTTATAGCCACCGATGCCGATGGGTACCTTCTGAAAAGGGCTGCACTGGCCTGTTACAAAAGAAGCTCGCTTAAAGAGGTTCCCCCGGAATGGACAGATAAGGCATTCCGCCGGAAAGATTCATGCTGGTGCCTGAAAGGCAGTTACCGGAACCTGGCAAAGTTTGACATGCAGGATATAAGGAAAGAAATGCCGCAGGGCCTGTTTGACCTGGTCTTTTGCAAAAATCTGGCAGCCATGTATTTTAAAAAAGAGCTGGCAGTCAGCCTCTTCAGAAAAATTAGTGAAAGGATGAGAAAAGGTGCATTTCTAATGCTGGGGAGCCATGAAGAGTTCCCGCTCGATCAGGTGAAGGAAATTAAGGAATTTGACAGGGGGCTGAAAATTTATCAAAAGGAATAAACTGACGAAAACCTGCACTTCTCATTCTTTCAACCGATGTATCTGCCTCTGCCGGCATCAGCATCCGGAAGTTACCCAACCAGCTATTTTTCATCTGTATAACCATAGAATGACACTGAGCGGTCTGCAAGACCCAGCGGGAAGTCGGTGTTTAACTACAT
>SLJO01000085.1 GCA_007135095.1 Bacteroidales bacterium | reverse complement strand
CCAGTATTACATTGCTTGGAATCTCAGTCATTACATATATTTCCAGGTCCTTTTCTCCCCGCTTCAGCCCGTTTTTGGCCATAACTGCCTGTACTTTTTTACCTTCTTCCACCGTGCGGCAGAACGGGAGGTCAAACTCTTTCTCTTTCCATTTCATTATATCCTCAAAAATCTGCCCTGTATTTCCATCGGCACATGAAACAGTTATTTCCTGTCCGTTCCTGATCTTTTGGCAAACCCATCTGGTATCTTTATCCCTTTCGGGTCCAGCTTTTTGAACATTTCACCCAGTGATGCGTTCTTTCCGCCTACTTCTTTTACCCTGGTGTTGTCCAGTTCGCTGAATTTAAAAATCAGTTTCATAATATTTGGGGTTTGAATAATGCCAGTTGCCGGCTTATTATAACGGATCATTACCGGACAATAACAGGCCAATTTCATGCCATAATAAAAGCCTGTGCAGTTAATGTTATTCTCCATGGCGGGATTCGGCCGGGCAATTGTCTGCAATCTTAATTAAACGGAGTTTTCGCGTGATATTGACCCGCATTATTCGCAGGCATGCAAAATAAGCCGGTATATATGTAGAATATCACTGCATTTATGGGGTTTTTTTCCTCACTTTCACAGGCGAAGCACAAAGGCGGCGATGAGGGACTGGGGATTATTAAAGTTTTAGCAGGTCAGAATGCAAATTTTGGGGAAACCGTACTTCATGTGAAGGACTTTATGTCAGTTTGGCTAAAGCCTCAGGTACCCGGGCTGGACTTGTCGGCTATGCAATCGAACGCACTTTTTTGAAAAATAAATTAACCTGGAAAATCATAGTAACATTTTAATAAATTATTATTAACTTGATAATCATAATTGACCTGTTTTGCCGTAAGTCAGTTCCATCTTAAACAGGGTGCAATTTGCTGGTTTTTGGAAAAACGCGGTTCACCTTTTTAAATACTTTTTGTTATTTTTGTAGAGGGTTGGTTCTTAACAAAAAGATTTCAACATAATATATACTTATATGTCAAAGAAGTATTCGGTTTTGATTGTCGATGACGACGCCTATATATGTAATATACTGAAGAAATATCTTGAACAAAACGGATTTTTAACAGAAACTGCATTTTCCGGCAGTAGCGCAAAAAATATAATCGATAATAATGATTTCGATCTTGTATTGTGCGATTTCCGGCTCCCCGATTATGACGGTCTTGCCATTCTGCGTTATGTAAAGTCAAAAAAGTCATCCACCCCGGTAATAATAATGACTGCTTATGCAGAAATAAAAAAAGCTGTTGAGCTTATCAAATCGGGAGCATATGATTATATTACAAAACCGATGCAGCCAGAAGAAGTCCTGACAATCATAAAACGGGCTCTGGATAACAGAAGTGACAAAATAACAAAAACTTCTTTCGGAAAAGATTTTATTACCGGCACCAATCAAAGGATGCAGGAGATCATGCACCATGTGGGAGTTGTTGCTCCCACCGAAGTCACAGTAATGATTGAAGGAGAAACCGGTTCCGGCAAGGAATATATTGCACGGGCTATTCATTATGCCAGTAAGCGGAGTCAAAAGCCGTTTATTCCCATTGATTGCGGAGCCATACCCAGGGAACTTGCGAACAGTGAACTGTTCGGGCATGTAAGGGGTGCCTTTACGGGTGCTGTCAATGATAAGATCGGTTATTTCCAGGAAGCAAACGGAGGCACCCTTTTTCTCGATGAGGTAGGGAACCTTCCGCATGAGAACCAGGTAAAGATATTGCGGGCATTGCAGGAAAAGGCTGTAAGCAGGATTGGTGACAATAAATCCGTTAAGGTTGATGTCAGGTTAATAGCTGCCGCCAACGAAAGCCTTATGAAAAAAGTGAAAGCCGGAGAATTCAGGGAAGACCTGTATCACCGGCTGAACGGATTCAGGATCCTGCTTCCGCCGCTCAGGCAGCGCAAGGAGGATATTATGCCTTTTGTCAATCATTTCATAAGGCAGGCTAACCAGGACTTTAATAAAAATGTCAGGCACGTGGACGATTCCACCAGGGAATTGCTGATTAATTATTCATGGCACGGCAATATTCGTGAGCTTCAGAATGTCATTAAGCGTATTGTGCTGTTGTCCAAAAACGATTATGTAACACCTGATCTGCTCCCCGATGAAATCAGGTTTGACTCTGCCGGTTCAGACAAAAAAGGTGCCTACAACGGCATTATAGAAAATGATATAACAGACCTTAAATCAGCAACACTGATCACCGAAAAAGAAGTGATTCAGAATGCACTGGTAAAAACCAACAATAATAAGTCCAAAGCTGCCAGGCTTTTGAATATCGACCGGAAAACCCTTTACAACAAGATAAAACTATACGACCTGGAAGCGTGAGCCCTTGCGGCCCGGTATGATGATTTGCCTGTCCTTTATGGCATAAGTATTGTATTATTATGGTATTAAACCAATATTCAATACGAACATAAAGTTTAAGGACATGAACAAGGAATCGTTTAAAGTAAAGGAAAAGGAAATCGAGCCAAGGGAAGTTGATTCTGTTCCGTTTCTGTTTGAAAGAGGTTCTTTCTCTGCCATATTCCCCAAAGGTAAAACCATTGTTCTTTTCCTTGATTTCGACGGAACATTGAGCCAGATTGTTGATCATCCTGAAGATGCAACCATTTCGGATGATATGAAAAAGGTTTTGAAACAGTGCGCCTCCCAATTCACAACCGCCATTGTAAGCGGCAGGGATATGGATGATGTGAAAAAAAGGGTAGGCATAAATGAGGTCATATATGCCGGCAGTCACGGATTCCGGATTTCGGGGCCCGGCGGACTGGCGATGGAGCAGGAAAAAATGGAAAAACTATTGCCTGTTCTCGACCGGATTGAAGAAAAATTGCTTTCCGGATTTTCTGATGGCCCCACGGGGGTTCAGGTCGAAAGAAAAAGATATGCTATCGCAGTGCATTACAGGAATGCCGATGAAGGCAGCGTGGAGGAGATTAAAAATTTAACAGGCGGGTTACTCGAAGAGTTCTCCGGAATTAAAACGGGTGAAGGGAAAAAGATAATTGAGATCAGACCCGATGTCGACTGGCATAAGGGAAGAGCCGTGCAGTGGATACTTGACAGCTTGAACCTCTGGGAAAATACAGAAATACTGCCTGTTTATATCGGCGATGATGTAACCGATGAAGATGCGTTCAGGACACTTTACCATAAGGGTATAGGTATCCTGGTCGGTACGCATGGGAGGCCAACGGCCGCCAGGTATAAATTAAGGAATGTGGACGAGGTAAAAATTCTTTTGCAGAAGCTGTCTGGAATAATATAGATGATAATACAATTCCGGTGGTCCATTAATATCTTGCCGAATCCCGGTCCTTAAGGCGTGAATACTCGTCAAATACCTCCTTATTAATATATCCGTTGCTCAGGGCATGCTTTGCAGCATCCAGTGTATCCTCAACCTGCAGGTAAGATGTGTTAACTTTTTCAAGCCTGGAATTCACTTGTTCAATATTTTTAAAATAAACTTTTGAACCAATCTTTCGGATATAAATGGCCTCTATCCTGCCCGGGAATTCGTGCGCCAGCCTGTCATAGATTTCCGGATCCTTCTGGCCGCTGTCACCAATTAAAATGAAATTTTGATTTTTGTAAAATTCCAGCAGGAATTTGATTTTATCATACTTGTGTTCATGGTTCCCCTGTCCGGATTTCCAGAATTTATAGATACTGTCCTCCAGTTTTCTCAACATAAAAACACCTTTCGGGATATTATTGTGGTCAAAAAAGTTTTTCAAAAGATCATACAGGTTCCATTCGCTGCTGGATACATAAAAGAATGGATAATATGAATTATTATTCTCCCCTTTCTCAAGCGCCTGGTAAAACGATGAAATGCCCTTAAAAGGCAGTCTCGTCAGTGCATTCTTGAACAACATCAACCTGAGTTTCTGGATTGTCCTGGTTGAATGTGAGATCAGGATGGTGTCGTCGATATCTGAAACGATAATCCGTTTTTCCTGTGTGGAAACTATCCTGACTAAGCCTTCGGCAGTTGTTTCCGGCTGATCCTCTACTATTTCGTCCAGCAGTTTAAATGTTACGGAATGCCAGTGTTCTTTTAATATTGTATCTGAGATTTCATCAACATTGAAATGGAAGTAGAAAAACCCGTCATCGTCTGTCTCGGAAATCCGTGAAATCCCCATAAACTCGGCCTGAACCCTGACCCCGGGTATCTCATCACTGGCGAATCTTTTTATCATGGCCAGGGTGTTTTGCCAAACCTTGTGCCTGTCTGCCGGTTCAGCCAGGCCTTTATCCTCAATTACCATGCCCTTGACAAATATATCCGAATTGTCGCCGAATCCCCTGTATGGAAGTATTTTTGGTATCCCAAGCCACCCGGCTTTTTGTTTTAAAAACACCCTTAATCTTTTAAAGGGTTTTTTTATTCCCCTGTATACAGGTTTTAGTATCTTCATTTGAATTATTTTTGTTACTTCATAAACAAATATTATTCCACTCAGGAGTTAAATATTATTCCACTCAAACCGATCTTTGATTTATTACATTGGTTTACAGGTAACTGCGGGGTATGTTCCTAAATGTATGACATTTAAAAAATTGATTTGTAGCTGATTAAGCAATTCATGAAAATGATAAATAAAATTCTGTTCATTATTAACCCTACTTCCAGGGCAATTAATAAAACCGATACCGAATCATATATATCCCGGCTTTCGGGAGAGTATAAGTGTAAATGCGAAATTTACTATACAGAAAAGTCCGAACCCAAGACAAGGATCCGGGAAAAGATTCTCGAATACCAGCCTGATATAGCAGTTGCCGCCGGCGGTGACGGTACGGTAAACCAGGTTGCCGCCGCCCTGATCGGCAGTAAAACCGAGCTTGGCATCATTCCTGCCGGGTCAGCCAACGGGCTTGCCTATAATCTTGGCATTCCCTCCGATTTTGACGAGGCAATGCATATTATACTCCATGAAAATGCAAAACCACTTGATGCTATAGGGTTCAACAACAGCCATTATTGTTTTCACCTTGGTGATGTCGGTATTAATGCACGCATAGTCAAACGTTTTGAGAAGGAGGGATCTCAGGGGTTGCTTGGCTATGGTAAACATCTGGTCAAAGAGCTTTTTTCCAAACGAAGGGTCTTCTCTGTTAAAATAGCCGTTCCCGGCATGAATAAGAAATTCAGGGCAGAGCTGCTTGTCATAGCAAATGCCCGGTCATTTGGTACCGGTGCAGTAATAAATCCTGCTGGGGAACCTGATGACGGAGAATTTGAAATCATAATTATAAAACCCTATCATGCCGGGCATTTCCTTCAGCTGGTCAGAATGCTTGTATTCGGCAAGATCGATAACCTTCAGTATATAAAGGTAATTAAAACAAAAAAAGCTGAAATCACATTCAATAACCCTCAGGATATGCAGCTGGATGGAGAAATTGTTAAAGGGGTGGCGTTGCTTAAGGTGAAAATCATTCCTGCCGCCGTGAGAGTCCGCTATAAATCAAAACCGCGATATGGATTGAGGTGATCATTCCACATTGCGGTAAGACTTGCTTATGCCGGACAGCGCCCTTTAAGGAATTCGGGATGCCCGGCTAACAGTAATTATTCCGTTAAAGCCTGGTAAAAGTTCCGAATGATCTAAACGAGTTCCGCCTCAAGCCTTATTTCAGGTCCCTGCAAAGCCCTTGATGCCGGGCAGTTTTTTTTGGCGTCATTTGCTATTTCAAGAAACTTTTCCTTCTGGATATCCTTTACCCTGCCCCTGGTTGTCAACAGGATTTCGGTAATTGTAAAACCGTCTCCTGATTTTGCCAGGATCACTTCAGCCTCTGTTTCTATTTTTTCGGGCTTGTGCCCGGCCTGATCAAGGGCATGGGCCAGTGCCATTGAAAAGCAGCTTGCAATTGATGCCCCTATGAGTTCTTCAGGACTCGAGGCGCTTTTGTCATCTTCAAAACGTGAGGAAAAATTAACAGAACCTTCGTAGCCGGTTGTTTTCAGTTTGAATTTTCCGCTTCCTTTTACCAGGGAACCTTCCCAGTATGCACTTGCAAAATGTTTGCTCATTATGATTTATTTTTGGTAAACGTTATATATCTGGACTGTTTTCATTGATAACACTAATATTGATTCATTTGTTCAATATTATAGTTTTTTCGGTGCCCTGTATCCTTGCCCGGACCGGCGTGCCTTGGTGAATATCTGGTTATTGTTCTAATATCTGAAAATAGCGTTTAGTTTTGAAGAAGATTCCGGCATTTCTCCGGGTTCCATCAAATAGACCTTTCCGCTGTTAAGAATTGTATGCATTGCTGCCATATTCAGCAGGCAGTTACTATGGGCAGCTTCCTTGTCCCTCTCCTGGATGCTGTTGCTTTCTTTATCATAAATGCCCCACATTGTTGCACCCTTTTGCACAAAGAGTGTGTCGATTCTCCCGGTAATGGCTGCCGGAATGATCTCCTGCTCTTTAAAAGATGCTTTCTTAGCGGCAAGCGCCTGTTCGAAAATTGTGGCTTTCTCCTTTCTGTCACTTTCGATATTATCCCTTAGCAAGTCTATGGATTTTTCGTGCAAAAGCACAGGATCTTCATGTTCGGGATTCCCTGCAATGAAATCCTTATGCAGGTACTTGTAACTATTGGCTTCACGGTAAATCGGGACAAGGTAGTCAACGGCAGCAAGTATAAGCGGTAACTTTTTATCGTGCAGGAACTCCATAATCCCGTTGTTAATAGCCCTGAAATATTTGAGTATCTCTGCCTTATATGTTTCCTGGCTTGCAATGCCATGGCCGTGATATGTTGCCCGCCCCCTCTCGTCACTGCCCGAGCGATACTGGAGGTGTTTTTCCTCAAAATCAAAACCAACTACTTCCTCGAGTCTTTCAGGAAGCAGGTCTTTAACATCCACCTCGTTTATGTGATGAGGAAAACCTTCAAAAAATTTCACTCCGCGCTGACTGATTGTAAGCAAATAGAATTTTATTCCATTATTAATGTAGGGTATCAGGGGCATAGGGTAGAAATGATCTGCAACGTGAACCAAAGGCTCAAAAAGTACAGGCAGGGTATAGTACTCAAACATGCCACGGTTTCTGAAAATTGCCAGTCCGTCAGACTGCAGTTTCCAGAAACCTGTGTCTTCGACAAGATCATTTATCGGCTTGATTAATCCCTCAATATCCCGTTCTTTTAGCCCGAGTACTTCAAGTTCATTCCTGACCTTTTTCACCTGGTTTTTCAGGTGTTTCTGGTCTATTTTTTCATTAACCTCCATGCCCGCCCTGTACGTGGGGATAAAAATACTTATGCATTGTGGCTCATTTACCTGAGCCAGCTCCTTTATTTTGTGAACTGTAATATGATCCATAATTGCTTGATTTTATCTGGTCAAAAAATGAGTTAAGTCAAATGGGGCGCCTGCTGGCCCCCGGTTTTCAAGATGTGATGTTATTCATGGCTCTTTGTATCATAAAGAACTCGTTAATATTTTCAATATCCAGAACTCCTTTAAACTTTTCATTTTCTTTCACCGGCACCATATCATATTTGTTCAATTGCATATTTTTATAAACATCAAAAAGCGTCATGTCGGGCTTAACCGACTCGATATTTTCGTTCATTACATCCTTTATCCTGCCTTTTTTTCCGTAAACACTCAGACCTTTTATCAATGCGTTTTTAGTAAGTATTCCGGCATACTTCCCGTCAGCGGTTATTACATAACCCCGGTTAGAGGTATGGGCATGCTTTTCAGCAGCATCTTCCAGTGAATCATTCTCATCCATCCTTTCATAGTCAGTCATCAGGATATCCTTTACCGTATAGTTATTCAGTATATCCTTGTATCTCATCATCTCATATTCACCCTTGGCTCCCAGGAAAACAAAGAAACCTATTATGATCAGAAAGGGATTAAAGAACAGTCCCGCAAAAATGAACATAACCGCAAATATTTGCCCAATATCCTTGGCTATCCTGGTCGCCTTCAGCCGGTTCATTTTCATTGCCAGTGCCGAACGGAAAAGGCGCCCGCCATCCATCGGAAATGCAGGAATCAGGTTAAAAGCCACTATAAAAAGGTTTGCTGCAAGCAGAATCACGGGAAAGTTACTGAAGGTAATTGTTGTGAACTCCATTTGATCGGTATCTACTGTATGGAACAAGCCCAGGTATATCCATAAAAGGCCGGCAATTACAATATTGACCATAGGCCCTGCTGCGGAAATTAAAAATTCATCCCTGGGATTTTCCGGCATTTCTGTAATATTGGCCATGCCTCCTATTGGAAGAAGGGTTATGCTTTTTACTTTTCCGCCCAGTTTGATGGCTGTAAGTGAATGCCCGAACTCGTGTAATACAACACACAGGAAGAGGACAAGGATAAAAAAAACATGCATCAGGACCTGCGTTGTTCCCAGCCCCTGCCTGACAGTTATAAAAACTATCCAGGCTATAAGCAGGGAAAATGTCCAGTGTACCGAAACTTTGATACCGAAGGGCTTTCCCAGGTTTAATGAATATCTGCTGTTCATAAGTAAATATTTATATTAAATTATTGGTCTTATGGACCTTACCATAACAATATTTTCATGTTATTTTGTGAAAATATTGAAAATATTGTCATGGACGGTTCATTCGTATAAATTATGGTTATCGTACTTATTATCTTTATTTTACCTTAGCAATGTATTCGTATCCAGTATTTTACTCATGTGAGATCGACCGCGGGTCAAACCCCAATGGTTTGTTCTTGTTATTTTGGCTGCCGAAGGCTGGTGGGGGCTTCATTACTGAAAATCCTGCAGGAGAACAGTGGGTATCATTATAAGGCAACGGGGAGTTCAGGGCAGCGGAACGCCCTGCCTCCAGGCAAATATGACATGTATAACGATAACATTCAGGGATGATAACTACCGGATCAAAATCCATATTCAGTATTTCAGAGTTTGCAAAATACTTTATCTCATGGCCCCTAAAATATTTCCGGCACTTTTAGAGGTCTTCACATAAGACATGTTCCCGTTGTATACAGACTCTTCCATAGCACTAAGATCTGCGCTGTTACAAGGTCCGGGGTTGCCGGATTTATTCTGAAGCAGTTTCCGGTATTCTTCCAGTTCCATTACCGCTGATACCACTATCTCCTTCGTATCCCTGTCTGACTCACCAGCGATCCTGTCCTTTAACTCGAATATTCTTTTATTGATTTCATTTATGCTTCCCGGTGCATTGCCGGGTCCTTTCGTTTTCATAAAATCTCCTTTCTGAATTTATTAAATCGCATATACCGGTTAATATACTTACTGTAATCAGGCATAAGTAATATTACGGCGTTTCCATAGATGTGACGGTCTGGTTAATCAACCGAAGGTTGTCACTATTTCAGACTTTTCTTCAGTTAAGTTAATACTTTTTCATGGTAAATCATTGCCGAAAACCGGTTTTTCTTTCTTTTTTTTCCAGACACCTGATTTGAATATCCTCCCTGAACAATACCGACCTTTTGGTTTGTTGAATAAAGCAAAACTAAGAATTTGCGTCCCGCTTCCGGTATAACCCTTATTTATCAAAATATTCTTATGCGGGGTGCAGTCTCCCGGAAGTTTTCCTCATTCCTGAGTGTAAATTATTTTTGTCATCTGGCCGCATGTCTGCCCT